>CAZTMN010000171.1:0-2129 GCA_964615275.1 uncultured Beijerinckia sp. | reverse complement strand
TGGAGGCGGGCATGCGTATCGATGTCGAAACCGTCTCCACGGTACCGCTTGGCGTCGATACGCCGGACGACCTGGAAAGGGCGCGCGACCTGCTGGGGCGAAAAGATTAGCTGAAGCCGATGCTTTGGTCAGAGAAATTGACGCTGAGATTGACGCTTCCCTCCATCAGCGTCCACTCCCGAATTTCGAATCCGCGCGCCCCGGCGACTACGAAGGGATCCTTTTCAGCGATTGCGCACGCCTCACCGGCGCTTTCAACGCGCAGGATTGTCAATCCATCACCGGGCAATGCTCCCTCTCCCGAAAGCGGGCCGGAGCCAAATACCTTGCCCTGCTTCTCCAGCGCTATGAGAAATTTCAAATGATCCGGCAATAGCTGCTTGATGAGTTCCGCCTTGCCGAAACTCTTCCACTGCACGATGAAATATTTTTTTGAAAGCATCTTCGCCGTGAGCTGCTTCACCAGCGTGTCGAAATCCTCAACCATCCTTTAACGCCCCACGCGTGAAATTATCGCCTGCCGCTAACCGGCGTGCGATCGGCAAATTTGCACGCAAGGGTGGCCGGAGCAAGAGGCATGGTTTAACACTTGCGCAAATGGTTTCACGCAGGCCGCGCCGGAGCACAACCGATGACCTATCAACCACCCCTGGCTGGAAAGACCATAATCGTCACTGGCGCCGCATCAGGCATCGGGGCGGAGAGCGCGGCTGAAATAAAGCGGCAGGGCGGAAAGGTACTTGCCGTCGATCTCAATGAGCCGGCAGCCAATGCCGATGAATTTTTTCGCGCCGATCTTTCCAGCCCAGCTGAGATTGACGCGCTGGCCGCGCAAATGCCGGCAGGCGCAAACGGGCTTTGCAATATTGCCGGTCTGCCACCTTCGCGGCCACCGGAGCTCGTCGTGAAAGTCAACCTGATGGGCCTGAAGCGGTTGACCTATGCGCTCGTTCCAAAACTCGCCGACAACGCGGCGATCGTCAATCTGGCTTCCCTGGCAGGCGTCGAATGGCCGGACAACACGGATGTTGCAAAGGAGGGCAATGCGCTCGAGGATTTCGGCGCGGTTGAGGCCTTCTGCAAAAAACACAATATTGAAGGCGGCCGTTCGTATTTCTTTACCAAAGAAGCGCTGATCATCTGGACCATGCAGAATCGATGGACCTGGCGCGACCGGGGTATCCGGATGAATTCGGTCAGCCCAGGCCCGGTCGATACGCCGATCTTCCCGGAATTCCTCGCAACGCTCGGCGAACGGGCCGAGGAAGACATGAAGATCATGGACCGTGTCGGCTTGCCAAAAGACGTCGCCCCGGTCGTTGCATTTCTCCTCGGCGACGGTAGCGCCTGGATACGCGGGACCAATATCGCCACCGATGGGGGGATGTTCTCCCATATCCAGTGCGCGCGGAACGGACTGTTGTGAAACACCGGAACTCCGGCATGAAACCCCAGGTCGCAGCCTTGTATTCGACCGGCTTTTGAAAGCCCGGAGGGACTTTGCATTTTCACAATTATTATTTGCACTGATACAATTTGAGGCCTGAGCCGGACAACCGGCGGCGCGATTGAATAACAAGTGCCTGACTTCAGGTGAAATATGATGCCAGAATCAGGCTGGCGTATCGCTGGCACCGGGTTTTTCTGCAGCAAGCCCGCGGGTTTCGGCCATGCAAGGCGCGTCAACTAAACAAAATCTAAAGGGAACTTCCGCAAGGTGTGGCTACATTTCATCACCTGGGTAATTCCATGAACCTTAGACGGTCGCGGCCAGTTCAAGCGCTGTTTTGCGGGGCTATGGTCGCCGGATTCATCCTCGCCGCGCAATTGCTAGACAGGACAGCCACAGACAACCGGAACCGGGCGCAATTGCGGGAGATGTCCGGCCAAATGCTGCGCCGCGCCGAACTGGGCGTGGACTTCGCGTTCATGGCGCTGGGAGCAGTCGCGGAATCAGGCACGCTGTCGACTGCAAACGCCTGCTCGCCGGTGATCCGCCGCGCGTTGCAGCGTAACGTATTCCGGCGCGCGACAATCAAAGACATCCGGATACTGAACGAAAGTGGCAAGACGCTCTGTGCAGCGTTCCCGGAGGCAACCGGTGGCAGCGGATACCGGGCGATGCTCGG
>CAZTMN010000170.1:0-2552 GCA_964615275.1 uncultured Beijerinckia sp. | reverse complement strand
GACGGCGCTTCCCGCGCCAGCTTTGCGATCGCGCTGACTGCGGCGAGCTTCATTTCCTCATTGATCGTCGTGGCATGCACGTCCAGCGCCCCGCGAAAGATATATGGAAAGCAGAGCACGTTGTTGACCTGGTTGGGGTAGTCGGACCGTCCCGTGCAGATCATGGCGTCGGGTTTGGCCTCGAGCGCCTCCGCGGGGGTGATTTCCGGATTGGGATTCGCCAGCGCCAGAATGACGGGCCGATCCGCCATCTGCGCAACCATGTCCGGTTTCAGGACACCACCGGCCGAGAGGCCGAGGAAAATGTCGGCCCCGGCAATCACGTCACCAAGCGTACGAGCGCTTGTATCCTGCGCGTAAACCTCCTTCCAGCGATCCATCAGAGCTTCCCGGCCCTTGTAGACAACGCCTTCGATATCCGTGACGATGATATTCGCTACTTTCGCGCCGAGAGCGACCAGGAGATTAAGGCACGCCAGCGCGGCCGCCCCGGCGCCCGAGACGACGATACGCACATCGGCGATGTTCTTGCCGGCCAGCATCAGCGAGTTGGTGACCGCCGCGCCGACAATGATGGCTGTCCCGTGCTGATCGTCATGGAACACCGGAATTGACATGCGCTCGCGCAACGCAGCCTCGATCTCGAAACATTCCGGTCCCTTGATATCTTCCAGGTTTATACCGCCAAATGTCGGCTCCAGCGCCGCGACAACGTCGACGAATTTCGCCGGATCGCCCTGATCGACCTCGATGTCGAAAACGTCGATACCAGCAAACTTCTTGAACAGGACCGCCTTTCCCTCCATCACCGGCTTGGATGCAAGCGGGCCGATGTTTCCCAGACCGAGCACAGCCGTGCCGTTACTGATCACGCCGACGAGATTCTGCCGCGCAGTCAGATTGGCAGCCTCGGCCGTATCCTCAACGATCGCCTCGCATGCGGCGGCCACGCCGGGAGAATAGGCAAGCGCCAGGTCGCGCTGGTTGCCCAGCGGCTTGATCGCCTTGATTTCCAGCTTACCGGGGCGGGGCGAACTGTGATAAACCAGCGCTCCCGTGCGCAGGTCGCTCGATATTTCCGTAGGCATCTCAACTCCCGTTGGCTCTTGCCGGACAATAGACAATTTGGCCGGGAATATCAGCGCCGCGGATATGACAAATTCGCGAAGCAGTTTCAAATAATCCGGCGAAAGCTACCACCGGAGAAAAATAACAAGGCGCATGAAGCGCATGAACGCCAGTACGGTCGACAGGACGAAACCGTACCACCCGCCAAAAATATGCCGGTTGAGAATCCAGAAGCGGAAAAATTGCCACGGGAGTTCGACCGGAAGCCGAAGCAGCACAAGCGTGCGGTTCCTGTCGAGCGTTTTGCCCTGCAATTCGAAATAGGCCAGTTCCTTGCGAACGACGTCGGCCAGTTTGCGAAAACTGCGATGAAAAACCCTGCCGCGCAGCATCCCGGTGGAAGCTGTCTCGGCGACGCTGTCGTACACCGGGCTTTCCGAGAACCGTGTCACGCGCCGGTCGTAGAGCCGCAAGCAGATTGTCGAATCCGCCATCGGCGCAGGCCTGTCCTTTCCGGGATAGACAATCGTGACCTTCATTTTGAAGCTGTTTGCCGGCATTTCCGGAAGGGACAGCAACTCCAGTACTTCCGCCCGCAAGTCTTCTGAAAGCCACTCGTCGGCATCCAGGTTGAGCAGCCATTCGTTGGCGCATTGATCTTCGGCGAAACGCTTCTGCGGTCCGTATCCAATCCAGTCGTTGGCGATTACCCTTGCGCCGAGCGACGCGGCAAGCTCCCGGGTTCCATCGGTCGAGCCGCTGTCGACGACGACTACCTCGTCCGCCAGGCCGCGAACGCTCTCTATCGCCCGGCTTATCCGGTCGGCTTCGTCACGCGCGATGATGAAACAGGAAACGCGTGTTGCCCGCGACGGATCGGCCTTGCTGAAAGTCTGGCTCATCGTCCCGGTCCGCGGTCTGGCCGGCTATTCCGGCAGATTCAAGCGCAAATGCAGCTCGCGCAATTGCTGCGGTGTTGCATCTGACGGAGCGCTCATCAACAAGTCCTCGGCGCGCTGGTTCATCGGGAACAGCGCCACCTCGCGCAAATTCTGTTCGCCCGCCAACAGCATGATGATGCGATCGACCCCTGCAGCCATGCCGCCATGCGGCGGCGGACCGTACTGGAACGCCCGGTACATGCCGCCAAACCGTTCCTTCACGGTGTCTTCGGAATAGCCCGCGATCTCGAACGCCTTGACCATGGCCTCGGGGCGATGGTTGCGGATACCGCCAGACGCGATTTCAAAGCCGTTGCACACCAGATCATACTGGAATGCCTTGATTGTTAAGGGGTCCTCGCCTTCCAGCGCCTCCAGCCCGCCTTGCGGCATCGAAAACGGATTATGCGAAAATTCGACCTTCTTGGCGTCCTCGTCCCATTCGTACATCGGAAAATCGACGATCCAGGCCAGCTCAAAGCGGTCCTGGTCAATCAACTCCAGTTCCTCGCCAACCCGCGCCCGGGCGTAGCCGGCGAACTT
>CAZTMN010000169.1:0-2894 GCA_964615275.1 uncultured Beijerinckia sp. | reverse complement strand
CGGTGCGGCTCGCCGGTTCGACGGGCGCCAACCCGTTCGCCTGCATCGCCGCAGGTGTCGCAGCGCTGTGGGGCCCGGCGCACGGCGGCGCCAACGAAATCTGTTTGCGCATGCTGGAAGAAATCGGCACGGTTGATCGCATTCCCGAGTTCATCGGGCGCGCCAAGGACCGGGACGATCCCTTCCGCCTGATGGGCTTTGGCCACCGTGTGTACAAGAACTACGACCCCCGCGCCAAGATCATGCAGAAGACCTGCCACGAAGTGCTCGGCGAACTGGGCATCAAGGACGATCCGCTTCTGGACGTGGCAATGGAACTTGAGCGCATTGCGCTACACGATGAATATTTCATCGAGCGCAAGCTCTATCCGAACGTTGACTTCTATTCCGGCATTACGCTGAAAGCGATGGGCTTCCCGCTAACGATGTTCACGGTGCTGTTTGCAGTGGCCCGCACGGTTGGCTGGATCTCGCAATGGGAGGAAATGATCGAGGACCCGAACCAGAAGATTGGCCGCCCGCGCCAGCTGTATACAGGTCCGCAAGCACGTGACTTCGTTCCGATCAGCAAACGGTAGGCGGGTTTGCAGTAATAATTAATATTTCAAATGACGTTGAAAAGGCCTGCACTGCAGGCCTTTTTTCATTTTCGCTAGTTCAAGTAGCGTTCAACTATACTTGCTGCAACAACGCTCGGCGTTTTGCCCGGCGGCAATTGCATTGTGCGGTCAACCTCCTCAAAACCACGAAGCTGCGCGTCCCGTTCCTCGCCGCCGGCCAACAGCGTGCTGACCGCCGACGCCACTTTCGCTGGCACTGCATATTCCTGCAGGAATTCGGGGTTGAGTTCGCGGCCCAGTATATTGCTTGGCAGACCGGCGTACCTGGTCAGGATGAAATGGCGTGCAACAGCGGCTTCAACAAACGAAAGGCGGTATGCCAGTACAAATGGCAGGCGGGCAAGGGCCAGTTCCAGCGATACGGTTCCGGAGGCAGCAAGGGCCGCCCGGGCTGAACGCATCGCCTCATACTTGGCTTGTTCGCCGCGGACGATTTCGAGAGGCGCGGGCCAATCGAGCGCCAGATTCCTGATGTCCTCCTCGACATGCGCAACGGCCGGCAGAAGGCAATGGAGTTCCGGCCGCCCGGACTTGACGATCGTAAGGATTTCCCGAAACAGCGGCATCAACCGGTGAACCTCGCTACGGCGGGAACCGGGCAATACCAGCAAGCGGTCTGGAACCCGGCCGCGCTCCACCTCAGCACGTCTGCCCGGGTCGTTCATTCCGGCAAAGCGTTCGACCAGTGGATGGCCTACATAGGTGCAAGGTGGACCGCCAAGCCGCTCATGAGCGGCAGGTTCGAACGGCAAAAGCGCAAGCAGATGATCGACATATGGTTTCATCTTGCGCGCGCGGCCAGGCCGCCAGGCCCAAACCGTCGGGCTGACATAGTTGATTATCGGCACTTGCGGTCGGCGTGCACGAAGTTTGCGCGCAACGCGATGGGTGAAATCGGGGCTATCGATAATTATCAAGATGTCAGGAGGATTCCCGATCGCAGCCGTTGCAGTGGTGTTGATGCGCGACGACAATCGCCGCAGGTTTCGCAAAACCGGTAGAACGCCCATTACGGCGATGTCAGTCATTGGAAACAATGTCTGAAAGCCGCGCTCCAGCATCGCCGGCCCGCCGACACCGCGAAACCGGGCGCCCGGTCGGCTGGCCCGCAAAGCGTCGATCAATCCGGCGCCGAGTTCGTCGCCGGAACTTTCACCTGCAATTATGAAAATATCCGGCCCGGCCGCCGCCATTTCCTGTTTCTGCGGCATGGTTAGCCAGCACTGTCCTTCATATCGCGCGGCACGCACAACGCCCGGTCGCCGCCGGCCTGGATAAAATCGAGGATTTCGTGCACCTGCGGATGAGAGGCGAATTCGTCCGCCACATCGGTGACCCGTTCCTTGAGCGCGCCCTCGGCGGCGAACAACAGCCTGTACGCGCGGCGCAGGTCATGGATCGATTCACGGGAAAAACCGCGCCGGCGCAATCCAACCAGGTTCAGACCAGCCAGCCCCGCGCGATTGCCCAGCGCCATGCCATAGGGAATGACATCATTTTCCACGCCCGCCAAACCGCCAACGAACGCGTGCGCGCCAATTCTGACAAACTGGTGAACCGCCGAACCGCCGCCCATGATGACGTATTCACCGATATTGGTATGTCCCGCGAGCATCACATTGTTCGACAGAATTACGTGATCGCCAACAATACAATCATGCGCCACGTGCGAATTGGCCAGCATTGCGCAATGATTTCCGACAATTGTCTTGCCACCGCCACCGCCAGTCCCCGGATTCATGGTCACGCCTTCCCGGATCGTGCAATCGTGGCCTATGGCGAGCACCGAATGTTCGCCCTTGTACTTCAGATCCTGCGGTTCATGGCCTATCGAGGCAAATGGAAATATCCTGGTGCGAGCGCCAACATTGGTATGGCCGTGGACGACCACGTGAGATTTGAGTTCAACTTCATCGCCCAACACAGCGTTCGGACCGACGTGGCAGAATGGTCCGACGCGAACGTTTTCACCCAGGACGGCGCCGTCTTCCACAACGGCCGTCGAATGAACAATTCCCGGCTGGCCCAATACGTTTGTGGCGCCTGGCTGATCCACTATTTCCAACTCCCGTCGATGGTTCCATCCGGCAAGGCCACAGGAAAACCCCGGGCTGCCTGCTTACTAATCGTCTTCAACAAGCATGGCGCTGATTTCGGCCTCGCATACGACCTGCCCGCCAACTTTGCCGGTCCCCTTGAACCACCAGATATTGCGCCGGCTTTTCAGCTTCTGCATGTGATACTCAACGCAGTCCCCGGGAACGACCGGCTTGC
>CAZTMN010000168.1:0-2975 GCA_964615275.1 uncultured Beijerinckia sp. | reverse complement strand
ACGCGGCCGCGGCAACCGTATAGGTTGTCGAGGCGATGGCGATCCCGAGCCACAACGTGAACACCAGCAGCCAGCTGGCGACGCCCGGCCGGCCAAGAAAATTGCCGAAGACGGCAATCACCATGATGTAGAATTTCGGATTGAGCAGCGCCGTCGCCATACCGGGAAAGTAACCCGGCACACGCCCAGTCAATTCCTCACCTGGCCTTGGATGGGCGTTGAGAAACTTCCAGCCCAGCCACGCAACATAGGCGCTGCCGGCGTAGCGCAGAACCAGTTGCACCGACGGATAGTTGATAAAAAGCTGGCTCAGGCCCAGCGCGCTTGCAATACCGACAAAAATTGCAGCGCTCTGCACGCCGAGGACAAACGGGACCGCAGCCCGTGCGCCGAAACTCATGGCGATGGCGGCCAGCGCAAAGCCGACCGGCCCCGGGCTCAGGGTGAGCGGCAGCAGCACCGCGAGAGCGGACGCGACTGTTTCCATCATCCGCCCGCGTTGCGGCCTTGCGCCTGATTACCCATCCAGTTTCGCCAGATAATGATCCCAGGTGCGCTGGAACAAGCTCGCCGTCCATAATTTTTCCACGGCCGCCTTTTGCTCCCCGGCATCGAACACGTATGGATCGCCGATTTGCATCGCCATGTACTGCCGGTAGGCGTTCTCTTCCAGGTAAACGGCCAGCACGAAGGCCTCGATGATCGACTTGCCCACCGCCGCCGCACCGTGGGATTTCATCAGTACCGTGGGCCGGTCACCAAGCACGCCGGCGAGCCGGTCAGCCATCTCCCGCGTGTTGATCGAGGCGGGTGTGTCCAGCACCGGCGCTTTGCCCGGCAGCACCCCCTGGGCAAACACCGGCTTGTAGGCGTGGCCCGTCATGGTCAGGTAGGTTGACCATTTCGGATGCGCATGAACGACGGCGCTGATATCCTCGCGCGCACGGTAGAGTCCCGCATGCAGGTGGAACTCCAGCGGCGGTTTCGCCTTGCCCTCGATCAGATTTCCCTCCATGTCGATGGTGACGATGTCCTCCACCGTCAGCTTGGAGCGCTGGCAATTGCCCTGGTTGATGAGGATCCGATCCGCTCCGACGCGGATCGAGCAATGGCCATTGAAATCGATGATCTCGGCCTTTTCCAGCATGCGGATGCAATCGACCAGCTGTTGGCGCTCGGTCATGAACAATGTGCTTTCATCGGCGCCGGCGGCGGGCCGCTCTGTTGTTAGCGACATGGTCTACTCCTGCTTACTCGCAAATTCGGATCTGTTCACGCAGCGCCAACCCGCTGCTTCCACAATTGCCAGGCGCGGCCGGACGCCCCTTCGTTGACCTTGTCGGCGAGCTCGCCCTCCATGGGATCCAGCGCCGCGATCCGCCCGCCATTGGACAGCAGGGTTGCGGTCGTCTGCAACCTGGCGCTGACCTCGGTATAAACCGCGCGGAACACGGCCAGCGGCAATGTCGGGCCAACGGCGACGGACCCATGCGCGCGCATCAGTGCAACCGGCTTGTCACCCAGGACCTTGGCCAATTCAACGCCCTTTTCGTTGTTGCCGACAAGCATGTCGGTAGCGCCGAACCGCTCGGAAATATCGAATACCGGAACGCCCTGCGCCAAAAAGGCCGCATTGTGAAACATGGCCCGCATTGGAACGTCGGTAAGCCCGAATGGAATGACCGATTGCGAATGACTGTGCACAACCGCATTCACATCCGGCCGGGCAGCAAATATCTGGCCGTGAATGTACCGCTCCAGGAATCCGTTGCGGCCCTTGTCTTCGCACGGCACGCTGTCGAGCGTGAACTCCATGATGTCGTCGGCGGTCACCAGGGCCGGCGCAATCGCCTTCGCCATCAGGAACCGATCCGGTGCTTCCGGATGGCGCATCGACACGTGGCCGAATGCGTCCACAACGCCCTGATCAGCCAATATCCGGCTGGCGGCGGCCAACTCCTCCAGAACAGCCCGGTCCACCGGACCGCCGGAGGCCGGTGTCGCACCGCCCGCGGCTGAATCGGCCGGCGTCGCCATGAACATGCCGGCACACCCATAGCAACCGCATTGAAAAAGTCTCATCTTTCCTCCGCCATGTTCACCCTGCGCGACCCGAATGTTGTTCGCTGTTCATCGGGGCAGCGTCTATAGCGTTTCCAGGATAAGTGGAAACCGGTTTTCTGTCCGCAAACGCCTCAAATCAAGAATCTGGAGCCGCGAAACGAGACCAGGATATCGTGAACGGCTCCAGCAGGTCCAACTTTAGCAGGAAACAATCGCGCACGGCCACCGCTAATGCAACCGAGCGGCGCGGCGCCAGCCTCTGCAACAGCGAATGGCCAGAACGCGCAAACGCCCTGCCATTGCTGACAGGGCGTATTGGCTGAAGCCGCCGAACTCACGCACTGGAGAAATCAGAACATTTGCCCTGAACCAGGCTGATGCGAAAACGGCCGTGGAACGGATTTCCGCTCAGATTGCTTCCTTCAACTCCTTGGCAGGACGGAAGCCGACCTTCTTCGAAGCCTTGATCCTGATGGATTCACCGGTCGCCGGGTTGCGGCCCATGCGGGCGGCGCGCTTGCGGACAGACAGAATGCCAAATCCGGAAATGCGGATACGCACTCCCTTTTTCAGGTTCTTGGTCATCAAATCGAAAGCATCATTCAGGATTGCTTCCGATTGCTTCTTGGTAATCTCATGCGAATCCGCCAAAGACGCTGCGATGTGCCGCAGTGTCATTGTAGTCGCTGTTTTCGCGGCAGCCTTCTTCGCGGCAGCCTTTTTGGCTGGGGCCTTTTTTGCAGCAGCTCTTGCCATTCGATTTCTCCATAACGAATCAGTAACGCGTGGCGATATTATCCGATTCGCAATTCCGAAACAGGAGAAAGTGCAAAAATGCCTGTGGTTAGGGCATTATTTGACGATGCAGGTGGCAATCTTGCGCCAGCCGGCTTGCACGCGGCATGTCCGGC
>CAZTMN010000167.1:0-3037 GCA_964615275.1 uncultured Beijerinckia sp. | reverse complement strand
ACCGCGATGATGAAGCAGGAAGGGTATGGCAGCGGTTATCGCTATGACCATGATGAGCCCGATGCGTTTTCCGGGCAAAACTACTGGCCGCAGGAGACTGGCCGGCGCAAATTCTACGAACCGGTTGACCGCGGATTTGAAAGGGATATCGCCAAGCGGATGGCCTATTGGGCGCGATTGCGCAAGAACCGGGATGCAGATTAGCCGCGCCTAATCCCGGCCAGGCCGGTTTTGGCCAATTCTTGCGGTGACGAGGTGTCCAGGCCGGAGTATAAGCGCCGAATGATGGCTTTTGCGGTAGTATTTCTCGGCGCCGGAATTGGCGGTGGATTGCGCCACCTTGTCAACCTGGCCTGCCTGCGTGCATTCGGACCGGGGTTTCCGTGGGCTACACTGAGTGTGAACGTGATCGGCAGTTTGTTGATCGGACTGGCCGCGGGATGGTTTGCGTTTCGTTCAGGCGGCGCCAGCCAGTCGTTGCGCCTGTTTCTGGTGACGGGAATACTGGGTGGATTTACGACGTTTTCGGCATTTGCACTCGACGTTTCGCTGCTTTGGGAACGTGGTGCAATGACGGCCACGGCTGGCTATGTTCTGGCGTCGGTTGGCCTGTCGATCGCGGCCGTGTTTGCCGGGCTGGCGCTGGTTCGCGCCGTCAGCTGATCGTTTGTTGAGGGCGCGCCGTTGAGCAAATTGAAACCAGCTTCAGCCAAGAGCAGTTCTCGAGCCAACGCGGGCGGCCCGTCAAAGCCAAAGCCCGCCAGGGTCCGTTCGGAAACCAGTGAGCGGCCCGCTGCATCCCCGACTCCTTCGAGTGGTGTGCAGACATGCGAGGTTGTCGAAGACGAAGACGCCATGCGGCTCGATCGCTGGTTTCGTCACCGGTTCGCGGGCTTATCCATGGCGCATCTCAACCGGATCGTTCGTAAGGGCGAAGTGCGTGTAAACGGCAAGCGCGTGGAAACCTCGGTGCGTTTGAATGTTGGCGACAAGGTGCGTGTCCCGCCGCTGCGGCTTGATGCGAAGGTGATGCCGGCCGTGCGGCGCGCGGTTGAATCGCAAGCCGATGCGGAATTCCTTCAGTCCATCACGCTCTACGAAGACGCCCATATCCTGGTGCTCAACAAGCCTTTTGGGCTGGCGGTGCAGGGCGGCCCCGGTGTGAAACGTCACATCGACGGGCTGCTGGAAAGTCTGACGCCGCGCAACGGACAAAGACCACGCCTCGTCCATCGTATCGACCGCGATACGTCCGGCGTGCTGCTGGTGGCGCGTACCCGCAAGATGGCCGCGGATCTCGGCGAAATTTTCCGCAAGCGGGAGACGAAGAAGATCTACTGGTCGGTGGTTCGCGCCGTGCCGCGCCCGCCGCAGGGACGGATATCCCTGTTTTTGAGGAAGGGACCTGGAATGACCGGCGAACGCTCGCACCGCTCGTCGCAGCGGCAGGCAAGTGCCGGCGCCCACCGTGCTTTCAAGGGCGATCCGGAGAAAATGCAGATTGCACGCCACGGCGATGATGCCGCCCAGCATTCGGTGACCTATTACACGATCGTGGACAAGGTCGCGCCCCGGCTTGCCTGGTTGTCGATGAAACCGATCACCGGCAGAACGCATCAATTGCGCGCGCATGCCGAGGCAATCGGCCATCCGATCATCGGGGATCCGAAATACGCGTTGCCGCTGGCGGAGAATGATCCGCGCCGCAGCGATCCTTTGCGGGCATTGCCCGCCGGTATCGACGACAAGCTGCATTTGCTGGCGCGGCGGCTGGTGCTGCCCAACCCGCGCGGCGGCGTTCTGGATGTGACCGCGCCGCTGCCGCCGCACATGCAAAAAACCTTCGCCTTGTTCGGCTTCGATGCCGCGCAATACGATCCGATTGAAGATTCACCGGAGTAATATCATGGCTGATGCGTCCGCACCCTCAAGGCTGCCGCCCCTCCCGGAAAACGCGATGGACGAAGCGCAGAAGAAGGCCATCGACCTGTTCTTTGAAACACGCGGCAAGCATCTCGGCGAAGTATCGCGCGATGCGGCGCTTGCAGGGCCGTGGGGCATATTCATCCGTTCGCCCGAGTTGATGACGCTCACGCAAAGCATGGGCGAATACCTGCGCTATCGTTGCGCCATTGCCGGGCGGTTGAGCGAATTGGCGATATTGCTGGTCGCGCGGCACTGGACAGCGGATTTTGAATGGTTCGCCCATTCCAGGCTGGCGGCGAAACAGGGCATTTCCGATGCAACCATTGAAGCCATTCGCGAAGGGCGCCGGCCGGACAATCTCCAGGATGATGAAACCATCGTGTACGATTTTGTCAGCGAAATTCTCAACACCCGGCGTGTGAGCGATATCTCGTATGAGCGCGCGGTGGCGGCGTTCGGCGAGCGTGGCGCTGTCGATATATGCGGTATAACAGGTTATTATTCGTTGTTGGCAATGACGATGAACATGGGCCGGGTGCAATTGCCCGAGGGCGGTATTCGCATGCCGCGCTTCCCTGAATAGGCGTGGCGGCGGATAGGGTTGATGACTGGCGATCTTGAAAATGACATGGCGCCGCGGCCGGGTGAGGCGATCGACCCGATCGAGATGGCGCGGCGCGACCTGAAGTCGTCCTTGCCGAAGCGATTCTACAAGTCCGTGACACTGGGCGAGTCCGACGGCGGTTATCAGGTTCTCCTGGACGGCCGGCCGGTGCGCGGCCCGGCGCGCAACGTGTTGTGTGTGCCTGATAAAGCGCTCGCAGCTGCGCTGGCGGCTGAGTGGCAGGCACAGACCGACGTGATCGATCCTGCGGCGATGCCGGTTACCCGCATCGTCAATTCCGCGCTGGACGGGGTTGCGCAGGACACCGAGGCGGTCGCGGCCGATATCGTGAAATACGCCGGCTCGGATTTGCTGTGTTATCGCGCCGGTGAACCCGACAGCCTTGTGGACGAGCAAAGAAAGGCCTGGGATCCGGTACTGGACTGGCTGTGCGAACAGCATGACGCGCCATTTGTTCTGGCGGAAGGCGTAATGTTCGTGAACCAG
>CAZTMN010000166.1:0-3226 GCA_964615275.1 uncultured Beijerinckia sp. | reverse complement strand
AGGCGGCCCGCGCGCTGGCAAAATCGGTGTTGCCCCCCACCGGCGGCACGATGCGCGAGGCCAGCAGGGAGGCAAGCGCGGCCACGGGCTTGAACGAGCTGTCGCTGTGCCATTCCTCGTTGCGCTCCCGGTGCAACATCGCAGGATGGTCGAGCGGCAGGAAGTTGCCGTCCGTGTCCAGGTTGGTCATGACCGAGATGTGCCCCGGGTTCCAGTCGTTGCCGGGGTGGGCAATCATGGTTTCGAGCGGGCCAAAAAGGCTGCTGAACGCAATCTGCGATTCGTCGTCGAAGTTCTGCTCACGAAACACCAGCACCTGGTGCTCGTTGAACGCCTCCCAGATCATTTCTTCGTAAATCTTGTCGGCAGACGGATCGTCCAGGCCCCAGGACCGGGATGTCGACCAGAAATAATGCGTCGTGGTCTCGGTCTCCGGCGTCAGGCTGTTGAGCACTTTGTGGACCGGGTGTCCCATCGGAGAATCGGCGCCTGCCTCCTTCGCACCCAGGGTAATCTTGATGTACATCGGTGGCTCGTATTCGAATATCTGCCAGCGGTCGATCTGGCCTTCCAGCCCGAGCGCGCGGCGAAAAATCGGCGCAGTGGTGACATTGTACATCAGCCGCTGCGAGAATATCTTGTTGTCTTCAATCTTCAGCTCCAGCGGCGTGTCCGTAACGCCACCGCCCGACAGGGTGGTCTTGTGGACGAAGACGACGTGTGTGAGGTCCAGCAGGTTGTCCACCATCAACTGATAATTGCAGGCGATGTGGAGATAGCCCGGGACCGGCGCCCATTCGGGATGATCGTTTTCATAAAAATCCGGGATCAGCGACGGGTCAGCTTCCTTTTCACCCATCCAAGCCCAGATCCAGCCGTGGCGCTCGACGACCGGGAAGGCGCGCGTGCAGAAATTCTTGGGCGGCTCGATCCCGCCCGGAATCTCGGCGCAGGAGCCATCCAGATTGAAGCGGATGCCGTGATAGCTGCAGGCAATGACCTCCCCATGCACCTCACCGGACGACAGCGGCGCCTTCCGATGCGGGCAGCGGTCAATCAGCATGCCCAGCGCGCCGCTCTCGGTACGAAAAATGACAACCGGCTCCGAGCAGATGGTGCGGGCAATCGGCGCATCCTTGGTCACCTCCGCCGCGGTCGCGACGATATACCAGTGGTTGCGCAAGTAATAAGTGCCAGCCATTATCAACTCCCCGGAACTTCGCGCGCCAAACCACGCCTTTGCGGGCTTGCGCGTTCGTGGATGCAATTTTTCGCATGATGCCAGAGTCCGCGACAGCGTCAATAGATTCGCCGCCGATTATCCGCCCCCAGGCATTTGATCGGCCAACACGGCGCCTCGCCGGGCGCGCCTCGCTGGAATGACCGGCCCCAACAACACCTTGACTTCCGCGGCTTTCGCCGTATTTTGCGCGCCAACAACCTCGAATGTACGGGATTTATAGCCATGGCCAAGGCCAATACGATCAAAATCAAGCTTGAATCAACCGCGGACACCGGTTTTTTCTACGTCACCAAGAAGAACGCCCGCACCAAGACCGAAAAGCTGGTGATGAAGAAATACGACCCGATTGCCAAGAAGCACGTCGAATTCAAGGAAACCAAGATCAAGTAGCCCTATACGGCGCTTTGAACAGAATCCGCCCGGCGCACGCCGGGCGTTTTTGTTCCTGGCATCAAAAAGCCGGATCAGCCCGGGCTGATCCGGCTTTGTTTGTTAAAATGGTGGCTGGCCGGTCACGGCACCGAGGAGGCCACTCCTATGCCGTAAACCAGCCAGCCAACCCCACGGACCCAGGAGATGCGGCGGACCTGAGCACTCCGCAGGGTGTTTGAAACCGCTGCCTACAAGCTAAGTCTTGTACATTTCTTTGTGCAACGCAGAGACTCACTTACGACACCCGGAACCTACTTCGGACGGCCTGCCGGAGCAATGATTCAAACGCCTCCGTGGCCAGTAATCCATTGTTTACCTAAATGATTTGGGTTAACGGCCAGGCTCGCGGAACGATACGGCAAAGCGATAATCACGGCGAACAGGCGCCGCACGGCGCTTATTGCCGCGTCACTTCATCGACAATTGGAGGAAATTCAAAGGCGGCAACAGCGTATACCGCAAGGGCGAAGCTGTCAGGCTGCGTCGGCTGTTACCCGATTGCGGCCTTCGTTCTTCGACCGGTACAGCGCCTTGTCGGCGCGCCGGAACAGCGCGTCCGGATCAGCATCCGGCGTTGTCTGCGACAGACCTGCAGATACCGTCACGGAAATCGCTTGCGCGCCGTCTTCAATCGGAAACAACTCGGCTTGCACCGAGCCCCGGATACGCTCTGCAATGGTTTGCGCCATCGGCAGGCTCGTGTCGGGCATCACCACGACAAACTCCTCTCCACCAATGCGGCAAACCAGGTCAGCATTGCGCACCACCCGCTTTATGCGCTCGGCAAACTGCTGCAGCACTTCGTCTCCCGCATCATGGCCATAGGTATCATTGACTGCCTTGAAGTGATCGATATCGAGGATCAGCAGAACCAGATTGCGGCCATTGCGCACGGACTTTTCCAGCATCGCGGCAAGATGCGTCTCAAGATAACGCCGGTTGTTCAATCCTGTCAGCGGATCGACCAGCGCCAGTTCGATGGACGCCTGTACGTTGTCCCGCATGGCCGCGGCATAGCGAACCCGCCGCATCTGCGTGCGCACCCGTGCGACCAGCTCGTTGCGATCGACCGGCCGCGACAGGTAATCGTTCACACCAAGGTTCAGTCCGCGCAACACCCTGTCGCGGTCTTCCATGTCGGCTATCATCAGAATAGGAGTTTGCCGCGTCCGCTCCACGGAACGGAGCTGGGTGCACAGGCGCAAGCCGTCATAGCCATTCAAGCCGAGGCTGACGAGCACCAGGTCGTAGCCGTCTTCAACGGCGCGAAACAACGCTTCCTGTGGCCCGCTTTCAACGGTCACATCATGGTGGGGCGAAAGAGCCGATTGAATGCGTTCGGCGGAATTGGGCCGGTCATCGACAACCAGCACCTAGCCGTTGTAGCCATCGTCCCCGATGGCGCCGTTCAGCTTGTTGGGCACACCGAGGGCAGCCGCCGTCAACGCACGCCCACGCAATTCGTCCAATGATTGCTTGAGCCGCGACAGGGATCGGACTGAATAGCCCCGAGTTTTCTAGACACCCTCGGCGCTCATTTTGTGCTGCCGT
>CAZTMN010000165.1:0-3520 GCA_964615275.1 uncultured Beijerinckia sp. | reverse complement strand
CCTCCTTGCCTCAAATTTAGGAAAGAAGGCGTCTACAAATCTAGGGGCTATTCAAGGCTCGTCAAGCCGGTCTGTTCCAACGACCGGAAGTGGCAGCACGATCTTGCGCACACGCTGAAGGGTTCCGCCAGGGCAGTCGGCGCCGTGCGGGTTGCCGCATGCGCGGAGGACTTTGAGGCGGCGCTCGCTGCGGGTGTCAGCGATGCGAGGCTGGCGGAATATGCCGCACGGCTTGACAAGGAAGTGAGTGACGCCCGCGACGTCATTCAGGGACTGATCGAAGCAAAATA
Source organism: uncultured Beijerinckia sp. (assembly GCA_964615275.1). Classification (GTDB taxonomy): domain Bacteria; phylum Pseudomonadota; class Alphaproteobacteria; order Rhizobiales; family Beijerinckiaceae; genus Terripilifer. The sequence goes on along the minus strand of CAZTMN010000165.1, from coordinate 3,230 downwards.
GACCGGCGCGCCTTCCTCGCCGCCATTTCCAGCCAGCGAGTGGCCCCCAGGACAGCATTACGAGCATTAAGCGACACGTTGCGCGCCCGGATTTTTCATCCAGCGGCACGGTTTGCTGAAATCCACGCGCCGCGCGTTTTTGTCTCCAGATTGTAAACTGCAAGGGTCTCGCCAAGGGCTGCGATTTTCGCTAGAAACCAGCAAAAATGTGTCCCGGTGCCGGCTTTCCGGCAGCTCCCACTCCAATGCGCAGCGCGAGAGACTTAACGAATGGCCAAGATTACCTTTGTCGACCATGCCGGAAAATCCACAACAGTTGACGCCGAGGATGGCTCAACAGTGATGGAAACCGCTATCCGCAATGATATTGCCGGAATCGTTGCCGAATGCGGCGGCTCGTGCGCCTGCGCGACTTGCCACGTATATGTTGACGACGCCTGGATCGAGAAGACCGGCAAAGCCGGACCCCTGGAGGAGGATATGCTCGACTTCGCGTATGATGTGCGGCCGAATTCGCGTCTTTCCTGCCAGATAACAGTCAGTGCGGAACTGGATGGCCTGATCGTCAATACGCCGGAACAGCAAGGCTGAGGCCCCTGTTTCAGTGCGATTTTTGATGTGACCCGGTTTTTTGCGCGGCCTTTGGCGTTATGAAGCGATCGCTCAATGCGCCCTGCCTGGCCGCCGGGTAATCCTGTCAGGAAAAGTGATCATGACCGAAACAATCAAGACCGATGTCGTTATCGTGGGTGCGGGTCCAGTCGGGCTGTTTGCCGTATTCGAGCTTGGCCTACTTGATATCAAGGCACAGGTTATCGACATTCTCGACCGGCCGGGCGGCCAATGCGCGGAATTGTATCCGGAAAAACCGATTTACGACATTCCCGGGTTTCCCGTGGTCACGGGGCAGGGGCTTGTCGACAACCTGATGGAGCAGATTGCTCCGTTTGGCGCGCAGTTCCACTACGGTGAGATGGTTGACGCGCTGAAGGCAACCGGCACAGCCGAGGCGCCGTCGTTTGAGGTGCGCACCGACAATGACAAGGTATTCGAATGCAAGGCAGTCCTTATAGCGGCCGGCGGCGGGTCCTTCCAGCCGAAGAAGCCGCCGATCGCCGGCATTGATGATTTCGAGGGCAAATCGGTCTTCTATTCGGTCCGCCAGATGGAGACCATGCGCGGCAAGCGCATCGTCATCGTTGGCGGCGGCGATTCCGCGCTCGACTGGACGCTGAACCTGCAGCCGCTGGCCGAACGCCTGACACTTGTCCACCGCCGCGATGATTTTCGCGCCGCGCCGCATTCGGTGAACGCCATGCGCGAACTTGTTGAAGCTGGCAAGATGGATTTGCTGATTGGCCAGGTGATGGAGCTCGAAGGGGATAACGGCCAACTCAGCGCTGCCAAATTGCGGCTTGCCGATAAGAGCGAACACGAACTTGCTTGCGACGTCATGATGCCGTTTTTCGGCCTGACGATGAAACTCGGGCCCATCGCCGACTGGGGCCTGAACCTTGATGAGAATCTTCTTCCCGTCGACACGGAAAAGTTCGAGACAAATGTGCCGGGCATATTCGCCATCGGCGATATCAATACGTACCCGGGCAAGTTGAAACTCATTCTGTCCGGCTTTCACGAGGGAGCGCTCGCGGCGCAAAAGGTGCACGGCTATGTCTACCCCGACAAGAAGCTGACCTTCCAGTACACCACCTCCTCGTCGAACTTGCAGAAGAAGCTCGGCGTCAAGTAGCCGGCACGGCTGTTGTTTCCAGCCGCTCACGCAAGCGTTAGGTGAATCGCAAGCAGCGCCCTGATATAGGGGGGCATGCATGCGATCACCTTCAACGGCCGGGCTCCGTGGAGCACCCGCGCCGGACGATTGTCCTGGCTGCGGCTGGCTGTCTTTATCCTGGCTTGCTGTCCGGCGTTCTGGATGAGCTACAAATGGTTCGGGGGGCTGTTGTCGCCGAAACCGGTGACCGACATTCTGCGCGAAACCGGCGACTGGTGCATAAGGTTTCTGTTGATCACGCTGGCGGTATCGCCGTTGCGCAGGCTCGCAAGGTGGAATGCGGTGACGGGCGTGCGCCGCATGCTGGGCCTTTTCACTCTGTTCTACGGGCTGGCCCATTTTACCTTATACCTGGTAGACCAGCATTTTGTGCTCTGGCGCGTGGCGCTGGAGATCGTGTTGCGTACGTACCTGACAATCGGTTTTGCGGCGCTGGCGATCATGCTGGTGATGGGGGCAACGTCCACCGATTCGATGGTGCGGCGGCTCGGGAGCGATCGCTGGCGGCGCATTCACTGGTTTGTCTATCTCGCGGCTTTCGGAGGCATGCTGCATTTCTTCATGCAAGTGCGGATCAAGGCCTATGAGCCGTCGTTGCTGACGGGCGTTTGCATCCTGCTTGGCGGGTACAGGCTGTTGCAGCGGCGTGGGAGAGACGTGGCATTCTGGCACTTGCTGCTGTTGACGGTCGCGGCGTTTGCCGCCGCCGCGCTGGTGGAGGCTGGCTATTACCGGATTTCCATGAATGCGCCGATGCTGGTGGTGCTGCAGGCCAATCTCGACTTCTCCTATGAGATCCGTCCGGCCTATTGGGTCCTGCCCGCCGGGCTGGCGTTGATGGTCGCGAAGCTGGCCGGGCGCCGCAATGGCGCACCGCGCCGCGCGCTGGCATCACGTGTTGTCGCTTCCGCTGCCGGAAAATAGAAATGGCGCAACGTCGCCGACTCCCGGCGCCGGTTTTACCGAAAACGCCATCGGCCGGCACACGGCCATGGCGGACAGGCCGATGCGCGTGGTTAGCAATCCGTTCAGCACGCCTTCGCCGAGGCGCGCGGACAGGCGCGCCGCGATCCCGTGGCCGAGCACCTGCTGAACAAGGGAATCGCCAATGGCCATGCCGCCGGTAATGGCGAGATGGGCCGTGACCGACTTCAACAATTTCAAGAATCCGAGCAGTCCGGGCCGGCCGCCGTAAATACCCGATATCCGGCGGATCAGCCGCACGCTTTGCCCGGCAACAAACAAGACATCGACAAGGGCGCGCGGGCTGACGGCGGTTACCACGGAAACGCGTTTTGCGGCGCTGGCGATTTCGGCGGTGACCTTGCGGTCGAGCGGCGACACCAGTTCGCGCTCGGCAATGTCGATCAGGTCGCGGCCATCGACGATCTCGCCGGTCAGCCGGTTCACACGGGCGCGGGCTTTGGCGGTGCCGGGC
>CAZTMN010000164.1:0-3819 GCA_964615275.1 uncultured Beijerinckia sp. | reverse complement strand
CCGAGACCCATGGCGAGAACCAGGGGTACGGTAACGGGACCGGTCGTCACCCCGGCACTGTCCCAGGCGATATTGACGAACTCTTCGGTGGACATCGCGGTCAGTATCACCGCCAGCGTATAACCCGGGATGATCAAGGCCGCGATCGGCCCGGGCCGCCGCCGCTCGCGGAACCCCGAAAAGCTCAGCATTAACGAGGGTTTAACAGCTAAGAGGTATTTTTAACTTGCGACCCCGCGCCATCAGTCTGCTGCTGGCGCTGTGGCGTAGCGAAACAGCCATGGTCTGCCCCCGGTAGCTTGGCGTTTTGCGCTGATTTCCATCAGTTTTCGTGCGTGTATCGAACCTGCGAACCGCGAGCTGATGCAAGGGGTACCTGGCCATGCCGGCGAAAATGGAAACCGAACCCGAGACGCACGGTGCTGGTAAGGTCACGAAAGCGCCGTTACTTGCAACTTTGCGCGGTCGAATTGTTGCTACCGCATCCGTCATTGGCGCGCTCACCGTCTTCTCGGTCATCTCCGTTGTCGGCTATCTGACCATTTCCGCCGGCGCTGATCCTGTACTTACCGTGCCCAGAACGCTCGGCGCCGGGCTTCTCATAGTCGCGTGCTTGGTCGTATCGCTTGACTTGACCCTTGCCCGCTACACAACGCCGCTGGAAGAAATGGCCCGATCGGTCAAAAAGATGGCGGATGGTGACACAGATGTGAAATTTCCGCAGGTTTCAGGCCGCGGCGAAGTCCGCGACATCCTGGACGCGTTGAAGGACCTGAAAGAACGCTTGCAAGAACGATCCGGTCTTGCACAGCAAGTCAAGAATTGGGGTGCCGAAGCGGTGGAGCGCCAGCAGCGTCTGGACAGCATGATCGATTCATTCCGCAGCACGGTCAACGATGGGCTGTCCGAAGTCATGATGCACAGCGATCAGATGACAGCCTCTGCGGATTGCCTGATGTCAATTGCCCGCGAAAGCGCCAACGAAGCGGAAAGTGCGGCCGGGTCGACGATTGAGGCTCTGAACAATGTTCGCACTGTTGCTTCCGCGTCAGGCGAACTTTCGACTTCGATCCGCGAAATCGAAAAGCAAGTCAACATGACCCGTACGGTTGTGGAGCAGGCATCGGAAACAACGGCGAAAACGACAATTACATTCGATGGGCTTTCGAACCGGGCGCAGGAAATCGGTGAAATCATCGGGCTCATCCAGGCCATTGCAGAGCAGACAAACCTCCTGGCCTTGAACGCCACGATTGAGGCGGCCCGCGCGGGCGAAGCCGGGCGCGGATTTGCGGTTGTCGCCCAGGAAGTCAAATCCCTGGCCGGCCAGTCTGCTGCTACAGCCAGCCGGGTTGCAGACCATGTGGCTTCGATACAATCTGCGACCGCAGACGCTGTTGAAGCCATCGCCGATATCGCAACTACAATGCGCGACGCTGAGCAGTTTGCCTCGGGTATAGCGATAGCAGTAGAAGAGCAGTCTGCGGCGACGCGCGAAATTTCCAAGAGCGCCGTGGAAGCCTCCGACGGGACGACCTCGGCATCTGGAAAAATTACCGGGCTGAAGTCCATGGTAAGCGAGACGGATCAGGCAGCCGGCCAGGTCCATCGGGCCACCGGCGACGTGACGCAACAAGCACGGTTGTTGAAGCAAACAGTCGATGACTTTCTCAAGAATGTCGCGAACGCGTGAGAATTTTGCTGTGCCAGGGAAGAGTTGCCCCCGTTGTTCGCAAAATGCCGCGCTGTCTGCCACAAGTAGCGTCGCACAAGAGCCGAAACGTCGTCCCCCTGGACCACTTGTGCGCTACAGAGCGCCCGGAAATTATCCGCAACTGCCCGGATTTCGTCAAAAAGTTGGTTAAACCTCGCGATTGCCCGAAATGGGTTGGGCGCAATTTGAAACTCTGCGGCAAGTTGCTCAATGGCGTGTCAAGGCGCCCGTTTCAGATGAGCGATGTATTCGCGCATGGAAATGCGTCAGATCCGGAACGTAGTGGAGAGAAGCGATTCACCGATTCAATGAATTGCAATTACGCCCGGTAGCTCAGCGGAACGTTGGGTCAAAAGGGGATCCGGCGGGGCGCGCTATCATAGCGCAAGCAACTGCTATTGAACGGACTGGCGCGCAATTCGGTCGATTGTTTCAGGTCGTATGGTCAGCGCTTGACAATCTCAACGGTCCAACCAGCGGTATTGCGGCATGAAATGGATTACAGCATTCTTGGGATTGTGCGCCATAGCCTTCGGTGCCTGGTGGGGCTGGATTAGCTGGAGCATCGTTCAGTTGGAACGCGGCTGGAGCGGTTTGATCGCCGCGGCTGTCATAGGTTCCACAGGTGTATTGTTATTGGGGCTGGCGGCATTGATGGCGCGGGTAGACGCGCTTTTCAAAATTACGCGTGCAAATTACAACCGCGAGCGGTCCAGTACCGGGGTCGCGCCCTGGGAACAGAAAACGCCTGAAGCGCAATCGGCGCCTGCGTTGCAAAGACCGGTAGTGCCATTGGACGATCCGGAAGCAGGTGCGAGAAATGCCACCTCGCCCGAAGCAACGCAGCCGCAGATCGCATCCCTTGCGCCAGATTTGATAAACACATCCCGTCCTGCCGCCGCCAGCGGGGTGCTCGCGGCCGCTCCCGGCGAACGTCCGGCAACCGCAAGTGGCTCTCGCGCCTCCGAAGTTGCCGATATGCCGGGACTTTCCGAAGTCGCCGATGCACCTGAAACCTCAGTGTCCAGCGATGCCCATGCAGCGGTTGCTGCGGCGCTGTCATCAGGCGGCGCGGCGAGCGAATCTGCCGATGACAGAACAGAAGATATCGAACCGCCGGTTCGTGCCGACGCCATTGCATCGGCGCAGGGTACTGAGGATGGCGAAGCGGTCGTCGGAATTGATGCGATTGATGATAGTGGCAATCCCGAAACATTGCCGTCGCTCCCGGATGCAGCCGCGGCAGCAGCGGATAACCGCTGTGATGGCTCCGGCGCCCAGAACGGTAACGTCATATCGTTGCCGCCACGGCGTGATCTGCCTGGGCTTTTGGATTGGCCGGAACAGCCTGATCCAATCACGCCCGTTCCAGTGGTTGCAATTGCAGCCGATGCTGCGATCGGTTCAACCGAAGAAGCAACGCCGGCGCAATCGCAGGACGCCCCGGAGAACGCAGACGATACGCAGCCGGTACCGGACCCAGATAGCGATGAATTATCGATAGCTGTTGGATCTCCTACGGGTAAAGCCGGGCAAGAAGAAGAAGAAAAAGAGGAATCGGCCGCCGCGGAAGAATTTTGGCCACGGTCCTTGCCTTCGACCGTGCGGCCAGTCGTGCCGTTGCCGAGCGGTGGCGTTGCTTTCAAGGATTCCGAAGAAACGCCAGCCAATGGAAGTTCCGTCGACGTCGGACCGGAATATCGGCTGCATGACCGTGGCGGCGAAGATTTGAACCGCTACCGGGACCTGGCCGAGGCATTGAATGAATCCGATAATGCCTTGTCTGAAAACACCGGCGTTTTGGTCGATGAACCCGCCGAAGTCCCGATAGATACTGCAGCTCCAGTCGCTGACGATGAAATTGCGCCCTTGGAAACCGGGCAGGGCCACAAACCCGAAACTGAAGGCAATCAGGAGGCAAAACCTCCGTTGTTACGAAGTTATGAATCCCAGGGAATTACCTACTACCTTTACACGGACGGGTCGATCGAGGCGCACACGCCCGGCGGTCTTTTGCAGTTTGGTTCCCTGCAGGAGCTGCGGGACTATATTGAGCAACGCAAAGATTGACGCGGGTTATGGTTTTTCGAACGGTCGCAATCTTT
>CAZTMN010000163.1:0-4104 GCA_964615275.1 uncultured Beijerinckia sp. | reverse complement strand
CATCATCTACAATTTCTTTGACGACCCGCGAGACCTGCCGAAGCTGCGGGAAGGCTTCAAACGCGCCCGCGAGGTTGGCGAATCCGAAGCAATGGCTCCTTATCGCGAGCGCGAATCCAGCCCGGGACCCGATTGCAAGAGCGATGACGATATCGATGCGTATATCCGGCGCACGGCGCTGACCGCCCATCATCCTGCATCGACCTGCAAGATGGGGACCGACGAAACCTGCGTCGTGGATCCGCAGTGCCGCGTGCGCGGGATCGAGAACCTTCGGGTGGTGGACGCTTCGATCATGCCGGATCTGGTGTCAGCGCATCTCAACGCTGCGGTTTTCATGATTGCGGAAAAGGGGGCGGAGATGATCCAGCAAAGCCGCTGATTGCAAGCAAGCCTGTAATGCCCGGGAAATGCGATGGCCGAAGCCTATATCTTTGACGTATTCGGAACGCTGGTCGACTGGCGGGCCGGAGTCGCCGCGGAAGCGAAGTCGTTCTTCGCCGCGAAGGGACTGGACGTCGATCCGCACGAGTTCGCCGACTTCTGGCGCAGCCGATATCATCCAGCAATGGAGCGTATCCGCAATGGTTCGCGCGGATACGTCCAGTTGGACGTGCTGTATCTTGAAAACCTCGACGAGGCGCTGGAGGAATTCAATATCGCGGGTCGCTTCACCGCCGATGAAAAACAGCCCTTCAACCATGCCTGGGAAAAGCTACCGCCCTGGCCCGACAGCATCGCGGGGCTGAGCGCCCTGAAGGCGCATTCGATCATCGCACCGTGCTCCAACGGTTCGATTGCCTTGATGGCCCGGCTGGCGAAATTCGCGGCCCTGCCCTGGGACGCTATTGTCGGTGCGGATATTGCAAAAATGTACAAGCCACAGCGCGAAACCTATCTCGCATCCTGCGCGGCGCTGCGGCTGGAACCCGAACAGGTGATGATGGTTGCCTGCCACAACACTGACCTTGAAGCCGCCCGCGACGCCGGGCTGAAGACCGGCTTTTTTCCACGTCCGCACGAACACGGGCCTGGCCAGACCAGGGACCTGGCGCCGACCAGGGACTGGGACATCATCTGCGCGGACATGAACGAACTGGCCGGGATTGCCGGCAGATAAGGTTCGACAGTTGCGCAAACCGCCGGCCAGGCGTAAAGCGCGGGCAAGCAAATCAGCGAGCCCGGGGAGGCAACATGGCAAAGCTGCAAGTTTCGATCGCCAGCGGCGACTACGAACATTTTCGCGATTTTCGGTTGGGAAGCGTACAGGCTGAAGGCGTCGATCCGGTCTGGCAGGTGCATGACGTTCATGAGGTCTTTACGCGGTTTATCGAGGGGCGCGAATGGCATGTCAGCGAAATGTCATTTGCGAAATTCACGGCGCAGTTCAGCGAACCCGATCCCGACATCATTGCGCTGCCGGTGTTTGCCTCGCGGGTATTCCGCCTGTCGTCGATCTACGTAAACCCGTCCAGGGGCATCAAGACGCCGCAAGACCTGAAAGGCAAACGGATAGGCCTGCCCGAATGGGCGCAAACGGCCGCGGTCTACACGCGCGGCTGGCTGCAGGACGACGCTGGCGTTCCGCTGTCGTCCATCGACTGGGTGCAGGCGGGAACAGAAGACAAGGACAGGCCGGAGAAAGTGGCGCTGAATCTTCCCGAAGGCGTCAATATCACCGTGGTGCGTGACAAGACTTTGAGCGAAATGATCGTGTCCGGCGAGCTCGACGCAATCATGACAGCGTCGATCCCGGTACCTTATGTCAACAAGAACCCGAACATCCAGCGGCTGTTTCCCAATGCCCGCCAGGAGGAAGAAGCCTATTTCAAACGCACCGGCATCTGGCCGATCATGCACGTCATGGCCATGCGGCGGGATATCGTCGAGCAATACCCGTGGCTGGCGCGAAATCTGTACCTCGCATTCGACGAATCGAAAAAGCGCGCGATGAAACGATTGTTCGCCAGCGGTGTATCGATCTATCCGCTACCGTGGATTCGCGATACGGCCGACTATCTGAAGGAATTGTTCGGCGGCGATTTCTTTCCCTACGGCATCGACGCAAATCAGACAACGCTGGAAGCATTCCTGAAATGGTCGTTCGAGCAGGGTGTAGCCAAACGCCTGATGAAGCCGGAAGAGATTTTCCCGGCCGGCATACATCCTTCGGTCAAAACCTGACCGCAGGACCGCCAAATCCGGAACACAGCGTAATTCAAACCCGGCCGTAAAGCCTGTATGCTCCGGTAATGCGATTCACCGGGATGAACACTCGTTTCTACCTCTCCCGGATGCCGCAAGGGCGAGATATGAACGGCTCTTCTTCAGCAGATGGCGAGCTGCGCGCTGATCCGGCGCGGGTGGACGCACCCGAGCTGACGATACTCATGCCCTGCCTTGATGAAGCAAAAACGATTGGCGCCTGCATCGCAAAGGCAACCCGTTTCCTTGAGCGCGAACGCATACGCGGTGAAATCGTCATAGCTGACAACGGCAGCACCGACGGCTCAATCGCGATCGCCGAACAAGCCGGTGTCCGCGTGGTCCATGTCAATGAACGCGGCTACGGCGCTGCGCTGCTCGGCGGCATCGAAGCGGCACGTGGCGAATTCATCATCATAGGCGATGCAGACGACAGCTACAATTTCGAATCCCTTGGTGATTTCGTTGCCCGGCTGCGGTCCGGGCTTGATCTTGTAGTCGGGAACCGCTTTCAGGGCGGCATTTCGGACGGCGCCATGCCGGCGCTGCATCGCTACCTGGGAAATCCGGTTCTGAGCCTGTTCGGACGTGTGTTCTTCAATATTCCGGTCGGCGATTTTCATTGCGGATTGCGCGGCTTCCGGCGCGATGCCATTCGCAAGCTGAATCTGCAGACTTCGGGAATGGAGTTCGCCAGCGAGATGGTGGTCCGATCCGGCCTTGAGAAGTTGCGCATTGCCGAAGTGCCAACAACCTTACGCCGTGACGGGCGCGGGCGCGCACCGCATCTTCGCACATGGCGGGACGGCTGGCGGCATTTGAAATTCCTGCTGATGTATTCGCCGCGCTGGCTGTATCTCGTACCTGGCTTGTCGCTGCTGACAGCGGGCCTGCTCCTGGCGGCAATGCTTGCCACTGGCCCACTGGACCTGCCGGGCGGCATTTCGCTTGACCTCAACAGCTTCATCGCAGGTTGCGTTCTTGCCGTTATCGGTCACCAGATGATCTCGTTTGGCCTGGTGGCGCGTTATTACGCCGCGATTACTGGCATGCTGCCGGGCGGTGCACGATCTGACTCGGTGCTTGCCGTGTGCAAGACCGACCGTTTCCTGGTTGCCGCGCTGCTTTTGATTCTGGCAGGAGCCGGGATATTTACCGCAGCGTTGCTTATCTGGGCCCAAACCGGGTTCGGTACATTGACTGGTCCTCTACCGACACGTCTTGCGGTAGCAGGGCTCAGCATCGTCGTCATTGGCATTCAGACCGCATTCAGCGCGTTTCTGTTTGGTATTTTCGACATTCCGGTGCGGCGTGGAAACGATCGAAGCGCGCCGCCTTACAACGGCGCCAGCCGGTAGATGCGGATTGCGTTTTCGTAAGCAACCTTACGTGCGAGCGGCAACGGCAGCAGCGACAGCAAGTGGCGGGTGGCGCGCAGTTTCCGCTCGTTCCGGCTCGCGAAAATGTATCCAGGTCCACGGCCCTTGCGTAACGAGCCAGCGTGAAAGGTATCCGTGCCAATCACAAAGCGGCTGGCGTGACGCTTCAATAACGTAAGCCATTCCGGCACTACAACGCGGTTGGCCAGCAGCTTGTTGAACATGGGCGCGCGGCCGCCGACAATCCGCAAGGACACAAATAGATTTCGGTGTGCATCCATCAGCGCGTTTATCCGGGCGGCTGACATACCGCCCAGCGGGTCGGATCCGCCATGCGCCCAGACAATCCGCGCCCGGCGATTATGTTCCAGCAGGCGCACCAGCCCGTTGATGGTTTCGGGAAGTACCGCAGGGTTGTTACCCCGGCTGAAGCGCCCGGGTGGGGGTGAGGGCTTGTCGAGTGCGTCCATGTGCAGATCAACGGGAACATCGCGTAGTGCGGCAATATCGGCGAGCAAGC
>CAZTMN010000162.1:0-4223 GCA_964615275.1 uncultured Beijerinckia sp. | reverse complement strand
GATCCTCTCAAACCAGATACCCGCTCGTGTGCCAAATCATCTGATGACGGACAATTTCTCCCTGCATGGGTGATACGCGTTGACCGGAATGCGGCTAACACATGAGTTGCGCCATCGGCGCGTCTCTGTCTCTATGGCCTGCTGATGATGCTTATATGAAGGCTGGATGAAACTTTTATGACGCTATAAATAATTGAAATTTTTGTGTTCAACCGATCTAGCTGTGGATCACACCGTTGTCTGCGGCTCCCGCCCGTTCCAAGGTTACCGTGAACGTTGACCCTTCGCCGGGCCGGGAGTCGATTGTAAAGCGGCCACGGTGGCGGGCGACGATGTGCTTGACGATGGCAAGACCAAGGCCGGTGCCGCCCTTGGCGCGGCTCGCTGCCGTATCGACCCGGTAAAATCGCTCGGTAAGCCGGGTCAAATGCTCGGCGGCTATACCGGGTCCGTCATCGCAAACGCGAAGCCGCACGGTCTTGTCCTCCGCCTCGACATGCACGTCCACGATGGCCGTCCCGCCGCCTTCCCGGGCGCTGTACTTGATTGCGTTCTCGATCAGGTTTTCGGCGACCCGCACCAATTCGTCGTAGTCTCCGCGGATCCGCGCGTTCGGTTCGATATCCAGGTTTACTCTCACCTGGCTGCCTTCGGCGGTAGGCCTGAGGGTATCGGCAACATGCTGGGCGATTGAGCCAAGATCGACAATTGTTTGCGGACGCACATGCAGGTTTTGCTCAATTCTCGACAGCGACAGCAGATCATCAATCAACCTTGCCATGCGCTGTCCCTGTTCGGCCATGACGCCCAGAAACCGTTCGCGGGCGCCCTCGTCATTCTTTGCCGGGCCTTGCAAGGTTTCGATAAACCCCAGCATGGACGCAAGGGGCGTGCGCAATTCATGGCTGGCGTTGGCAATGAAGTCGGCGCGCATCCGTTCCACCCGGCGCGATTCCGACATGTCCCGCATGATCAGCAATACGTGCCTTTCATCGCCGACCGGCAGCGGTGCTATCCGGATATCAAACAGCCGCGACGCTGGCGGAGGTTCGTTCCAGATCAGCTAGTTCGCGGCCGCGCCTGCGGCGACCGCTCGGGCGGCCTCCAGTATTTCGGGCGCCCGGATTGCCAGGGCCAGCACCCCTTCGCGCCGCAGATTGGGCGCGACTTCGCTTGCCAAATGGTTGAACGCGACGACCCGCAAACCTGCATTGGTAACCACCGCGGGGCCGGCCAGCGCATCGGCCATGGATTGCAGAAGCGAGATATTGCCGTTATTCATTTGACATCGATCCAGATTTGTTATTGCCGGGTGGATTTTCCCCGCGGTCCAGCCGTCCGGCGGGAATCCAGGCACCCCTGGCAAGCGACCCTGTCAAACCAGCAGCATATGGCATCAAGTCGCCGGTTTTGTAACCCTCGGCGGATTTGCCGCCGGAACACTGTGGCGCTACATTGTGTGAAACGGCGATATGTCGTGGCCTGTTCGCTCGCGCACAACAGGATCTGGTCGCGCCGGTGAACGCAACCGTGCCAGTGAACACAAGCAGACGAGGAGATCTACCATGCGGGTAATGAGCTTTCACCTGATGCCCTATGCGCCGCTCGATGTTTCCGCGCAACAGAAATACCGCAGTGCCTGGGTGGTCCTGCCCAATTCCTATTACGACCCGAAGGTTGGGCACGAGCTCTACAACCGTTATCTGGACGAACTGGAACTGGCTGCCGAACTGGGGTTTGATGGCGTTTGCATCAACGAACATCACCAGACGGCCTATGGTCTGATGCCGTCTCCGGTTGTGATGGCCTCGGCGCTATCGCGCCGTACGAAGGATGCCAGGATTGCGATTCTGGGCAATGCCTTCTGCCTGCGCGAAAACCCGCTGACCCTGGCCGAAGAACACGCCATGATCGACGTGATTACCGGTGGCCGGGTGATAAGCGGCTTCGTGCGTGGCGTCGGCTCGGAGTACTTCTCGTTCGGCAGCAACCCGGTGCATTCCCTGGCGCGGCACAAGGAGGCGGCAGATCTTGTCATTCGCGCCTGGACCGAAACCGGGCCATTCACGTACGAAGGCGAGCACTATCACATTCCCTATGTCAATCTGTGGCCGAGGCCCTATCAGCAACCGCATCCGCCGATCTGGTGTCCCTCGCAGGGCAGTTTTGAAACCGTTGATTGGGCGGCCCATTCGGACCGCAAATTCGTCTACGTGCAGACCTACAGCCCGCGCGAGACGGTTGCCAAGTACCTCGATCTCTATCGCGAGACGGCACAAGTCCGTTACGGCTACGAAGCGACGTCGGATCAGATTGGCTGGTGCGCGCCAATGTATGTCGCCGAGACCGATGAGCAGGCGCTGGCGGAGGCCAAGGAACACATTGAAATGATGTTCAACGTTCTTTTGCCGAAATTCTCCGAACTCATGTTCTTCCCGCCGGGCTATATGTCGCCGGATTCGCTCAAGCGTGTCCTGGCGATGAAGAAGGACAATCGCGGTGCAGTGACAGCCGAGCAGCTCATCGAACGCGGTATTATCGTGTGCGGAAGCCCGGATACGGTCGTCAAGAACATCACCCGGTTCCACAACGAAATGGGCTTCTCGGAACTGCTTTGCATGTTGATGTTCGGATCGCTGCCGGCCCAACTGGCGGAAAAAAATATCCGCATGTTTGCCGAGCACGTACTTCCGGCGATCAAGCCCCTCGACGATGGTAATTATCGCGGCTACGAATTGCCAAAACAGCCAAGCGTTGCCGCGGAGTAAAATCCGCCAGCGCCGGTTCACATCCGCCTGCCTTGTTCAAGGCAGGCGTTTTTGATCGCTCTGCCTCCGAACATGGTGGCGTGTCACAATCCAGAACAAGATTTGCAAGATTTGGAGGAAGCATGATTTCGTTCACCCTGCCAGAAGAGCTGCGAATGCTCAAGGAATCGGTTCGCCGCTATGTCGATCGGGAAATGATCCCGAACGAACTCGTCAGCGTAAAGGATCAGGTGTTCGAGCCGGGCTGGCAGGAAAAATTCCAGGACGGCATGAAGAGCCTCGGACTATGGCTGATGGACGTTCCGGAGGAACACGGCGGCGCCGGGCTCAACCTTCTTGCAAAGTCGATAGTCTGGGCCGAGCTCGGACGGACCGTGGCGCTACCGGCCCGCGAGGACCAGATCACCGGACCGACCGTCCGTTCGATCCTTTATTCACTCGAGGGGGAATTGAAGGAAAAATACCTGTTGCCGGTGCTGCGTGGCGAAAAGCGGGCCTGTTTTGCCCAGACTGAACCCGACGCGGGCTCCGATCCGGGAGGCATGCGGACCACGGCGGTTCGCGACGGCGATCACTACGTCATCAACGGCACCAAGCGATTCATAACCGGCGCCGGCCATTCCGACTTCATGCAATTGATGGCGGCGACGGATCGCGAGAAGGGTTCGCGCGGTGGCATTTCCTGCTTTCTGGTCGATATGGAAACGCCGGGCGTCAACCTTGGCGCGCGTTACAATACGATGATGGGCGACAAGCCGTGGGAGATTGTTCTCGACAATGTGCGTGTTCCCGTCAGCCACCGCGTCGGTGAAGAGGGCGGCGGTTTCAAGCTGGCGCAAAAATGGCTGGGGGCGGGACGCGTCAAGCACGGCGCTCGCGCCGTCGGCGTAGCCGAACGCAGCCTGGAAATGGCGACATCCTATGCCAAGCAACGCTCGACGTTCGGCCGACCGCTCGCTGATCGTCAAGGGATTCAATGGAAGCTGGCCGACATGTATATGGAGCTGGAAGTTGCCCGCATGCTGGTCTGGCGCGCTGCATCGCTGATCGACGAGGGCCATGAGGCGCGGGTCGAAGCTTATCACTGTAAATACTACGCCGATGAAATGGCCTTCCGGGCCATCGATACCTGCATGCAAATTCACGGCGGTATCGCGCTGACGACTGACATGCCTATCGAGCGCATGTGGCGTCAGCAGCGCTCGTACAGGATTACCGAAGGCGCCAGCGAAGTGATGCGCACGGTCATCGCCCGCCATGTGCTGAAAGAATACGGGGGTTAGAGCCGTTCACGATTCCATGGAATCGTCCACGCCCCCAGAGTTTTGAATTGATGCAATCATTCATTGTCCTGGAAAATTTTTCGACTTTCCAGGACAAATCGATGGACATTGTTTGCCTATTGTCCGTCATCAGATGATTTGGCACACGAGCGGGTATCTGGTTTGAGAGGAT
>CAZTMN010000161.1:2876-4422 GCA_964615275.1 uncultured Beijerinckia sp. | reverse complement strand
ATCCTCTCAAACCAGATACCCGCTCGTGTGCCAAATCATCTGATGACGGACAGACGCCAATGCATGCGATGAGCATCAGGCTGCCACTTGTTAGGCCGGCAAGGCGGTCAACGATAGTGTTTTTCGTGACTTGGGCGCCGGATACATTGTTCTGAACGCTAGCATGATCATGCCCCGTCCCCCCGGAATCCGGACTATTTTGCATTGTTGCCCCCAGAGCCTCTTTGTTTCCGGCAGAATAGCATCTTTGGAGAAATTGAGCAGTCCTTCAATTGACCCGGTCAGGGCAGTCCATATCGATGCAAAACGGGGATTGCGGACATTTATTTAACGTGTTAAATGTATCTTCATGGCCAGCTGGACTTGACGCGTTGCCGTTCCATGTCCGGGAAGCCAGGCCCTTATCGACAATTGCGCGGCGGCGCCCGCGAACGAGGAGCGGAGACATGCCACATTTCCTGATCGAATATTCCCGCAACCTCGAAGATGACGTCGACATGCAACAATTGTGTGAAACGGTTCGCGAAGCGGCGCTGAAAACCGGTGTATACCCGCTGGGCGGTACACGCGTGCGGACCCATCCGTGTGGCAATTGGTCGATTGCAGATGGCGGGCGCGATCATGCTTTCCTGCACATGCAATGCCGGATGGGCGAAGGCCGCTCGGTCGAAACCCGCAAGGAGGCCGGTGAGGCCGTGTTCGCTGCGCTTGAAACCTATTTGAAGCCGGTGTTCGCCAAGCGCACGTTCGCGCTTTCCTTCGAGATTTGCGAAATCGATGAGCGATTTTCCTGGAAGTCGAACAATATTCACAAGGCGCTGTCGGCTGCGGCGGAATAGTGTAACCGAATCTATCAACGGAATGGACAAATGGTTGATACACACGCACGCTTTGCAAACGTTACGGCTGGCGGTCAAAGGCGTTGGGGCCTTGTTCTTGATAAAGGATTTGTCGACCTCTCGGCGCGCCATCGCGACTATCCAACCCTCAAGGAAGTGATTGAAGCCGGCGCTTTGCGTGATTTGGCCGACAAGGCTGGAAGTATGCAGGCAGATTTTTCTGCGGGTGAAATAAGCTACGAAGTACCGATACTTGTACCGCAAAAAATTATTTGTATCGGCGTCAATTATCCCGACCGTAACGAAGAGTACAAGGATGGCCAGCAGGCCGCGAAGTATCCAAGTATATTTCTGCGCTTCCCGACGTCCTTCACCGGTCATGGTCAGCCGCTGGTGCGTCCACCGGAATCCGAACAACTGGATTACGAAGGAGAAGTAACGCTCGTCATTGGGAAAGCCGGCCGGCGGATCGCGGAAAAGGACGCGATGGATCACATAGCCGCAGTGACATTGTGCAACGAAGGAACTCTGCGCGATTGGCTGCGGCACTCCAGGTTCAACGTCACGCAAGGCAAGAATTTTGACAATTCCGGTTCTATCGGCCCGTGGATATTGCCGTTTGCCGGCGAGGAGCAGATCGCCGACATACGATTGACAACAAAGGTAAACGGAGAGCTGCGGCAGGACGACAGGACGTCGCGTATGCT
>CAZTMN010000161.1:0-2866 GCA_964615275.1 uncultured Beijerinckia sp. | reverse complement strand
TATTCAATTTCCGCTTCCTGATATCTTATGTGTCGACATTTGCGACCCTGCTTCCCGGCGACATCATTGTCACCGGCACGCCGACAGGCGCTGGCGCGCGGTTTGATCCGCCGATCTGGCTCAAGCCCGGGGACGAGGTGGAGGTCGAGGCTGAGGGAATTGGGGTTTTGCGCAATCCGATCGTCGATGAGAAACGGTAGGGGATAGTCATGCTGTCCGAAATTCAGGTTCAGGACGCGGCGCTAAAGCTCGACGAGGCCGAGCGCGATCGCAAGCAGATCGGTATTCTGTCGCTCGCCAATCCGGGAATGGATATGGCGGACGCCTACGCCATTCAGAAGGCCTGGGTCGACATCAAGCTGTCCGGCGGGCGCAGTATTTGGGGACACAAGATCGGCCTGACCTCAAAGGCGATGCAGAATGCGCTGAACATCGATATGCCGGATTCCGGCGTTCTGTTCGATGACATGTTCTTTCAGGACGCTGGAGATATTCCGACCGGCCGTTTCATCGAAACGCGCATCGAGGCTGAACTGGCATTCGTTCTCAAGTCGCGATTGGCGGGGCCCAATTGCACGCTTTTCGACGTACTCAATGCCACGGAATATGTAACGCCGGCACTGGAAATTCTCGATACGCGGATTGTGCGGGTAGATCCTGAAACAAAAAAGATGCGGACGGTTTTTGACACGATAGCCGACAATGCGGCGAATGCCGGAATCGTCCTAGGCGGCCGCGCCATACGGCCCAATGACACCGATTTGCGATGGATTGGATCAATCGTATCGCGCAACGGCAAGGTGGAGGAAACCGGGCTGGCGGGCGGTGTGCTGAACAATCCGGCAATGGGCATCGCCTGGCTTGCCGACCGCATGGCTGAATATGGTGAGGCGTTGGAGCCAGGGCAGGTCGTGTTGGCCGGATCTTTCATACGGCCGATTGAAGCGCGCAAGGGCGATACGATTTTCGCAGACTATGGCCCCTGGGGCACGGTGAGTTGTTATTTTGCATGAGGTAGGCGATGCCAGCACCGGAAAACAAGTTCAAGGCGGCCCTGGCCGCAAAACAGGCGCAGATTGGTTTCTGGCTTGCGTTAGCAAATCCGTACACCACCGAACTTTGCGCCGGGGCAGGGTTTGACTTTCTTGTCTTCGATGGCGAACACGCGCCCAACGATGTTCCTATTTTGTTATCGCAGTTGCAGGCAGTTGCACCTTATGGCGCCGCGCCGGTGTTGCGTCCGCCGGTTGGCCAGACGCACCTGATCAAGCAGTTTCTGGATATTGGCGCTCAAAACATTCTGGTGCCGATCATCGAGACGGCAGAGCAGGCACAGGCGATGGTGCAAGCCGTGCGCTACCCGCCGCGCGGCGTACGCGGCGTAGCCACCCTCACGCGTGCGTCGCGGTTTGGTCACATTCCCGATTATCTTGCAACTGCCGATGAGCAAGTCTGCCTGATGCTGCAGGTTGAAACCAAGCTTGGCCTGGAAAACCTCGATGAAATTCTGAAGGTGGATGGTGTCGACGGGATATTTATCGGTCCTTCCGATACAGCTGCTGCGCTCGGACATCTGGGCAATCCAGGACATGCCGACGTGCAGTCGGTAATGGAAGATTGCTTTAAACGGATTGCCGCTGCGGGCCGCGCGCCCGGTGTTTTGATGGTCAACGAAGATTTGGCACGGCGATATCTCGAATTGGGCGCGCTGTTCGTGGCTGTCGGGACCGATGTCGGAGCCTTGATGCAAGGCGTTAGCGGGGTGGCCGACCGGTTTGGGGTTCGGCGTCCGCCGGTTTGAAGCAATGCAGGAACGATCAACCTAAGCGATGGATTGGAACGATGGGCAAGATTGTATTGGCGGCAAAGATTACGCATGTGCCTTCATTGTTGATTTCCGAGCGGGAGGGACCGTTGAAGGGAAGCCGTGACGAGCCGATCAATTCTTTAAAAGAGTTGGGCCGGCGCGCCCGGGATCGCGGAGTCGACACGTTCATCGTGTTCGATATGCACTGGCTGTCGAATTTTGGTTTTCACATCAATGCAACGGCGCTTCAAAAAGGGGCCTACACAAGCAATGAAGCGCCGCACATGATCCAAAACATGCAATATGAGTATCGCGGCGACCCGGCGCTTGGTGAGCGGATAGCCGGGCATGGCAGGGCGATGGGGCTTGACATATTGTCTCATGACATTCCGTCCCTAGCGTTGGAGTACGGAACAATCGTGCCGATGTACTACATGAATCAGGACGCCAGCATGAAAGTTGTGTCGCTGGCCGCAAATCTGTTTTCGACCATTGAGCAAAATCGCCAGGTCGGGGAGGCAGTGCGGCAGGCGATCGACGAAACGCCGGGCAATTTTGCTCTGCTGGCGAGCGGTTCGATGTCCCATCAGCTCATCACGGCGAACGAGACCGGCGACAATCAGTGGAACAAGATGAGCAACGAGTTCAACCGGCAAGTGGATTTGCGGGTGCTCGATCTATGGAAGCAGCGGCGGTACAAGGAGTTCGTTGACATGTTGCCGGAGTATTCGCGTCTGTGCAAAGGCGAAGGGCTTATGTGCGATACGGCAATGTTGTTCGGGGCGCTGGGCTGGGATCAATATCATGGCGAGTCCGAACAAATGGGCGAGTATTTTCCCTCCAGCGGCAGCGGACAGGTCAATGTCCATTTCTCAGTCTGAATGGGGGATTTTTCATGCGTCGCCTCGATGATTCGCTGCCATTGAAGTTGCTGCGCGCCCGTGAAGCCGTCATGGATCACTTTCGTCCGCATTTGCATTTTCACGGAGTAACGGAGCAGCAGTGGCGTGTTTTGCGCGCGCTGGCGGAATATGGTCCGCTCGATGCCGGCTCCCTTGC
>CAZTMN010000160.1:0-4566 GCA_964615275.1 uncultured Beijerinckia sp. | reverse complement strand
CCTCCCTTACGCAATCACCCTGAACTGTCCCATAGGCGCTGATGTCGGGCACAATAAAATAGGGATTTTTTGATATAGCATGGTGCCCCTGGCCGGACTCGAACCAGCACTCCTTGCGGAACTCGATTTTGAGTCGAGCGCGTCTACCAATTCCGCCACAGGGGCCGCAGAACTTCGCTGCGTGCGGCGGCGAATATAGCGGTCTGCCGCCGCCGGTCAACCGAAATGGCAATCCGGAATTGACTGTTCCGGAATAGCCACGTGTTCGGGAAACAGGGTTCCGCGGACGCGCTTGTGCATCCCATGGCAGCATGGTATGCGCCGGATGCTCGCCAAAGGCAGGCATCCGGAGAGGTGGCTGAGTGGTTGAAAGCACCGCACTCGAAATGCGGCATACGGGCAACCGTATCGGGGGTTCGAATCCCTCCCTCTCCGCCATTTTTTGCCTCGCGCCATTCGCTTCGCTCAAGGCTCCGGCGGGGCGGGCTGACCACCCGGCGGCCTCTTCGGCCGCTTGAGAGTTCAATCTTTCTTCCGAACTCTCCGCCACTTTCATGCCCTACCGCTCGCGACTTTTCGATATTCCCGCGCTCGCTGCTTGAGCGCTCTTTGTCTGCGCTACCGCTCGCTGCGTTAACGCGGTTTCCGGGCAAGGTTGGCACTGAATAACCTGTCGCTTCCAATCCGTTGCCGGAGTCGGTGTTTGTTCGTCCGTGGTTTGCGGACAATGGCGGAACCCGGGATCAGCGCCGCCTGATATTGTTTCAGCCGGTCAATTTGCTGCCAATCTCGCCAATCTTGTCGTAGAAGCCGTCGAATAATGATGGATGCCACAGGATATTCATGGTCTGATCGTAAAAACCATACAGGCAGATCCATACACCGGCGGCATAGAGCAAGCAGACTCTCCAATCGTAGCGGCCCCAACGCCACAGATAGACAAGAACGAATGCAAGCAGGGCGACGACCTGACCGGCGATGAGCGCCAGCAAGAGGACGCAAAGCAGGTAGCCAAAGAATTCCGAGGACTTTCCGAACAGGGCCAGCTTTTCGGCGGCACGGAAGCTACCGACTAGCCCGTTATTCGCCCTGGTGAACGCCAGGCTTGCTCTGGCGTCGACGACAAGGAGCGAAAAGGCAAGAACAATACCCGGAACGGTTATTGCAATCGGGAACCGGTTGACATTGGTTTGCCATTGCTGGGCTTCGAAATATGCCCATGTAAAAATTGCCGTTAGCGCCAGCGCGATGGGTAGCGAGACATAGGGGTTCCGCTCAGCGCCTTCACCGGCTTCCGGACCTTCACCGTTTTGTCTTGCCTTGAGAATGCCGCGGAACGACAGGAACAGCGTGGCGACAATGCAAAGCGCGATAACGATTACAATCGGGCGCTGCAGCCAGCCAAAACCTTCGTGAACGCTCATGCTGCGCTGGAACCAGTTTTCCATCAGCGAACCCAGGATGATCGCAAGGATCAAGGGCGGGCGCGGCCAGCCACCCCGTTTCATCAGGTAGCCAACCAGGCCCATCGTCAGGCAGGTGACCCAGTCGCCTATGGAGCCGCCGCCGAGCCAGGCGCCCATCAGAACGAAGACCAGCACGCCGGGTACGATCAAGTGGCCGCTGATAAATGCTACCCTGGCGATCTGGCTGGTAAGGCCCATCAGCAACAGGGCCGCGATAATGTTTGCCAGCACAATCGTCCAGACCATGGAGAATGTTACATGCAGATTGTCGGTCAGCATGTCCGGTCCGGGCTTGAGCCCGACGATGAGCAGCGCGCCGAGCAATATTGCGGTGCTCAGAGAACCGGGGATCCCAAAGGCGACAGTCGGTACAAGCGAGCCGCCCTTGGTGGCGTTGTTGGCCGCCTCCGGTGCGATCACGCCGCGAATATCGCCTGATCCGAACTTTGATTTGTCCTTGGCGCTTTGTACCGCGTGGCCATAGGCGAACCAGTCAACGATGGCGGCGCCAAGCCCGGGAAGCATGCCAACATAGGTGCCGAGCAGCGAGCAGCGAAGCGCCAGCCAGCGATGGGTCCATGCGTCCTTGACGCCGGTCCAGATGGTGATGTCTTTGGTCATCTCCCGGCTGACCCGGGAAATGCTAACGTCGCGCGTCGCCAGCTCCAGGAGTTCGGGGATAGCAAACAAGCCAAGCACCACAGGGATCAAGGGCACGCCGTCCAGCAGATAATCGGACCCGAAGTGAAAGCGCGGCACAGCGACCGTTTCCGCATAACCGACAGTTGCAATCAACAATCCCGCCAGCGCCACCGTCAGGCCTTTGAGAATCGAATTGCCTGACAGGGAGCCGATCATCGACAAGCCGAGAACGGCCAGCATGAACAATTCCGGCGAGCCAAAAGCGAGGATGACGGGCAAAACGATCGGTAGGGATGCGGCAAGCACCAATGCTCCGAATACACCGCCAAATGCCGAGACGGCATAGGCCGCGCCGAAAGCCCGGCGCGCTTCACCCTTCTGCGCCAGGGGGTAACCGTCCAGGATGGTTGCCTGCGAAGCTGCCGTTCCCGGGATTCCCAACATGACCGAGGCGATCGTGTCGGACGTCGTGGTGACAGCAAACATGCCAAGCAACAGGGCAAAGGCGGGCACCGGGTCCATGCCGAAGGTGAACGGCAGTAGGATGACCAGTCCGAGGATGCCGCCAAGGCCGGGCACTGCTCCGAGCCAGATACCGAGCAATATGCCGAGCATCATGAAGCCGAAGGCCGGCCATTGAACCACCAGCCACAAGCCCTGAAAAAATGGTTCCCACATAGGCGTTACCGGATATGAAGTGCCGTGTTGATTTAGACAACGGTCACAGCGGCTGTCTTTATTGCTGAATTTGTTTGCCGGCTGAGCGCGATGCTGTTGCCCCGCGCACCGCGTTAACGCGCAGGCTCGCCGGAAAAGGACGGCGAACCTGCCATTTCGTATCGCAAGCCGCAGTACGACGCTGCAGCAGGAGCGCTGGTGTGCAGTGGCTTATTTCTTCTTTTTCTTGCGCACTTGAGCCTGGAACGCTTTCAGCACCTTGATCACGTCCGGATCAGATTTGACGAACGTGTCGAGGAATTTTTCGGCGACCTTGATTTCGGCCAGATTGGGCGCCCGGCCGTACCGCTTGGTGTGGAACTTCAGATAGTCCGGGTCGGCCATGGTAGCAGCAAAGGCCTTGCGCAGAACCGCAACCGTCTTGGCCGGCGTGCCGGGCGGTGCATAGGTGCTGATAACAAGGTTGCTGACGTAAGTGGAAATCCACTTCATGGCTTCCCAGCGCGGACCGGCAATATCCTTGCCCTTGGCTGCCTTGTAGACATCGCGGAAATAGGGCACGCCGGCGGTATTCTTGCCCTTTACCGGATTGCCGTTGATGTCCATGCGCGCATATTGGAAATAGCCGGCGCCCTGACCCTTGTTCACCATCGCGGGTACCATGAGCTTGGTATAGGTGTCCTCCGGCGCCGTATAGGAATGAATTTCGCTCTGCATCAGTGCGCGCAAGGATTTGTCCGAGCCGCGATAGCCAGGTACGAACGTGTACTGGAAGCCCAGCAGGTCAAAGGCAAGCCGGTGTATGACGCTGAGATTGCTCATCGGCCGTGTGCCGCCAACGCGCATCTTGCCCTTTGGTTTCATGACCCCCTTGGCCGGATCAAATGCCGAAAACACATCCTTGCGGCCATAGGTGACGAGCGGGATGCCAAAACCACCGATGTACCCGAACTTGTCATAGGCGCCACGGACCTCCTTGCGGCCGATGGCCTTGCCGACAACTGCAAGCGGGCCGAAATACAGCATGGTGCCGTCTTTTTTGGCCTTCTCGGAAAAGAAGTTCTGCGCCTTCACACCACCGCCGCCGGCCATGATCTTGACGACCACGTTTGGATTGCCGGGAACGTGTTTCTTGTAGAAGCCGGCAAAGGCCCGGGCGGTAATTGAAACGCCGGTTCCGGCCGAATAGCCGGTCAGGATGGTGATTGTTTTGCCCTTGAAGTTTTGCGCGCTGGCCGGCGCCGCCAAAGCGATTGCGGCCAAAGAAAGCGTGGCAAGCGCTGCATATTTCGATGCGGGCCCGGCGGTTGGCCGCCATTGCCTGGTTCCGTTCATGTCAATACCTCCTTGATATACCTTTTCGGTAGATTGGCTCGCTGAGAGCAATGCACGATGGTAGTAGAATTGCTTAGTGCGGTCCAGCAGGCGTTTGCGGGCAGATGCAGGCAAGTTGGATCGCTGAATTGCCCACACGCGATTGCTGTTGAGATTTGAATATTCTCATCGCGGGCAATTTGGAGTATCCTTGCCGCCGGTTGGCAGGCTAGGAACGACCCGGTTCCGTGGCTTTGGCCGGGAGGCGCAGATGCACATTATCGATTCCCATTTTCATTGGTGGCCCCGTTCCGTTTTCGAAGTCATGTGCAAGCGCACGGAATATCCCAAATCGGTTCCCAACGAGATGGGCTGCTATCGCACGACACTGCAGGAAGGCGTCGATTGCGTGCTGAACAGCTGGCCGGCCTGGTTCGATATCGACGAGCAGTTCGAGCACATGGAC
>CAZTMN010000159.1:0-4794 GCA_964615275.1 uncultured Beijerinckia sp. | reverse complement strand
CATTCGGTCAATGGAAGTGGAGTTCGGCGCCAGCCAATGCGAGATGACATTTCATCCTGCCGCTGGCGTTGCTCATGCCGACAACATGATGCTCTTTCGCAGCGCCGTGAAACAATTGTGCCGCAGGGCAGGGTTTCACGCGAGCTTTATGTCGCGCCCGCGCCTGCCCAATGCCATGGGCAGCGGCTGGCACCTGCATCAATCGCTGGTCGACAGGAAGAGCGGTGCAAATTTGTTTATGCCCGACGACGACCGTCAATTGTTGTCGCAAACGGGAGGTAGCTGGGTCGCGGGAATACTTGAACATGCGGCCGAGTGCTGTTTGCTAACAACGCCGACATTGAATGGGTACAAGCGATACCAGCCGTTCCAGCTCGCTCCCGATCGCATTCAATGGGGTAAGGACAACAAGGGCGCCATGATCCGATCGCTTGCTGCGCCCGGCGATGCGGCGAGCCGAATTGAAAACCGGGTCGGGGACCCGGCTGCAAATCCGTACTTCTACCTTGCGTCGCAAGTGGTATCGGGCCTCGATGGTCTGGAGCGCGCTTTGCAGCCGCCTTCGCCGGCGCTCGCGCCCTATAGTTCGTCGGCGCCGCCCCTGCCAAAGTCGCTTGGCGATGCGCTGGACGCATTCCGGAATAGCGATTTTCTCCGTCAGTTTCTAGGCGCAGGTTTCGTCGACTACCTGGCCTTCATCAAGCAGGCGGAGTGGAACCGGTACCTCTCTGACGTTTCAGAATGGGAGCACAGGGAATATTTCAGGTTGTATTAGAATCCGATCGCCGGGCCGGTTTGCTTGCGTTGAAACGCGCAGCCTTGACATCCCGGGCGGCGACGCAACGTTGCCAATTTGCGCCGGCGAACAACCTTCCGAAGAACAACCAGGGGAATAAATGCGTTTGGCATCAGCGATGCATCAACAACAGCGACACTGAGGGAGAATGTGCATGTCAAAAAAAGTTGGATTAATCGGATTGGGTGCAATAGGCCATCCGCTGGCCGTCAACCTGATAGACAAGGGGTTTGAAGTCCATGGATACCGTCGTTCGTCGATGGATTCGTTTGTCGCTATTGGCGGAAAGCCGGGCGCATCGCCGAAGGCGCTTGGCGAAGCCTGCGATATCATCCTGACCTGTCTGCCTCACGAACATGACGTTGAAAATGTCCTGTTCGGTGAAGATGGGGTACTGGCTTCGAACCGCAAGGGATTGCCTATCGTCGATTTGTCGACATTGCCAGTGCCGAACAAGGAAGCCAATCTGGAGAAGGTTCAGGCTGCGGGTTGTGACCTGCTCGATTCGCCGATTTCCGGTGTGCCGAACATGGTTGCCGATCGGGCCGGTATTATCTTCGCATCCGGCAACAAGGAAGTGTTCGATACGCACAAGGACGTGTTCGATGGCATGAGCGACAAGGCGTTTTATCTCGGCGCTTACGGCACCGGGACGAAGATGAAATTCGTCGCCAATACGCTTGTGTCCATACATATTCTTGCCGCTGCCGAGGCGCTGGCGCTGGGTGTCAAGGCCGGGCTCGATCGTGACCTGATGGTCAAGGTGCTTTCACCAAGTGCCGGCTCGTCGCTGCAGTTCCAGGTTCGTGCACCATTGATGATGGAGCGCAAATACGATCCCGTACTCGCTCCTACTTCGCTGATGAGCAAGGACATTCCGCAGTTTCTGAAATTTGCCGAGGACCTCGGGTGTCCGACACCGCTATTGCATGTCGCCGGCGACTATTACACCCGCGCGCTGGATACCGAATGGGCCGAAAAAGATGTGGCGTCGATCATTGAATTGGTCGCCGACGACAACAAGATGAAATTGTGAACATCGAAAGCTTCCGTACAACCGCCGTATTAAAAGCCGCCGCAGATTTTGCGGCGGCTTTGTCATGCTGAATGGTTCAGCATATCAGTATTTTGCAACCACTGACTTGGAGCTGCCAAACAGATCTTCGATCGAATGATTGAACTTCAGGCTGGCAATGAAAGCCTGTCCGCACCAGCTCGACTGCGTCCGCCCCGCAGGACCCTGGGCGACAAGCGTCTGGCAGTTCGTCCTGCTGAGACTGGTGTCGTGATAGCGCAGGTCCAGCGTGACGGCCTTGTAAGTGTAGGAAATGCCGGCATTCCAATACGTGTAATCCGGCAGGTTAACAGCGCCGTTAGCGATGCTCGTCGTGCCCAGGGCATAACGGCCGAGTTCGGCGGAAATGTTGAAGTTGTGCGGCAAATCCAGCGATGCGGTCGCCGAATAGTAGGTGCCATCGTTACCGAGATTCAGCCAGTTTGGCGCATAAAACACGTTGGCGCCGATCGTCAGCCTGTCGAACAGCTTGTAGGAGATCTTGCCGTAATATTCCCAGAACTCGGACTGGATGCCCGGCAGTTCGCCCGGGTAGCCGTAGTAGGTTACGCCGAAATCAAAACCAAGATTGCCAAAGCTGGGGCGGATACCGGCCGACCCGTCGAGTTCCATTGAGGCCTGCGACGGAAGTTTCAGGCTCGAACCGAACACGCTGGCATACAGCTGGAAGTTCGGATTGATCGTGTATGTCAGCTCGGCGCTGGCCTGAACTGCCGGACGGCGTGCCGATTGGGAGATACCGCGGAAATTGTAGTCCGAGGTGAATACCGCGCCGAACGATAATCCCCACTTCGAAATCGCTGGCGGCGGCGGTGCAGGTTCGGCGCCTGTAGGCATGTCCGCGGCATATGCGGCACCGCACAATAAAATCGCCGACGCGATGCCGGAAAGCGCCGTTATGACCGGTCGCATGCTCATGCGCGACACTTCTTTCATCTCTCTCTCCTCTTGCGATACTTGGATCGCCACCTGATTGATATCGAATGATTAGGGGCTGATCGTGCTGGCGGGCAAGGTTAAATATTCGTCAATTGCTGCCTTCTTGTGCAATCTCGTTTGTTTCTTCTGGAAACAGGTGGTTTGTCATATTTTTGCAACACATTGCGAAAAAACTGCGCAATTGCCCAATTTATGCCCAAGTCAGATAAATTGTTCTACGTTTGTGGGGATCAATATACGCAGGAAATTTGAGAACAGGATTCTGCCGCCTTATCGAGCGTCGCGAACAGCATGCGGGCAGCCACCATTTCG
The DNA here is from genome assembly GCA_964615275.1 of uncultured Beijerinckia sp. Lineage (GTDB taxonomy): Bacteria > Pseudomonadota > Alphaproteobacteria > Rhizobiales > Beijerinckiaceae > Terripilifer. Next base: position 1,672 of record CAZTMN010000159.1, on the reverse strand, counting down.
ATATTGCCAAATTATTGAGCAGGCGACCGCTCCGGATGCCGCCGGTGCGCCTGTTTGGGCTGCAAGCTGCGGGTAATCCTTCTGCCCGGCAAGTTTGGCATGAACCTTGTTTGTAAAGTTGTGCGCTGCAACCGCCGGACCTTCCGGCCGCCTGCAAACGCGTTCAACACCGCGAGGCCGACAGGCCGGGGGACAAGTAATGAAGCTGATCACGACAATTATAAAGCCGTTCAAGCTCGATGCCGTGCGCGAGGCGCTTACAGCCGCTGGCGTGCAGGGCATGACGGTGACCGAGGTGAAGGGTTACGGCCGCCAGCAGGGCCACACCGAGATCTACCGCGGCGCGGAATACAAGGTGAATTTCCTTCCGAAAGTGAAAATCGAAATCGCAGTACCATCACAGCAGGCCGACACTGTCATCGAGAGCATCAAGAACTCGGCCCAGACCGGGCAGATCGGCGACGGCAAGATATTCGTTTCGTCCGTTGAGCAAGCGATCCGGATCCGCACCGGAGAGGCAGGCGACGATGCGCTTTAGCCAGCCACATGAATCCCCTTCTAACCAGCAATCGCCTCTCCAAAGGAGCTTCTCCACCATGGACAAACTGATCAGTACACTAATGCTCGCCTTGACGGCAGCGGGGTTGGCCGGCGCGCCTGCGCTCGCACAGACCGCGGCGGCCCCTGCCGTATCGATGGATGTCCAGAACATCTTCAACACCATGCTGTTCCTGATCGGCGGCTTTCTGGTGATGTGGATGGCCGCGGGCTTTGCCATGCTGGAAGCTGGCATGGTGCGATCTAAGAATGTTTCCATGCAATGCCTGAAGAATATCGCGCTGTATTCGACCGCCGGCATCATGTTCTGGGTAATCGGCTACAACCTGATGTACATGAACGTCGGAGGCGGCTTTTTCGGGACACCGACGCCGGTTTCCTTCCCGGAAGCGGGCAAGGGCGTGGTGGACAAGGCGGCCAACTACGCCGCCGCATCCGACTGGTTCTTCCAGATGGTGTTCTGCGCCACGACCGCGTCCATCGTATCCGGCACGGTCGCGGAGCGCATCAAGATCTGGCCGTTCCTGATCTTTGTCGTCGTTCTCACGGGTGTGCTTTACCCGATCACCGGCTCCTGGAAATGGGGCAAGGGCTGGCTCGAAGTCAGGGGATTTGCTGATTTCGCAGGCTCTACGCTTGTTCACTCGGTCGGCGGCTGGGCCGCGTTGACCGGAGCCATCATCATCGGTGCGCGGAAAGGCCGGTATCAGTCAAACGGCGGCGTGGTTCCGTTCCCGGGCTCGTCCATCCCGCTTGCCACGCTGGGTACGTTCATCCTCTGGCTGGGCTGGTTCGGATTTAACGGCGGCTCGCAACTTGCGCTCGGCACGGTGGCCAACGCAGCCGATGTGGCGCGGATCTTCGTCAACACCAACATCGCTGCCGCCTCCGGTGTGATCGTCGTGCTGGTGCTGACACAAATCATCTACAAGAAGGTCGATGTGACCATAGCGCTGAACGGTGCGTTGGCCGGCCTCGTCTCCATCACCGCCGAACCGCTGACCCCGTCGCTATGGGTCGCGGCCTTCGTTGGCGGTATTGGCGGCGTCATCGTGGTGTTTGGCGTTCCCATGCTCGACAAGCTGAAGATCGATGATGTGGTCGGCGCCATCCC
>CAZTMN010000158.1:0-4905 GCA_964615275.1 uncultured Beijerinckia sp. | reverse complement strand
CATAGCTTATTTCACCAGGATATCCGGCTATGAACTGGCGCGATTTGAGATGCCGCGCGCCATGGACGCCAAGCAGGTCATCCGCGGGTTGTCGGGCTCCTGGAGCGCTGCGGAACTCCCCCATCGCGTCTCGCAAAAATACGTCGAGCAAATATTGCTCAAGCACGCCCGCAAATATTCCACCAACAAGATCCACTTCCGCACCCGGCTCGCATCCTTCACCGACCGGGGAACCCATGTCGAATGCGTCACGGAATCGGCGGATGGCGGACCGCAGACCACGACACGGGCCAAATATCTGGTCGGCGCGGACGGCGCCCGCTCAAGTGTCCGCAGGGCGCTGAATATCAACCTGTCCGGAGAGTCCGGCGTCCAGCGGGAATTTATGGGCGGACGCATGTATGCGGTCTATTTGACCTGCGAGGATTACTACGCCGCCATGCCGCACAAGCCGGCCTGGATGAACGTAACCGTAAATCCCGACCAGCGGGCGTTCATGACCGCCGTTAATGGCAGCAACGAATTTTCCTATCACTTCCAGCTCAAACCCGGTCAGGACGCCGATGCATTCAGCGAAGATGAAGTAAAACGCGAAGTCTACCTCGGCTGGGGCATCGACCTGCCCGTAAGCATCCTCTCGCGCGTTCCCTGGACCGCCGGATACACGCTGGTGGCCGATTCAATGCGCACGGGCCGTGTGTTGATCGGCGGCGATGCCGCACACCTGTTCACGCCCGCCGGCGGCATGGGTTACAATACCGCCATTGAGGACGCCGTAAACCTGGGCTGGAAACTGGCAACCGTCATCCGCGGACAGGGCGGCGATATGCTGCTGCAATCCTACGACGCCGAACGCCGCGCGGTCGCGATCCGCAATACCGGATACGCGCGAGCGCTGGCCGATTCCCTTGGCGGCTTCGCCGCCGTCCCGGAACTTGAGGAAGACACACCCACCGGCGCCGCAGCCCGCGAAGCGGCCGGCGACTATTACAACCGGCATGCTCGTATTGAATTCAACATTCCCGGCTTCACTCTGGGCGCACGCTATGACGGATCGCCCATCATTGCGGCGGACGGCACAACGCCGCCGCCGGACGGCCCCAATATTTATCACCCCACAGCCTGCCCAGGTGGGCGCGCCCCCCACGTCTGGCTGGATGATGGCCGCTCCCTCTATGACACGTTCAACCTGGAGTGGACTTTGCTGCGGATGCATCCGGCCGCCGAAACCGGCAATATGGAGCAGGCGTTTGCCGCTGCCGGAATGGACCTCAAGATCATCGACATGCCAGCCAAAGCCGTGCGCGAACTCTATGAAGCCGATCTGGCCCTGATCCGGCCCGATCAGATCGTGGCGTGGCGTGGAAGCGCGCAACCCGGCGACCCGGCAGAGCTGGCCGCAACCATCACCGGTAACGGTTGAGACCCCGCTGGACCAGCCTCTTTCACGGGCTGAAACATCCTTTGATCAGGGACCGCGAAATTCACCTGAATGTGAGATTGTCTTTGCGGAAAATATGGTTAATTTGCGGCGCGCAGTGAGTCAGTTTTTGACCACCAATTTCGATTCAGACGCAATTAACCTTAATTGCCTAAATAACGCGGCCTGGTGAAGACGTCGCAAATGGAGCCAAGCATGCAGCGGACAAAGTCCAAGTTTGTTTCTTTCATTGGCCGGTTTGGCCTGATTTGCACGCTCCCCCTCGCCCTCGCGGCATGCAACAATGGCGGGCCGTTCGCCGGGTTTGGCGCCACATATGCCTCGCTCTCCGATTCCCGCTTCACGGTTCCCGCGGTCGACACCACCCAGTTCAAATCCAGGTACCTGCGCCGGACCGTCAGCTACAACGGGCGTGAGCGGCCCGGTACCGTCATCGTCGATACAGACAACCGTTTCTTGTATTTTGTCCTGCCCGGCCGCCAGGCGATCCGCTACGGGATTGGTGTCGGCAAGAAAGGCATGGCCTGGGGCGGTCGCGCGGTGATCGGCATGAAAAAGAAGTGGCCGACCTGGACCCCGACTGCCAACATGGTTCGCCGCGATCCGAAATTGAAAAAATACCTTGGCGGGTTTAAACCCGGTATCGGCAATCCGCTCGGCGCGCGGGCCCATTACCTGTACCGCGGCGGCCGGGATACGAACTATCGCATTCACGGCACCAACGAACCCTATTCCATTGGTACTGCTGTTTCGAGTGGCTGCATCCGCATGCTCAACCAGGACGTGATCGATCTGTACCGCCGTACAAAGGTGGGAATGCGCGTTGTCGTCCGCCATGGTCGTCGCAATGCGGCAAGCCTCTAGCGCACCGGGTATTTAAAACATTATTGCGCATCAGCGACAGCGCGGGCGGCCATAGCGGCCCGCGTCGTCGTTTTGTGCGGCTTCCCATTCGCTGCAAACAGCGTACTATGATATGCCACCCTTTCACCGAGAAGAGCGCCTGGTTCCGGCAATGAACGCCCTGCCGAAGAGCGTCGAAATCCCCTTGCTGATTGGAATACCCGGATGCCGGTACTTGCAAAACTCGCTGATTACATTTGCACCACGAGCAAGGAACGTCTGAACGCCGGACAACAACAGCTGCTGCGCGACCATTTGGGCGATTGCGCGATTGCCATTGTTGCTGGCTCGCACTCCCCCGAGGGCAAGGAACTCGCAACCATATGCGATCCCTCGAATAGCACCGCACGCATCGCCACGGCCACTGCGATAATCCGTTCAACCGAAGTTGACGACATCCACCTTGCCTCGTGCACCACTCCAAGTTCGGTCGCTGTCCCGGCGGCATTGATGCTGGCTCCGCAAGCCGGCCCGGAAGATGTTGAGAATGCCGTGCTTGCAGGCATCGAAACAATGGTCCGCCTTGGCATGGCGATCGACGGGCCCTCGGTCTTGTACCGGGGTATCTGGCCTACGTGTTTTGCCACGCCTGCCTCCATAGCCGGTGTTGCTGCCCGGCTCTGGCAGTTCGATCAGGATACTACAACCCATGCCCTGTCGCTGGCGTTGATGATGTCCTCGGGCCGCACCAGCCGGTTCGCCGGCGTGCCTTCCGGGCGCTGGATTTTGATCAAGGAAGCGGTTGCTGCCGGTATCGAAGCGGCAACTGCCGCGCACGCCGGCTACAAGGGCGATCCGGAACTTCTGGACGGCGACTGGATGGAGCGGGCGCAGGGAATTGCAATGAATACAGCGCACCTCTCGCCTTCCGCCAGCCATTCGCAAGCGCTCGAAGGTCTGTCGCTGAAGCCGTTCTCCACCGCCCGGCAGGCCCTTGCCCCGACGCAGGCGCTTCTGGACCTCATTGCCGAAGGACTGGATCCCGCAACAATCGAATCGATAAAAGTGTGTGTCCCGCCGGCATATGCGGGCATGATCTCGCAAAAGATCAATCCGGAGATACGCGGCACGGGCTATGTCAGCGTCCGCTTCCAGATGGCTCTGGCTGCGTTGCGGCCCTTGCATCTATGGGACCTCGACCGGTCCACGGTGATGCGCGACCAGGAAGTTCTCGCCTTTGCCGAAAAAATACTTGTCGAAGCCTGCGACGAGCTGAAAACGCTTTATCCCGCCTGTTGGCCAGGCGAAATCGAAGTCCGCGCTGGCGGGCGGAACATTTCACGACGCGTGACTCAGGTGCGTGGCGATGCCAGCTTACCACTTACCCCGGACGCGCGGCACACCAAGACGCTGAACCTGCTCACCCCTGCTATTGGGCAGGATCAAGCCGAAGCGCTCTGGCGCATAGTCAATAGTAACCACGACACGAGCTTCGATATCGCGGCCCTGCGGCAATGGAGCGAAGCGGCAATGAAGCCTGCCGTCTGAGTCGTCAGCCGCCAGCAGCGACACAGACGGTATTAAAACTGCAGTGTCCTTTGCTGTCTCCGGCGCGCGACTATCCCGCCAGCTCTTCACCCGGACCCTTGCCGGCCCTATTTTGCCGCAGCAAATTCCGGTTCGGATGCACGGGCAACCGCCGGTTCCGGATCGCGCAGGTTCAAAATGCGCCGGGCGTTGTCGTAGAACAGCTTGCGCTTGTCGGCTTCCGACAACTCGATTTCATCGATCAACGCCAGGCAGGTCGCGGGATCCCAGCACGGATAATCGGTGCCATACATGACGTTGTCGATGCCGTAATACTCGATGGCGAATTTGATACCGGCCGAATGCGGCGAGACAGTATCGGTGTACATCCGGTGCAGGTATTCACTCGCCGGACGCGGCAGCTTCGCCTGCTTGGTGTTCTTGTCCATGCGTCCGGACTGATACGGCAGCGCCCCGCCGGTATGGGACATGACAATCTTCAGCCCGGGATGTCGTTCCAGTGTACCCGACAATACCAGTCGCATTGCAGCAACGCTGACTTCAACCACCCGGCCAAGCGACATGTGCAAGGCGCCGCCATAGCCGTCGAGCATGTCGTTGAACATGGCATCGGTCGGATGCAGAAACACCGGCAATCCAAGCTCAGCACAACGTGCGTAGAAGGGCTGCAGCCGTTCCGCATCAATCCGCGCATCGAACCCGATTGACCCGGGCAAGTTCACGCCCATCAGGCCAAGCCGGCCGACGGCATCCTCAAGCACGTCCATGGCAACCTTTTCGTCCTGAAACGGAATTGCCGCGCTCGCCCAGAAGCGGCCCGGATAACGGCGCTGCGCCCAGGCCATTTCCTCGTTCCATTGGATCGCCAGGTCACGGCCTTCCTCTAGTGGAAGGGCCGAGAAGAACACCGAGAACGGCCCGATCGATCCAACCGCATCCACCTGGTGGCCAAGCCCGTCCATGTGCTCGAACTGCTCGTCGATATCGAACCAGGCCGGCCAGCTGTTCAGGACGCAATCGACACCGTCCTGGAGTGTCGTGCGATAACAGCCCATCTCGTTGGGAACCGACTT
>CAZTMN010000157.1:0-5133 GCA_964615275.1 uncultured Beijerinckia sp. | reverse complement strand
GGCGCCGTGACCCAGGGCCAGGGGCACGAAACCGTTTTCAAGCAGCTGGTGTGCGACAAGCTGGGGATCGACCCGCAGGACGTCCATTACGAACAGGGCGACACCGACATCGTCTTCTACGGCGAGGGTACGGGCGGATCTCGGACTTCGGCAATCGGCGGTACAGCGATGCTGATGGCGGCAGACAAGATTGTCGCGAAGGCAAAACAGATCGCCGCCCATGCGCTGCAGGCAAGTGCCGCAGATGTTGAATTTTCCGATGGGGTGTTCTCTGCCGGCAGCGCCACTATCACCATGCAGGACGTCGTCTTGCTGGCGTCAAAGCCCAATCGTCTGCCGGAAGACATGGAACCGGGCCTGTCTGCGACCGCCGTCTACAGTGCCAAGACCGCGAATTTCCCATCCGGGTGCCACATCGTCGAACTTGAAATCGATGAGGAGACCGGCGAAACCGAGATGATCCAGTACAAGGTCGTCGATGATGTCGGTACTGTAATGAATCCGCTGTTGCTGAAAGGGCAGATCATGGGTGGCCTTGCCCAGGGCGTTGGCCAGATGATGATGGAAGACCTGGTCTATGATCCCGACAACGGCGAACTGCTTACCGGTTCGTTCATGGACTATCCGATGCCGCACGCCCGGGACTTTTGCTACGTGGATATTCAGGCCAACCCCGATCCGACGCCGAGCAATCCGCTGGGCGTGAAGGGCGCCGGGGAAGCGGGGTGCGTCGGTGCACTGCCGGCAATGGCAAATGCCCTGGTTGACGCCCTTTCACCGTTCAATGTCCGCGATGTGCCGATGCCGGCTACCCCGGAGCGGTTGTGGCGCATCATTCAGGACGCCAAAGCGGCGCGGCAAGCGGCGCAGTGAACTAACCTGCGACCAGCGTTCGGGTTTGCAACGACTTGTCGGCCATCGGCGGTAGACAGGTGGCCCATTGCATCGCCGCAACCGGGCGTGCATTGGCAATTCAGCGCCATGCTTCGCCTTGCTCCAGACGCGGCTTGCAACATGGACAGTTGTCCGCCGTTCGGCTAATCAATTCACATTTGGTGTGTCCGCTAAACGGATGCGCGCTGCGGCGTATAATTCATGTTTCGTGTCATTATCCGTACGATTGGCCTTGTTTTACTCGCTGCGAGCTTTGCCGCTTTGGTGATTGACGGCACACGCTCGATAGCCGCTTCAAAATTGCTGGTCACAAGCTTTGGCGACACGGCTATCTATCTGCTTCCAAATACATTTCCGGCGCTAAAGCCGGCGGTGGAGCATGTCCATCCGGTATTGTGGGATCCATTTCTGGTCGCGTTGTTCTTGTTGCCGGCCTTCGTGATCCTCGCGGTTTTGGGCCTGCTGCTGATCTGGATGGTTCGGCGTCGCCAGATCAACGTCGGCTACTCCGGCCGACCGTAAACGCTGAATCGCGTAAAAGTCCTTTTATGACAAACGATTACATCAATTCGATGGTGCCTGCAGCACTGCCTGGCACATTCCAGGCAGGCCTGCCATGGTGATCGGCTTGCGCTTGCGCCGAGGTTTCTTGCGCGGTGGCGGGTTCAAAACGCGATCGGTAAACCACCAGGCGAGCGTCCTGCCGCAACCATCGCCCTTGGGCACAGACGCCTGGCGCCGGCATTGCGGGCTGCCATTGGGGCAGAATATCCGCAAGTGAAAATGGTAGTTGTGCCCCCAATAGGGGCGAACCTTGGACAACCAGCTCCGGTCCTTGCCGCGGTAACGGCACAACGCTTTCTTGATGGCGGCATTGACCAGAATGCGCTGGACTTCGGGCTGCTGCGCAGCAATTCGCACCAGGTGAACATGCCCGTTGGTCCAAACGCGCCGGTCAATATCGCGCCTGTCGCGCCGTACCATGTTGGTGGCGGACCGGAACTCCCTCTCCTTTCGCGACTGCTTGTGCGAAGGCATCGGTGTGAACCAGATGTCCGCATCAAGGCCGATCTGGTGCGAGGCGTGACCCGTCAGCATCGGTCCGCCGCGCGGCTGTGACAGGTCGCCGATGAGAAGGCCCGGCCATTGGCCTTCGCGCCGGGCCTTGATTGCGATACGCTTTACGACTTTGACAAGCTCGGGATGGCCCCAGTTGCGGTTCCGCGACGGTCGCATGACCTGCCATGCCTTGCCATCCATCTCGACCCGCTGCCCGCCGGCAAGACAGCCGCGCGAATAAAACCCGATCGCTTGCGGCCGCATTTTTGCGCCGGCGCGCTTGCGTCCGAACAATTGCTTGGCCGGTGTATCAGGGTGGCCGGGATCGGCAAGCGCCGGCAATAGTCTTGTCTTGAGCGTTCCGGGTGTCTGTGCGTTTGCGGCAAAACCCGCAGCGCCAACGGCAGCAAATGCACTAAGAATAAATATTGGCCAACGCATGCGATTGGGTCCCCTTACTGTACCAATACAGGAATTGCTTAGCGGGTTTGGATTTACAATTTCTTAACCATGGTCGCCGCTGATCGCTCTTGAGCTTCAGAAAAGCAGCGCTTTCGCTGCCACAATTGCGTTTACGCAAATTGATAACCTTGTCCGGAACTTTCAGTTTACGAATCCGCATTATCGGGCAATTCTACGGCCCGTTCGCGTTTATTTTATTGTGTGGGGATGGGTCATGCGTTTTGGTTTTTTCGGAACGGCCGTAATGGCCGCCAGTTTCGCGGCATCTACAATTGCCGGCACTTCTACATCTCAAGCTCGAGTCCAGGTTACAGTTGATCTGACCACGCAGCAGATGCATGTCACGAGTTCGACCGGCAATTATACCTGGAAAATATCCAGTGGCCGCGGGCGCTATCATACGCCTCTTGGCAATTATCGCCCGACAGTCATGCGGCGTATGCATTATTCGCGCAAGTATAATAACTCGCCGATGCCGTATTCGATATTCTTTCGCGGCGGCTATGCGATTCACGGGACGAACTACGTGAGTCAGCTCGGAAGGCCCGCATCGCACGGATGTGTGCGCTTGGCGACGGCCAATGCCGCTACGCTTTACCAGATGGTGCGGCGCGAGGGTGCGCGCATCAAGATTGTCGGTTCGCGCGCCAAGTTTTACGCGAAATATTATGCCGAGCGGCGCAAGCTGGCCGCTGAACGCCGGGCGAAACGCAAACTCGCGCGCGCCAAGCGTCTCGAATTGCGGCGTGCTAAATGGGCGGAGGCGAAGAGGAAGAAACTTCTTCGCAAAAAACTCTACCGGGTGAAACTGGCTGCCCTGAAGAAGCAGAAAAAACACAAGCGGAAGATTTACACCAAGCGCTCGAAAAGCAAGAAGTATTACGCCAAGCGCTACAAGAAAAAACGCTACGCAAAGAATGATCGTTCGAACCGGAGGGCCGCGTCACGAAACCGCTCGGTTCCACTGGCGTACGCACCCTTGCGTCGCACGCGCTCGACCTTTGATTTCTTCCGCAATCCCAACAATATCTGATGATGTGCACATCGCCTGATCGGGGCCGGGGCGCAGCTCCCGCGGCTCCCTATTCGGCGAATACGATCGTCTTTGCGCCGTTGGGAAAGACCCGGTCTTCCAGGTGATAGCGCAGCGCCTGCGCCAGCACGCGCCGTTCTATATCGCGGCCCTTGCGCACCAGATCTTCAGGCGTGTCGCGATGGCTGATCCTCTCGACGTTCTGTTCGATGATCGGACCCTCGTCGAGGTCGGCGGTCACGTAATGGGCCGTTGCGCCGATCAGTTTGACGCCGCGCGCATAGGCTTGCGTATAGGGGCTGGCGCCCTTGAAGCCCGGCAGGAACGAGTGATGGATATTGATGCATCGGCCTGTCAGTTTGGCCGCCAGCCCGTCTGACAGGATTTGCATGTAACGCGCAAGGACCACCAGGTCCGCATTGCAATCCTGTACCAGAGACCACAATTGCTGTTCCTGCTCCAGCTTGGTGGCCTTGGTAACCGGCAGGTAGTGGAACGGGATATCGCCGAAGTCGAGATGCTTGTAAGTATCGCGCTGGTAGTTGGACCCGATTGCCACGATTTCCATATTAAGCTCGCCGATCCGCCAGCGGTAAAGAATGTCGGCCAGGCAATGATCGAAACGGGAAACCATGATCATGACCTTTTTGCGCCGGCTGCGCGGTTCCAGGCGCCAGGTCATCTCATATTCGTCGCCTGTTGTGGCGAAACCGGCATTGAGGTCGCTGTCCGATTTGCTGCAGTCGAAGACGACGCGCATGAAAAAGCGATTGCTCGATGTATCGTCGTATTGCTGGGCGTCGAGAATATTGGCGCCGTTCTCGAACAGAAACTGCGTTACCGCGGCAACGATGCCGGGCTTGTCATCGCAAGATAGTACCAGAATATAATGATTGTCGGACATGGCGCACAAGGGATACGAGGAATCGGCAGCGGCTTCAGCCGCCAGACGAGCCAGCGTCTTATACATAGTCGCCGGTAATTTCAATCACGAACCCTGGGGTCCGATCCGCGAATTGACTTCCCGCCCATCGCCTGCAACCGTGGACCGCGGGATGTACCACCTATCCCACGCAAGAATATGCAGCGAGGACGGCGAAACTTGCCAGACCCGGACTACGACCTGTTTATTATCGGTGGTGGAATCAATGGTTGCGGTATCGCGCGCGATGCGGCGGGGCGCGGTCTCAAGGTTGGTCTGGCCGAGATGGGGGACCTGGCGCAGGGCACGTCGTCGGCATCCACCAAACTGATCCACGGCGGTCTACGGTATCTCGAACATTATGAATTCTCGCTCGTGCGCGAAGCGCTAAAGGAGCGCGAAACGTTACTCGCTATCGCGCCGCAAATCGTCAGACCCTTGCGGTTTGTCCTGCCTCATGGCGCCGGAATGCGGCCCGCATGGGTGTTGCGGATCGGCCTTATTCTCTACGACCATCTTGCGCGGCGCGTGAGCCTGCCTGGATCAACCCGGTTGAATCTGCGCGCGCACGTGGCAGGCGAACCGCTCCGGGACGATTTGAAAACTGGTTTCGAATATTCCGATTGCAGTGTCGACGATGCGCGCCTGGTTATTCTCAATGCGCGCGATGCAGCCCGGCGCGGGGCCGATATCCTCACCCGGACCAGACCCGTAGAAATGCGAAGCAATGGCGGCCACTGGCAGGTCACCGTTCAGCGTGACG
>CAZTMN010000156.1:0-5163 GCA_964615275.1 uncultured Beijerinckia sp. | reverse complement strand
GATCCGGCTATCACGGAAGCCCCGACATCCTCGTCATCGTCGAACATCTTCAGGGCATCGACCACTTCATCGGCAACCTGAAAATTGAGAGCATTCAGAGCCTGGGGCCGGTTGAGCGTGATCAACCCGACCCGGTCGCGTTTCTCGACAAGGATGGTTTCATAATCCGCCATGTTGCGCTCCCCGGATCAATGGTCAAAGGCTGCACGCAGCAATGGCACCATCATCCCTGGGTTGCAAGCGCGCCACCGGATCGCCTCGTGCGCCAGAAGAAGTAAATCAGGCCAAACATGCAAAGCAGCAGTCCGGCGCTGATCGGGCGGGTCAGGAAGACAGTCCAGTCGCCGTCATTGGCCGTCAGCCCGTTACGCAGGTTCTCCTCGACATACGGGCCCAGCACGATGCCAAGCAGAACCGGCCCGACAGGAATACCAAAGGCGATCATGAAATAGCCGATCAAACCGCACAGGATGATGAAACCTACCTCGAAGCCCGTGGCGTTAACGGCGTAGCCACCGGCAGCAGACAATACCGCCACCACCGGAACCAGCGTGTGTGTCGGCACCTGCACCAGGTAAGGCAGCAGTTTACGCGACGAAAGACCCACGATGAGCAACAGCACATTGGCGGCCATCAGCATGACCAGGATGTGCATGAACTTGTCGCCATTGTCGCGGATAAAGAAAGGTCCCGGATCGATCCCCTGAAACAAAAGAGCGCCGATCAGCACCGCGGTAATCGGATCGCCGGGGATACCAACCGTCAACAAGGGCACCAGAGCCCCGCCGGTCACAGCGTTGTTCGACGTTTCACAGGCCACGACGCCTTTTTCGTCGCCCTTGCCGTACTTGTCGCCGGGTTTGGCGTTGCGGACCGCTTCACCGTAGGAAATCCACGAGGCGATGATCGGCCCGGTCCCTGGCAGCACGCCCACGACGGTTCCGATAACCGCGCTCTTGAAGGTCAGCCATTTGTTCCGCAGGATTATGCCGAACATCCATACGAGCTTGAACGGGTTTTGCGGTGGCAGCGTAGTGGTCGCGGTGTCGGCGGAGGCAGCCTTGGTGAGCAATTCGGTGATCGCGAACAGGCCGATCAGTGCTGGCAACAGGGGAATGCCGCCCTGCAGTTCCACCATGCCGAAATCGAAGCGGATCGAGCCGGTAATCGGATCGGTGCCGAATGTGGACAGCAGCACGCCCATGAAACCGGCTGCGATGCCCTTCAACAGATTGGGCCCTGACACACCGGCCACGCAAACCAGGCCAAGCATGGCAAGCGAAAAATATTCCACCGATGTAAACGAGAGCGCAATTTTCGCGAGCGTCGGCGCAACAAGCCCGAGCACGCAGGCGGAAAAGATACCGCCGATAAACGAACAGAATGTCGCCAGCGACATTGCCCGGTTCGCCTCGCCGTTCTGCGCCATCGGATATCCGTCAAAGCCGGTGGCGGCGTTTGCGGGCGTGCCCGGCGTGTTGATCAGGATCGAGGGGAAGGAACCGGCGAAATACCCCGAACAATAAGCGCCGAGCAACAGCGCCATGGCCGATTCAAATCCCAGCGTAAACGTGAACGGCGTTAAAATGGCGATGCCGGCAGTTGCTGTAATGCCGGGGATTGCACCGAATATAAGCCCGGCGACGGTGCCAACCAGAAGCCACATCAGGACTTTCAAGTTGCCCAATTGGCTGACGGCATAAAGCACTTGATCGGAAGAAATCAGATCCATGACGGCAACACCACTTCAAAGCCCTTGGTAAAGATGTAGTACACGAACAGCGCTGAAACCGAAGGCGTGAGTATAAGCTGCAGCCAGCTGCGGCATCCCAGGACAAACATGGAGGCAAGGATCAAGGCCCATGAGCTGATACGGAAATCGACTAATTCAAATGTCAGAAAATAGATCTGGAAAAACGCAGCAACGAGAAAGTTCGAACGATTGAAAAGGAAAGGCATAGCCTTGGCATCTGCCCGCCAGGCTTGGTAGAGCACGCCAAGGCCGCACAGGAAAATACACACCGAGGCCAGTTGCGGAAAGAATCGCGCCGAGAATGTACTGATCGATCGCGAAGCCTGCAGATCGAAGCTCAGATAGTAAAACAACGCACCGACGCCAAGCAGAAACGCAGCGGCGATATAGTCAGGATGTCGAACCATTGGCTGCCATTTAAGCCGGATGGACTCGCGGCCACCAGCCGTCAGCCCCCGCCCCCATGTGTTGACCCGTCATACGCCATCCGGCGCACAACGCGCCGGATGTTTTTGTTCGAAATTGTAAAGCTTATTTCTTTTTGCGTTGCGACTTGTGCATGCCGGCTTTCTTCAATGCGCCTTCCATTTTCTTGGCGTAGGCGGAAAGATCGGCAGTGGTCGCTTTCGGGTCCATGTAGGCCGGCAAATAGTTGAATTTTTTCAACGTGGCCTGGAAGCCTGCGGACTTGGTGGCTTTCTCGACGGCCTTGGCGAGAATATCAACAACCGGCTGCGGGGTTCCCTTGACCGCGAAAGGTCCCCACCATGTCACATCGGTGAGGTTGTATCCCATGGATTTCATGGTCGGGATTTCCGGCGCGTATTTATACGGCGCGGTTATGCCGATACCACGGAACTGGCCGGTGACGGGCTTGCCCTTGCTCCTTGCCCGCTGGCGCGGGAAGTTGCTGGCCGCAACCGCGATAAATTCCACTTCGCCGGACAACAGCTTTACGATCGCTTGTTTTCCACCACGGCCGGCAACGTGGATGATCTTGCCGCCAATCATGTCGGCCCAGGCTTCCGAGGATAGATGCAGCGACGAGCCGGTGCCCACCGAGGCATACTTTACGCCAGGGTTGGCTTTTATGCGCGCGGCAAGTTCTTTCATCGTCTTGATCTTGCTGTCAGCGCGCACGGCCCAACCGGTTGGCAAGGAGGCAATCGAACCAAGCGGAATAAAGCTCGACATGTCGAAGCCGGTTTCCGACGTTTGCCAGCGCATGCCGACAGTGCCGTTGGAGCCCATCAGCAAGGTATAGCCGTCCGGTTTGGACCGGGCGACCTGGGCCGAGCCAATCGCGCCACCGGAACCGGGCGCAGCCGTCACGACGACCTTCTTGCCGAGCGCCTTGGTCAATTCTTCGGCAAACAGGCGCGCCAGCGTGTGGGTCGCACCGCCAGCCCCAAACGGCGCAACCAGCTTGACCGGCTTGCGCGGAAACTTCTGCGCATGTGCGGTTGAAATACCGAAGCTGGCAGCAAGCGCGGCTGCAACGGCGATTGAGAGCGATCTCTTCATGGTTTCCTCCTGACTTGTATTCACCGGTTACCCGAACTTGGACATATTATCGCAATTTGCACACGGTTTGACAATGGCGGCGGCACAGGTATTCACCATCACAGGCAAGGGCAAAAGTCTCCTACAGGCTGGCGGACCTCGCCAGGGTGTCCCACACCGCCTGGGGCTTCTCGACATGTAAATTGTGCCCACAGCCGCCCACCGAAACGGCATTGGGGTCAAGCGAGACAAGCTCGCTCTCGGTCACCATCGGATCATCCGCCCCGCGCATCAAAACGATTGGGGTGGTAGCTGCATTATAAACGTCGCGTGTTGATGCGCTGGCGACCATGGCGGCACGATTGTCCGCGGAAAGCCGCCATTTCCCGTTTTCCTCCTTCACGCCGGAGGCGGCAATATCAGACGATGGCTCCACCATCCCGCTCAATCCGTTGACCAGCACGAACCGTTCCAGAGCTTCCTCGCGGGTCTGGAAGTATCGCGGTGGGGTATCGACCAGTTTGTCGATGCGCGCCTTTGCCTGCTCATCCCAGTCCACGGCAACGCCCACGCAGATAACCGACTTCGGCGTAAAGCCGAACCAACCGCTGGCCAGAACCATTGCGCATTGGCCGCCCATGGAATGACCGAGAAGGTAGACGTCGCCCGCATCGCCTATCGAGGCAGCAATGTCAGCGGCATGCATGGCGATACCGTAGCGATCGGCGTGCGGTGAACGCCCGTGGCCACGGAAATCCGGCGCGACCCATCGTCCCGGCCATTGCGATTCGAGTATGTCCGTCAATCCGCGCCAAACCGCGCCGCTCCCTGACAGTCCGTGAAGCAGGATGGCGAGCGGGCCTTCCTCTTCGCGGGTTCCTGCCTCATAAAACAATCCACTGGCGCTGAACGGCATGATCACTGCCCTTTCCATTCAGGCGGCCGCTTCTCGCGGAAGGCGTTGTTGCCTTCCTGGCAATCATCTGTACGGATGAGGATAGACTGGCCGAGACGCTCGACAATTCGGCCAGTCTCGGTATCGATGTTCTGGCAAATATTGGCGACATGTTTCGACATACCCAAAGCCAGCGGAGCGCGCTGGGTCAGGATGCGGGCAAACTCCAGCGTTCCCTCCATCAATTTGTCACCAGGATAGACGCGGTTCGCCAGGCCCCATTGCAGCGATGTAGCGGCGTCGACCGGCGAGGTTGTCATCATCATTTCCTTCAGACGACCGATACCGATCATCTGAATCATGCGCGACGCTGCACCGGATGCGGGGATCACACCGATATTGTTCTCAGTCAGTTGAAACGTTCCGTTTTCCGCGACGATTCGGAAGTCACAATGGACCGCCATCTCGACGCCGCCACCAGCGCAAACACCGTTGACCATGGCGATGATTGGCTTTTCGAGGTTTTCAAAATCGTCGAACATCTCGTGATTGGCCCGGACGTACGCCCGGTATTGCGCCGTGGGTAAATTGTTTTCATAGTCCAGACCATGAATGTCCCGGCCGGAACAAAATCCCCTGCCCTCACCGGTGATAACGAGGACGCGAACGCGCTCATCAAAGTTGACTTTCCAGATCACGGACCGAATTTCGCGGATCATCTGTTCGTCGAAGGCATTGAGTTTCTGCGGCCGGTTGAGCGTAAGCAATGCGATGTGCTCTTCAACGATCTCGTAACGCAGCGTAGTGAAAGTATCCTGCAAATCGAGAAAGCCGCGCGGCTTTCCGCGCTCATCGGTCTTGACGGAATTTTCGGTCATGCTGGTTCCTGCTTTGAAGTTTGCTGCGCCGCCAATTTGCGCAAGTCCGGTTTGGAAATCTTGCCCGAGCCGGTACGTGGAAGTTCCGCGAGGCATTCAACACGGCGCGGAATCTTGTATCCGGCCAGTTTTGT
>CAZTMN010000155.1:0-5329 GCA_964615275.1 uncultured Beijerinckia sp. | reverse complement strand
TGGCCGGCGATACGGCACGGGATGCTACCAGCAGCGAGGTCAAGGACCTGCGCAGGATGAACAGGTCCGTCAAGGCGTCTACGGCATCCGTCGAGTTGAGTTTTCTTTCCACGCGGATCATCAGCGCTTCCCGGGTAAACTCATCCATGATGTTCAAGGTTCTATACGCTCGGCCGTCGTGGGTCCGATCCTGGACAAAATCATATGACCACACGTGGTTCGGATACTCCGCCCGTAAACGAACACAGGATCCGTCATTCATCCAAAGTCGCGCTCGGTTGGGCTGCTTTTGTGGCACTTTCAGCCCTTCCCGTCGCCAGATGCGCTCGACCCTTTTGTGGTTCACATGCCAGCCAGCATTGTTCAGGAGCCCGGTCACCATCCGATAGCCATACCGGCCATAGGTCTCGACAAGCGTCAGGATGTCGTTGGTGAGCTTTTCCTCATCCGACCGGCCCTGTGGAACCTTACGTTGGGTGGAGCGGTGTTGGCCGAGGGTGCGGCAGGCCCGGCGCTCCGACACGCCAAGGGTCTGCCGCACCCGGTCAATGCACAACCGCCGACGGGAAGGGCTTAGAAGTTTCCCCGGGCAGCCTCAGTCAGGATCAGTTTGTCCAGGGTCAGGTCCGACACCGCCCGTCGAAGCCGCTGGTTCTCGACCTCCAGCTCCTTCAACCGTCGCAGCTGGCCCCGGCTCATGCCGCCATACTGCTTGCGCCAGCGGTAATAGGTCTGCTCGGTCACTCCAATCTGCCGCACCGCCTGGGCAACCGGCATTCCCTGGCCCTGCAACACTACTACTTGCCGCAGCTTGGAAACGATCTCTTCCGGCTTGTCACGCTTTCCTGCCATCTCATGGTCCTCCTGAAATCGGGATAAACTATCCCACTATCCGGACCACTTCATCGGGGGCATTCCAGCTTGCCAATTCACCCGGCAGGTCCCATGTATGGGCCGATGCGCGGTTGACGCGGGGAGCTGACACAGGCTTTGCCTTGCCGTCATGATTGCCGCCGAATCCGGAGGTTCTGAAAAAACAGATGCAAACCAACCACGAGAATCCGCCGCCAAAGTCCCATTTCGGCGCCGGGATCAGGACCTGGTTTTTGACCGGGCTGGTCATTGCCGGGCCGCTGGCTGTTACCGCGTGGCTGGTGCTGTGGTTCGTCAATACCGTGGACAATTGGGTCAAGCCACTGGTTCCGCCCTATCTGTGGCCGGATCATTATCTTCCGTTTCAAATTCCCGGTGTTGGCGTCATTGTCGCGTTCCTGGGTTTGACGCTGCTTGGGTTCCTTGCCGCAAATCTCGCAGGCCGGACTTTGCTAAGGCTCAGCGAACGCATCCTGGACCGGATGCCGGTGGTCCGCGGTATCTACAAGAGCGTGAAGCAGATTTTCGAAACCGTTTTTTCTCAATCGGGTACCGGGTTTCGCCGGGTCGGGATGGTGCAGTTTCCGCACGAGGGCATGTGGTCGATTGTGTTCCTGTCGACGGAACCTTCGGAAATGGTGAAAGATCACATGGGCACCAATGAGAACTATATCTCGGTGTTTCCGCCCTGTACGACGAACCCGACAACCGGCTTTTATTTTTACGTCCCAGCCCGTGAGGTCGTGGAAATACCCATGACGCCGGAGCAGGCCGCCAAGCTGATCATGTCGGCAGGATTGATTCAACCGGACGTGCAGGAAAAACTGGCGGGTATGGCAGGTAAAGCGCACCAGATCGTCGATTCCAGAAAGCTAGGCGCCCCCGTGGAAACGAAGGTTGATTCCTGATTGGCCGGTTTGATGCAGTCAGCCGGCGCGCAGCAGGCGTACGGCTTCATCCCGGGCAAAAAGATACAACAGCACACGTAGTGCGCGACCCCGTTCGCCCTCAAGATCGGGGTCGCGGTTCAATATCAGCTTCGCATCATTCTGCGCGGCCTGCAGCAGCGCGCCGTGCACCTCGATTTGGGCCAGCCGGAAACCGGGCGTTCCCGATTGGCGCGTTCCCAAAACTTCGCCTTCGCCGCGCAGCCGTAAGTCTTCCTCGGCGATCCGAAAACCGTCGTCGGTTTCGCGCATTATATTGATGCGGGCCCGGGCCACCTCGCCAAGCCCCACCTTGTACAACAACAGGCAAGTTGATTTGTCTGAACCGCGCCCGACGCGGCCGCGTAGTTGGTGAAGCTGGGCGAGTCCGAACCGCTCGGCATGTTCGATCACCATTATCGTTGCTGCCGGAACGTCGACCCCTACTTCGATCACGGTCGTGGCAACAAGGATGCGGGTATCGCCGTTGACGAAGTCCGCCATTGCGGACCCCTTGTCCGCTGCTTTCATGCGCCCGTGAATGAGGCCGGCCTGATCCCCAAACAATTGCCGTAGTTCCTCGTAGCGATCTTCAGCGGCGGCAGCGTCTACGTCTTCGCTTTCCTCGACCAGGGGGCAAACCCAGTAGACCTGTGCTCCGGTGGAGATCGCACGCCTTAGTCCCGCGATCACATCGTCAAGCCGGTCGAGTGGCAGGGCACGGGTATCAATCGGCGCACGTCCGGCCGGTTTCTCGTGCAAGGTTGAGACATCCATGTCGCCGAAATAGGTCAGAACCAATGTGCGCGGTATCGGTGTCGCCGTCATCACAAGGACATCGACAGCATCGCCTTTCTCTCCAAGCGCGAGCCGCTGGTGGACCCCAAATCGGTGTTGCTCGTCGACGACCGCAAGCGCAAGATCACGGAATACAACCTCGTCCTGGAACAACGCATGGGTGCCAACGAGGATATCAATCGATCCGTCCGCAAGGCCAGCCAATGTTTCACGGCGCTGGGCAGCGCGGTCTTTGCCGGTGAGGATGCCGATGGTCATGCCGGTGGCTTCAGCCAGTGGCGCCAGTCTGCCGTGGTGTTGGCGCGCCAGGATTTCCGTTGGCGCCATCAACGCGGCCTGGCGTCCGGCTTCCACCGCAGCCGCCATCGCCATCAAGGCGACCAGCGTCTTGCCTGAGCCAACGTCGCCCTGTACGAGCCGTAACATCCGGTCGCTGCCGGCCATGTCGGAAAGAATGGCGTCGATGGCATTTTGCTGCGCACCGGTAAGCGAAAACGGCAAGGCGCCGGATATGCGTTGCCGGATCGTCCCGCTCCCTTTTGTCGCCCAGCCATTGGTCCGGCGCATGTGAGTGCGAACCATGGCCAGCGCCAACTGGTTGGCGAGCAACTCGTCATAGGCGAGGCGTACCCGGGCAAGGCCTTCGGGGGAGATGTCCGCCGGTGTCCCCGGCCGGTGAACGGTTGCCAGCGCATCGTTGAACGAGGGCAGGCCACGGGCCTTGATGAAATCTTTGTCCAGCCATTCCGGCATCTGCGGCAGCCGCTGCAAGGCAGCCTCAACGGCCCGCTGCACGTTTCGCTGGTAGAGACCTTCCGTCAGTCCGTAGACAGGTTCGACGGCGGGCATGCGGGCAATGCCGGTTTCATCGAGAACCTTGTCGGGATGCACCATCTGGCGATATCCGTCCCACAATTCCAGTTTTCCAGACACCCAGCGTTTCGCACCGAGCGGCAAGGATCGTTCGATCCATTGATGATTTACCAGGAAAAATACCAGAAGCATGTCGCCGGTTTCGTCCTCGACAAGCACCTTGTAAGGCGCGCGGGAATGGCGGGACGGTGGTGGCCGGTGTTCGGCGACTGTTACTTCAATTGTAGCAATGGTGTCAGGTTCGGCGTCCGCGATTTTTGGCCGCGTTCGCCGGTCTATTATCGTGTGCGGCAGGTGAAACAAAAGGTCGATGACGTTTGCTTCGCCGTCTGCGCCCTTCAATAGCCGGTTGAAGAGTTTAGCGGTTTTCGGCCCTACGCTGTTCAGGCTTTGCACCGGGACAAACAGGGGGTTGAGCAGGGCGGGGCGCATGCTGAAAGACTATAGCGTTTCCAGTAAAATGTGAACGGCTCAAGCGCTTCGTCTGTCCTGACTAAAGCAGTCAGAAAACAATTTTGATTTGCAGTTCACGAGGCTGGCCGGTCGTCGCCGTCCCCAAGCGCGCGCTGCATAACTACAACGTCAATCCAGCGGCCAAATTTCCACCCGGCCGATGTCCAATTGCCAGCATGGACAAATCCGCACCGGCGGTGGAGGCCTATCGATCCGGCGTTGGCGCTGTCGCCGATCAGCGCAAGCATCTGGCGATAGCCGCGCGCCGTACACTCATTGATCAAGCCGTTGAGGAGCTTTGTCCCGACGCCCATCCTCTGGAATGCGGGCGCAAGGTAGATTGTATCTTCCACCGTGAAACGGTATCCAGGCCGGGCGTGGAAGGGACCGGCATAGGCGTAACCGGCAATTTCGCCGTCAACTTCAGCTACCAGCGAGGGATATCCTGCCTCCACCCTTTCCTTGTACCGCCGCATCATTTCCGCGTCCCCGGGGGCGTCGTATTCAAAGGTTGCGATACCCTCGACAACCTCGCGAGCGTAGATCCGGGTAATGGCCGGCATGTCCGCGGGATGGGCAGTGCGGACGCTGGCGTGTGCAGGATTTTGTGTATTCAACAGTTCATCCGCCTGTAAATGTGCCGGTGCTGGCCTGACAAGACCGCGGCGAGGTTCTATATAGGGGTTTCGAACGCTGGGCGAAATGTCCGTCCGGCGAGGCAGGCTATGCGTGTGGCATCGATTGCATCTGAGCAGCGTCAAATGGGAGCAGGTTTTGTCGGGTACGCAGGTTTCGAGCTCCGGTCTTGATGTGCGCCGCCGCCGGGCGCTGTATCAGGCGTGGCACCGCGGTATGCGCGAAATGGACATTCTTCTGGGCAAGTTCGCAGATGCCCATGTGGGGGAGCTGTCGGATAGTGAATTGGATGACTTTGAAAATATCCTCAGCGCCATTGATCGTGATCTGTTTGCGTGGCTGACCGGCGAGAAACCGCTTCCGGATGACTATGATACGCCGGTGATGCAAAAGCTCATGGCATTCCATTCCCATGACGGGCCGATCCACGTTTAGAGCGGCGATTCGGCGCCAACATGATTGAACGATGGCTGACCCATTTCTAAACATGCTGCAAAGTGCGATCGATGACCTTGCACAAGGTACATCGATCCAATTGGCGCGGGTTCCAGACGGTTATGATGCGTTGATCGCTTCTGACCTCGTCCGGCTTCTGGCGGGGACAGGGACGCTGGAGGCAAACGCGGCAACTCTATTGCATGTCGCACGCGACGGGCAGCGATCCCGGGCATTTCGGGAAGCGATCGCATTTGCTGCGCCGCAATTCGAAGTGCTGGACTTTCCTGCATGGGATTGTCAGCCGTATGACAGGGTTTCGCCGGATCGCTCAT
>CAZTMN010000154.1:0-5506 GCA_964615275.1 uncultured Beijerinckia sp. | reverse complement strand
CCCCGACACGCGGATTATGATTCCGCTGCTCTAACCAGCTGAGCTACTCCGCCAGAATGGCCGGAGTGTTCCGGCGCGTGCGGGGATATAGGCGGCGGGTAACGGACCTGTCAAGCGCGTGAACCGGCCTCGTCCTCGGCGGCCACGGCCACCTGCACGTCACACGGTACGGCTGAATTCGGCCAGGTGATTTCTTTGGCCTGGCCTAATTTCGGGCCAGGTGATTTCTTTGGCCTGGCCTAATTTCGGGCCAGGCGGATCAACGAGAACATGCCAAGCGGCACCAGGGTCCGGCGCTCCAGCAGCTCGATGTCGGACCGCCGGTCGATCCAGTCGCCGATTACCGACCACGGGAACCGCGGGTCCCAGCCGAGGCTGGGCCCGACCTTGGCTAGCAGCGATTCCGCCCATGCAATGGGTCCGCGCTCGGCGGCAATGTGATTGACCAGCATGATTTCACCGCCGGGCCGCACAACGCGGGCCATTTCGTCGAGGCACCTGTGCGGGTCCGGAACGATGGTGACGAAATACGGCGCGACCGCCATGTCAAACCCGGCATCCGGATATTGCAGGTTATGGGCGTCCATCGCCTTCAACTCGATCACATTGCTCAACGCAAGGTCACGGACCCGCTTGCGGGCGATTTCCAGCATCGGCTCTGACAAGTCGATACTTGTTATCTGAAACGAGCGGTCGAACATCGGCAATTCGAGCCCCGTGCCGACGCCGACGTTTAGCATCCGGACGCCGGTTTCGGCGACCCTGCCGTTGGCGGCAGCGGCTATGGCGCGGCGTCCCGGCCGCATGACATGGGTAAAAACGGCATCGTAGAGAGGCGCCCAGCGGGCGTAGGCTTTCTCCGCGTGGGAAACGTCGTGAGAAACATTATCGTTTGACCCCTGTCCGCCGGGTTCTGCAGACCTGATGCTTCGTTCGCTGCCCTGGCCGTGCTTGGGGCTCTGTTCGCTCATCTTCGGTTAATCCCGCACGCCGGATTGAGGCGGGCATATAAAGCCGCCACCCAGGACACGCGCGCACGCTCCAGCATCAGAGTAAAACACGCATGCCTGGCCGGGCGAGACGCCATATTCACCGCCGGTCAATTCGACGCTGGCTATGCCCCGATCCCAAAACAGCCGGGCGGGAACCGGAGGCCGCGTCGATCGAACCCGTGCCGCGATGCGAATGCCTTCCTTCGGCAGATCCGCCAATTCGCCGTCGCCTATCCAGTTTACGTCCCGCAACCGTACGGAACGGACCGCCAGGGCCTCACGCGGCCCCACGATCAACCGTTGCTTGTCCGCCTCAATGCGAACGACATAAAGCGGCTTGCCGCCCGTCGCGGAATTGTCTGTCAGTTCCAGGCCCTTGCGCTGGCCGATCGTATAGTGAATGACGCCACGATGGCGGCCCAGCACGCGCCCATCAACATGGACGATGTCACCGGGTTCGGCCGCCCCTGGACGCAATTTTTCGATGACCTGTGAGTATTTGCCGGTCGGCACGAAACAAATGTCCTGGCTGTCAGCCTTGTCCGCGACGGACAGTCCAAACCGGCCCGCCAAAGCACGTACCTGGCTTTTTGGCAGATCGCCAAGCGGGAAGCGCAACAACTTCAACTGGTCGCGCGTCGTGGCAAACAGGAAATAGCTTTGATCGCGGCTGGCGTCGGCAGCGCGATACAGCGCACGCGTACCGTTCGCCGCCTGCGCCGACGATATATAGTGACCGGTCGCCAGCGCATCAGCGCCCAGGTCGCGCGCGGTATCAAACAGGTCAGCGAACTTTATGTGCTGGTTGCAGGCAATGCATGGAACCGGTGTTTCACCGTTGATATAGGAATCGGCAAACGCATCGATCACCTTGTCGCGAAATCGCGTCTCATAATCGAGCACGTAATGGGGAATGTTCAGGCGTGCAGCCGTATTCCTGGCATCCTGGATATCCTGGCCCGCGCAGCAAGCGCCCTTGCGATGAACCGCCTCGCCATGATCGTAAAGCTGGAGCGTTACCCCGATAACATCGTAGCCTTCGCGGGCAAGAAGCGCGGCCGTGACCGAGGAATCCACGCCGCCCGACATGGCCACGACTACCCGCGTCTGTGACGGCGGGCATGCAAAGCCGAGGCTGTTGATGCCCTTGCCCGTATCAACAGGCGGGTTGGCGGCCCTGACCTCCGCTACCTTTTCCGTTACCGATCCAGTGGACATGTCAATACCGGCGCTTCCGTGCTTGATCCGGATGCTGGCCGGCATTGCTGACCGCGCTCGCCTGCATATCCTCCGGCACTACCGCACATTGCCGCCTGTTTAACGCCTGGGCCGGGAAAATCCAACCTGTTCCGACGAGCCGATAAATACGGCGATACCCCTTTGCCGCGAGTCATGGTTAACCAATCCCTGCCGAATGTGCCGGTAAGGCACGAAAATCCGGTAATTCTAAACAGATAGGAAACAAAATGGCCGATCTACGGCAATTTTACGGCCGTCGCCTGAAGACCGGTTTAGGCGAATATTAAGCCCGTTCGCATAAGCTCCAGGAATAGTTTGGACTTCAGTACAAGTGAGTGCGTAACATGAGTGAACCCCACCGCCCGAGGGTCAAGTATGTGATCGGGCCAGATGGCAGCCCGTTGACGATTGCCGATTTGCCGCCCCCCAGCACGAAGCGCTGGGTAATTCGCCGCAAGGCCGAAGTGGTTGCTGCCGTACGTGGCGGTCTGCTGTCGCTTGAAGAAGCCTGCAACCGTTACACCCTCACCATGGATGAATTCCTGAGCTGGCAAATATCGATCGACCGCCATGGCCTGGCTGGCCTGCGCACGACCCGCATCCAGCAATACCGCCAGTGAATACTCTCGCCCCTGCCCTTTGGGCAGCGCGGTAACAGCTGACATTTGAGCAAACCGGTCGTCCAGGACCGGTTTTGCAATTTTTCGGCAGCCCGGCCCGTCCGGTTAACCCCCAGTTGACCACGTTCAGCAACGGACCGGCAACCCGATACCCGTATTGAGGATGCATGTCTCGAACCGCTGAAGTGTTCCACGAAATTGCGCAGGCCAGGAAAGCTGCCAGGGCAACTACCCCGGCGTACGCGCCCGCCCTGGTCTCTGGTCAAGCTGGCGGGGCAATAACCGCCAGGATGGTGGACGCAGACGCCCTTGCCATCCATCGAACGCCTGCAGCGGACCGGGCCCCCTGGTTCGGAACCGTCGCCATCGCCACCGGATTGCTCGCTGTGCCGCTTTTGATCAGTCTGGCAGGCTGGAACAGTGCCTTGCAGCAGGCAGCATGGACCCAGGACATTCCATCAAGCCAAAGCGCGCCGCTGGAACAAGCCCGGTTGCGCCTGAACCCAATTTAAGTGTAACAGCAATTCTCCCGGTGGACGTAGCGCTGTCCCGGCGCAAGGCATCGCGGGCCGGTAGCTCAATTGGTTAGAGCCGACCGCTCATAACGGTCTGGTTGGGGGTTCGAGTCCCTCCCGGCCCACCACCAAAACACTGATAAATATACGTTTTCATGGATGGTTGGGAATTGCCGCCGGTTCCGTGGGTTGGGGTATGTGAGTTGGGAGTAGCGGTCTCTGGGGCGCGGACGCGGTGAGGCAAGGTGGCAGAATCACCGTTTGCTCTGGGCGCGATTTAGCGGCTTTCCATTCGCGGAAAAGATTTTGCCGGGAGACGGGTTCGCGGTTGACCAGAGACCGGTTCGTTTAGGCGATTTTGTGCGGCTGGAATGTCTGCCGGTTAGACAGGTTTGTGCGCGATTCAGCGCTTGTCTGAATTGCTTTTGAAGCATCAAGACGCCGGGATCTGAGCGATTGCAAAGAATAG
Source organism: uncultured Beijerinckia sp. (assembly GCA_964615275.1). Taxonomy (GTDB): domain Bacteria; phylum Pseudomonadota; class Alphaproteobacteria; order Rhizobiales; family Beijerinckiaceae; genus Terripilifer. The sequence continues at coordinate 1,671 of CAZTMN010000154.1, read as the reverse complement.
GGCGTCTTTGATCGCGAACGGCCCGTTTCGGCTGATTGGCACGAAGCTTCGGCAGCGAAACGCTAACCCAGTGCGTAAATATTGCCGACCTCGGAATTGATACGGCGTGCATTGTTACAAGCTTAACAGGTGTTGCCTGCCGTTTGTCTGCCTGGAAAAACAGGACGGAATTGGCTTTGTCAATTGCGCATCGGTTGATTTGGTCGCCATTCATTCTCCGTGGCGTGCGACAGCAATCGCCTGCCGTCACTGCCACAACCCCGCATTGGCTCCATAATCGCCAGGTTGAGCAAAAGCCGAACCCACGACCCCTTACGCAAGACTACTGGCGCCCCGTTACGCCCGACAATCCAGTCGAATTATCCCGGAAATCATCTGCAATGCGAGACCTGGCGCATCGGCCTGACGAACAATATTGGGAAACGGAGTCGCCGACCTAAATGGAGACGAATGCTTGCGGGGCACACGTGGCAGTTTGGGTCCGATATCGATCATCTATAGCAAGAGGTCATCCCAAAACTCTGTCGCCAGCCATGACCTATATGCGAGGCCGCGCCGCCACCTTCCGATCACATCAAACCAATCATCGCAAAGGACCGCTCTACACCAATACAGGAAGAAAATCAGAGGACGAATGCATGGCAGCAGTGCGCCAATTCCAGACGTTGCCGCCGTCGCCAGCCAATTTTTTGCTCTAGTCCCTTCGCAAACAATCTAAATGACAGAAAGTTCTTTTTATATTTTCGGCTAAGAAATGGTGATGGCTTGCTAAGCAATTCATACTTTTAGCTTGCGTATAGCCGTTAGTTCATACAACCTTTGCGTCTCCAATTCACTCAGGAGAAGAACGCACCATGGCAATTTCAATATATCATCTCGTCCGTACTGAAACGGAACAATTGATGACCGCAATGCTAAACGTTCTCGACCATGCAGACGGGTTGGTGAAAGCCGGCAAGATAGAAGAGGACGCATTAATGGCGAGCCGTCTGGCGCCAGACATGCTCTCCCTGTCACTCCAAGTCTGGCGGGGGGCCGATAATGCTAGAGCCGGCGCGAGGCTCGCCGGTCGAGACGTTCCTCCCTTTAATGAGATGGGAGAATTGTCGATCGAGGAAGCGCGGAAACTGGTAGACGACACCTTGGCACTTATGCGTTCGATATCGGAAGATGAATTAGAAGGCGCTGAAGACAAGACGGTGGAAATAACCGCTAGGGGGAAGCCAACCCGATTCAGAGGAGAGGATTACCTGCTTCGCTTTGCCATACCCCAAATGGGATTTCATGTGACCACAGCTTATGGCCTGGTTCGGAAGGCTGGCGCCGACTTAGGTAAGCGACATTATTTGTGTGACGTGTTCGATTACACGGTCGCCTAATTTAAACCATACTGGTTAGCTGGGAACCCTGGTCCGAGTGAATAGCCCCGAGTTCTCTAGACACCCTCGGTGCTCATTTTCTGCTGCCGTTCGAAGTCGACGGGCGACAGCATCCCGTTCCTGACGTGTTTGCGTTTTGGATTGTAGAACATCTCGATGTAGTCGAATACATCCTGACGCGCCTCGGCGCGGGTTTTGTAAGTCCGGCGCCGTATTCGTTCCCGTTTGAGCAGGTTGAAGTGCCCGACATCAGCGCCTATGGGACAGTTCAGGGTGATTGCGTAAGGGAGGA
>CAZTMN010000153.1:0-5881 GCA_964615275.1 uncultured Beijerinckia sp. | reverse complement strand
ATAGTGGATGATCGGCCGGCACAAATTCATACGGATGCCGCTCGCGGGCGGAAATATGCAGGCCGGAAATTTCACCGAAACCTTTGGCGCCGGCATCAATTATGGAATTTGCCTGACGCCGAAAGCTGGCGCGCACCGCAGCGCTCACCGAGCCCGGATCAGCATGGCGATGCAACATGGCGTTCAACCATGCACCGCCGCCAAGGATGATAAAGCGATTGCCGTACGGCGCGGTTGCGCGCTGCAGGCGGGTAAAATCGTAGCGGAGCTGGGCGTCGATCTGCGGCGGCGGCTGGACAATCGAACGTACGATATTGAACCGGTCCATCAGCGAAACGGCGTTGGCGGCGGCCTTGCGAAACTCTCCGGGGGCCAGATAACCGATGAAGTACGCGTGCATATCGATTATCGGCAGGCTGGCAAAATGCTTGTCTTTCACACTTTCCGCTGCCCTTGCCTGTTGCGGCAACGTGAAAGCGAGTCCAAGCACCGCTGCAAGCACGCACGGGTACTGATGCATTCCGAATGACCGAAACAGGTCAGCGACCCGCGTTGTCATCAGGTTCGGACACGGTAACGCGCCGCATGTGCCGCGTCTCACTTGCGGGAAAGTCCTTGCGCGCATGATTGACGCTGCGGTTATCCCAGATCAGCAAATCTCCCAGCCGCCAGGGATGATCGTAGATGAATTCATCCTTTTCGATATGAGCGAAAAGCTCCTCGAGCAGAGCATTGCTTTCAGCCCGATCCATGCCGACGACATTGCGCGTCATGAGCCGGCTGAGATACAGCGACTTCCGCCCGGTATCGGGATGGATACGGACGATCGGATGGATGGCGTTGGACAGCTTGTCGTCCGATTCATCGGTCTGATCACGCAGCGTCGCGCGCGTATCATAGATGTTATGGACCTGCAGTCCCTCCAGTTTCTTTTTCATATCATCGGAGAGCGCGTCGTAGGCTGCCCGAAGATCGGCAAATCTCGTCTCCCCTCCAACCGATGGAATCTCCAGTGAATATAACAGGGTCGCCCGGTAGGGCGACTTGCGGTGAGCGCCGTCGGAATGGAAATGCAGTTCACCATCGGGGAGCGACCCAACGTTGTCGCCGGTCTCATCCTTCTTGTTCGATATGAAAATGATGCCACGCTTGGGCAAACCGTCGCTATCGCGCTTGCCTGGGTGGTTCGGTTGCGGGACGAACTCGGCGTCCACCTTTCCAAACAGCGCACCGAACCGTACTTGATCCCTGGGGTCGAGTCCCGGCGAATGAACCACCAGCACAGCGTGCTCGACAAACTGCCGCCGCAGAAAGTCGGCGTGCGCCTGAAGGTCATCGGAACCAACATCAATCCCTGAAATTCGCACGCCGATTTCCGGCTTGAGCTTCTCGATGCGAATGGTTTCGGCAGCCACCGCCATGGCATTGTCTCCCCGTTGGCTTCAAAGGACAATTTGCTGAATATTCTTGGCCAGCACGGCCAAAAAGTCCAGCGCGCTTGGCCGGTGGGCCGGCCGGCCGCATCCGGCCGACGCCAGATCAGCGTGCGTTCTAATGGAAAGCCTGGCCGCCATCGACGTTAAGCGCCTGGCCCGTGATGAACGAACTGGCGTCAGACAGGAGAAACATCACTGCCCCGACAAGATCATCGGGTGTCTGGGGCCGCTTGAAACATCTGCCTTGATCGCGCCCGGTCACATAATTCTGTGAAGAGGTCGCAAGCTGGGTCTCGCTCAGAGTAAAGCCGGGCGTGATCGAATTGACCCCGATGTTGTCGTCGCCAAGTTCGCTGGCAAGCGAGCGGGTCAGGCCCAGCACGCCTGCCTTGGAAGTCGAATAGTGCAACCGGTTGGGGCTACCGGTCCAGAAACGGCCGGACGATATATTGACAATCCGGCCACCACCCTGGGCTTTCATGTGCGGATAGACTGCCCGACAGCAGACGAAAATGCCGCGCAAGTTGACCTCCATGACCCGATCCCACTCGGGCACATCGATTTTCCACCAGTCGCGCCGTTCGAGCACGCTCATCATCGAGGCATTGTTGACCAGCCCGTCTATCCTGCCCCATTCAGCGATGACCTTGTCGACCATCTCCTGCACAGCCTTCTCGTCGGAAATATCGGTCGGCATCGAGATCGCCTGATGGCCGGCCGCGCGGATATCTTGAGCATGCGTGTCCGAGGCTTCCGCAGCGATGTCGACAAGCACGACCTTGGCCCCACCCTCGGCCATCCGCTGGCTGTAGACCTTGCCGATCCCGGTGCCGCCGCCGGTCACGATAATGACTTTATCCTTGAGGCTGAACGCCGTGTTCGGATCAAAACCTGACATTGTTCTCTCCCTTTAATTTTTGCGCGTTTGATTGAAACAGAAAAAGCATTTTACCTCGCGAAAATCAAATACTGGTTCGTTAATCAAGTCCGTCTTCCGCAAATTCCGCACTACCAGGCTAGACCTCTTATCCAGCCAACGACACAACAACCACGCCCGGTGTTTGAACTTGCACGGGATACTCTATAATGCCTCTATATGATGCGCTCTGCCATGAGTATTGAGCAGCTGTCGAATCGGGGGAAAATATGTATCGGTTGAAGATAAAACTAGCTGCTGTACTCTTGGCCATCAATGCCGCAATGCTATCGGCCCAATTTGCCAGCGCGGCCTCCCTCACATGGAAGCTGTGAAGTTTTTCACGTTATACGGTGCACGTGAAATTCTTTTCTGCTAACCGCGGGCATGTGTGGCCTTCGCAACGCAACGTTTACGTGATCCGGGATTATAATGTTAAGTTCTACACGCTTCGATGTATTCGCGGCGAGAAGATTTGTTACGGCGCCGCCGTTAAGGGAAATTATCGGAGGTATTGGGGCAAAGGGATATTCGGAAACAGAGGTTGCTACCAAGGCTGTTATACGTGCGGTTACGGCAATACCAGGCTCATCAACCTGAATGAATAGGTTGCCTTTCTCCGGGATACAAATTCCTGGTCAAGTATTGTGATAACGGAAAACAGATGAATTATATCGCCTGGTTACTTGTGTTGTTTGTGTCGTTGACCTCGGCAAGCGTGCCGGCTCAAGCCGCTAACGAAAAACGTATCAATATGCGATTCCTGGATCGCTCGGATATAAGCCGGTCCTCCGGTTGCTCGATTAGCCTTTGGCAAACCAATCGCGATCCTGACAAGGACAAGTTCGCATTCGTTTTCTTCGAGAAACTGGTTGGGGCCAGACAGAACCGCGCGCCTGCCATTATAAAAATCGGGAGCAATCTGGTGAAACTACGCCGCGTTGCGGTTGGCGGCAACAAGGCGGCTATGATATTTACCCGTACCAGCTTTACAAATTTTCCGGGAGAAGGGCATTTGTGGTGTTGAGCCTTCGCGTTGAGGAGCCCGAAGGCGAGGCGGTTGAGATTTCCGGGGGACACCTGAGCGTCTCGATACCTGGCAAACAGGTCTTCTCGCTCTCGGTCAAAGGCGGCGCTGGTTGCGTGACCCCAGCTGCGGCCGCACCCGATGCGATTCCAAGCAACGATAGCAAGGTACGTAGCGCGCGCCGGGGTCCTTTTGGACGCTACCCGGTTTGCACCAACCCACGCGATCCAATCCAGAAACACGTTTGTAAAGACAATTATCTCATATCTTTGAACCTGCAATCAGCGGCGGTCCTTGATCATTTTCGCACCGGGAAAGACAGGGAACTGCCGGAATGGCTGCAAATGGAATATGCGCATCAATTGATCGCGTTGGAAGAATGCAATGGAAAGTTTCGATGTCTTGAAAGTGTCTTGCGGAACACAATCAAGATGGCGGAAAATCATTTCATTCGGAGAAAAGCAAAAGGGCTCGGCCGCTTCAGCAGGACCCGGTTTCGATTGTTCCAGGCAAAGGACTCACCCGGGAACGATTTGATCCCGTCGAAAAGCTCCAGAAATTTCAGTTGGTCTCAACGCCTTTGCCAATTGCGATGCGCGGCCAACTCGAAATGCGCCGGCGCTGGCTTTGATGCGCTACAACACAATAATGGCGTGTATGGCTATTGCACTATGAAGGGCCGGATTTCACAATCCTTGAGAAACTGGCGCCCGTTGGGTGTGCTTCTGGTCAAAAGCCGCTGAGTCCACTTGCGTTCGAACCAATTCATTTGAACGCCAATGACTGCCGCAAAAATGGTTTCCGTTCTTGCGCGCTCCGACTTTTGTGTGCCGACTTTTGTGTGCCGCGCAATTTCGGTATTGCGGAGCGCGTTCAGTTGCACGCTTTCAACAAGCCCTGGATCGCAGTCCGCGCTCCAGCCAATCCAAACAATTTGGTAGCTATTTTCCCGGCTGGATCGCGGATATTCAAAGAGCGGCCACGATAAAAAGACCAATAACCGGGTGGTTCGAGGACAGGTTCGACCGCGCAAATGTACCGTCCATGGCCTCGTACGAAAGCGGCATACCAACCGATACGTCATCTGCCTTGAACAGGAAATACTTGCGGCTGTTGGTGAAATCGCCCTGCGCTTGCGGAAGATACCGCAGCGACAATCGCTTGCGGGAACAGGAGAGCGACAAAATAGAACCGCCACGATCGCTGGACGAACAGGTATGCGCCGATAATTGACGGCCTTCTTCGGTCTGTTCCCTGGACAATTTCCAGCCTTTGCACGTTTGCGCATAAACGGCGCCTGGAACAAAAATTCCGATCATCAAAACGATGAAAGTTCGATAGAAGATCATTCGCACTATTCTTCCAACGCCGATTGCCCAAACTGGAATTTTCCGCCTGCAAGACTTTTTCCAGGGAGACGCAGTCCGACCCTTACGCTGCCATCAAGGCTTTCAATTCACCCGCGATCACCGGCGGGACCTCCAGCGGCGTAAGGTGGCGGCCGTTCTTGATGACGTTCATGCTGGATCCGGGCAACGCTGCATGCAGGGCTTCCGACATTGCAACCGGCGTGGCGTAATCCTCTTCGCCGACGGCGATCCGCACCGGCATCTTCATTGCCGAAAGCCCGGCACGCAAATCGGCGCACCCGAGCATGTTGCAGGAAGCCGCGTAGGCAGGCACATCGTTGCGGGTAAATACATCAATACAGGTGTCGACCACGGCAGCATTGTCCTCGCGGAAAGCGTCGGAGAACCAGCGCGTTTTCTGGAATGCGATAAGTCCCTCCAGGCCCTCTTTCTTCGCGGTCTCGGCCCGCCCAGCCCAGTCCTTGGGCGCCGTCTCGCCGTACCAGGCCGTGGTGTCAAACAAGCCAAGACCCTGGGCCCGCTGCGGATAGGCTTGACCAAACGCGATCGAAACGACCCCGCCCATCGAGGCGCCTGCAACAAAAGCCTTGTCCCAGCCTGCCCCGTCGAGCAGGTCGGCCAGATCATCGCCAAATTGTTCTGCTGTGTATGGCCCGGGCGGTTTACCGGATTTGCCGTGCCCGCGACAATCGTAGATCAGCGAACAAATGCCCGAAGACGCCAGCAGTTCCGCGACAGGCCGCCAGAATTCCTTGTCCATCGCCAGTGAATGGACCAGGGCAACACGTTTGTTCGAATTCCCGTCACCGACCAGCTCATAGTCCAAATTTACCCCATCGCGCGTTTTCGCAGATGCCATGTCGCCTTCTCCCTTTGCTGTGCCCTCATACGACACGCTGTAGCGCTTGTGAACACCTTGGCTTCCGCGGGCTAAACGCGTAAACAGCGTGCGAAAGCAACGGCGTTCCCGGCCTATCCGCTGGACGCGACGCCGAAATCATTGTGCAGCCGCCGGGCAGCAGCGCATCGATGGGACAAGCAGGACATGAACGCACCAGCCGAATTCAAATTCAAGACCGTAGGCCAGCCGGTCCGCCGCAAGGAGGATCAGCGCCTTCTGCAGGGCAAAGGC
>CAZTMN010000152.1:0-5918 GCA_964615275.1 uncultured Beijerinckia sp. | reverse complement strand
GAAGCAGTCTTGAGCCAATTGAGCACGTCGATGGTCAATATGCCGGTGATGTTAGTGAAGTTCACGCAGACATCGATAATTGACACGGCGATCAGCAGCAGGAACAATTCAGCGATCAGCAATCCGGCGTCGGAGAGGGCGCGTAGCACCTTGCGCGGCGCCTTGCGAATTTCCGGATCAATGAACAACAGCACGACCAGCGTGATTACCGCCCAGAAACCGGCTGAGTCCGGATCCCCCGCCGCATTCTGGAAGACTTTCAACAGCCAGGGCAGAGGCTGGCCCGATTGCGGGTCGTAGCCGAACAGGAACCCGAGAATGCCGGTGCCGACGGCATCCTTTTTTGTCAGCAACAGGACCAGAATAATCAGGATCGGTCCGGCGATCATCACCAGATTCTGCCAGTCACGCTTGTTGAGTTTCTGTTCCTCGCTTAATTGCCCGACCGCTTGGAGGTTGAGGCGGCGCGCTTCGAACACGATCATCAAAAACAGGCTGAAGAAATAGGCCAAAGCAGGAATAAACGCCGCGACGATGACGTCTGAATACGGCACGGCCGAAAGCGCTGCGAGCACAAAGGCTGCGATCCCCATGACCGGCGGCATGATCTGTCCGCCGCTGGAAGCGGCCGCTTCGACGCCGCCGGCAAATCGCGGCCTGAAGCCAGTCTGCATCATCATCGGTATTGTCAGCGTACCGGTGCCCAGCACGTTGACCACCGGGCCGCCCGAAATGGTGCCGAAGGTTGCAGAACCGACGATCGCAGCATGTGCCGGGCCGCCCCGTAGCCGGCGGGTGATGACGACGGCAAGGCGGATCAGCGAACGCCCGCCGGCCGAGGCGCCGAACAGTGACCCGAGCACCACATAGGGAAACACAACGTTGACCGTGATATTGAGAAACTGGCCGAACAGGGAATTGGATTCCAGGATGATTGCATTGCGTGCCGCAACAACGCCAGCTGAAACGTTTTTGATGCCGTCCGAGGCGGTGCCGATGGATGTCGTCAGATAGCGGTTGGTCGACCAGTCGAAGTACCAGGCAGCCGAAGACAGCAGCGTGTAAAGCGTGATGGCGATTGCCACCGCAACGATCGGGAAGCCCCAGACCTTGATGATGTAGACAAAGTAAATGGCCATCACCAGGACGATGAACGGCAGGATCCAGACGCCGAGATTGGTCTGGCAGTCGGGATATTCCTCAACCGGCGGCGTGCCGAATATTTCCATGTATTCCTTGGCGCGGGCGGCATTCTCAGCCATGAGTTTGGCGCGTGTGCCGTCCAGCGTGTCGATCAGGCAGACTTGGTCGTGCTCGATAAGATAAACAAATACGATTGTTATCGTCGTCAGCAACATCACCAGGTCGAGGGCGACGCCGAGATAATATTTGCCGCGCGAAGCATCGCGCCATTGCTTGGCGAAAGATGATGTGAGCAGAACGATCAGCATCATCACCAGGAAGACCAGCGGGAAAAAGAACTCCGAGTTGAACTTGCTTATCCGCGGCAGTCCTGACAGCCCGGGAATGGACTGGACGAGTTCCAGCAACCCGGGAATGTTGGGCAGGTTGTTCTGCATGCCCATGAGCACAAGGATGAACGCCAGCACCAGAGCGGCGCGGCGCATCCAGTCATCGGTTTCTTTTTTTGGATTGAGCGCCTGCGTTTCCGACATGTGTTCCCGCCCGTTTTCGCCAGGCTGGTACGTTACCCATCGCCGGCTGTTCCCCTTTTGGCGACACTAGCGGATGGCTCGGTAAAAACCAATCGTTCCGCGGTTCGTCAAGTGGTACAAAATGGGTTTAAAGGGCCAAAAGCCGCCCGTCCTTAATCGTTTCCAGGACGATTTCGGATCGGACCCGGGCGACCGCCGGGTGTGCCAGCAGAGTCTCGTTCACGAAAACCGACAATTCACCCAGCCCGCGAATGGCCACCCGTAGCAGGTAGTCGGTTTCGCCGGTCATGGCGTGGGCTTGCTGGATTTCCGCCGTATCGACGATCAGCTTGCGCAACAATTCCGCATTGCCGGCCGAATGGGCGGCAAGCGTGACGTGGATGAACACGGTCACTGCAAAACCGAGCTTGGCGGCATTCAGATCAGCCTGGTAACGGTCGATCACGCCGTCGCGCTCAAGTCGCTCGCGCCGCCGCGATATCTGGCTGGCGGACAGGCCAACAACTGCGCCCAGTTCGGCATTGGTGCTAGACGCATCGCGCTGCAGGGCGTCCAGCAGTTTGAAATCAAATCCATCCAACTCCATGGTGCAACATTTGTGCACCAAAGAAATAAAAATTGCAAAAAATATGTGTAAATAGATCATAATCCAGTGATTTTGCACGAAAAAATCTTGAAAATTGCGATACAAGGAGGCCAAAGTCAGGTCAATCTGGAGCACTTTATGGGACCGTTCCCGCATGATGCCGGACCGCCGGGGATTACCGAGCAAAACCCGATGGGAACCGACGGGTTCGAGTTTGTCGAATACGCACATCCCAAACCGGAGAAACTCAAACACTTGTTCGAGACGATGGGCTTTGTCCCGGTTGCTGTTCATCGTTCGAAAAAGGTCACGCTTTACAGGCAGGGCGGCGTCAATTTCGTCGTCAACGAGGAGCCAGATTCCTTTGCGGCAGGGTTTGCCGCCCGGCACGGCCCATGCGCTTGCGCAATGGCATTTCGTGTAGCCGACGCAGCAAAGGCATACGAGAGAGCGCTGTCACTGGGGGCAGAGCCTCATGCGGGCGAGGTTGGTCCGATGGAATTATCGATTCCGGCCATCAAGGGGATCGGTGGGTCGCTGCTCTATTTTGTCGACAGATATGGCGACAAGGGCTCGATCTGGGATGTCGACTTTACCTGGATCGACGAGCGTGATCCCAGCCCTGAGGCGGCGGGCCTCTATTACATCAACCATCTGACCCACAATGTGTTTCGTGGCCGTATGGATTTCTGGGCGGATTGGTACGGCAAATTGTTCAATTTCCGGGAGATCAGGTTTTTCAACATCGAGGGCAAGCTGACTGGCCTCATGTCAAGAGCGCTAACCAGCCCCTGCGGCAAGATCCGCATTCCGATAAACGAAAGCCTGGATGATCAATCCCAGATTGAAGAATACCTGCGCGAGTATGATGGTGAAGGCATCCAGCACGTGGCGCTTGGCGCCCGCGACATATATTCGGGCGTCGAAAAATTGCGTGCCCAGGGGCTGGAATTCATGCCGGAGCCTCCGGATGCTTATTATGAGAAGGTAAACATGCGCCTCCCCGGCGACGGTGAACCGCTGGACCAATTGCAACGCAACGGCATTCTTATTGATGGCGAGGGTGTCGAGAAGGGTGCGCATACAAAAGTGCTGCTGCAGATTTTCTCCGCCACCGTGCTTGGCCCGATCTTCTTTGAATTCATCCAGCGCAAGGGAGATGAAGGATTTGGTGAAGGCAATTTCCGCGCGCTGTTTGAGTCCATTGAAGAAGACCAGATACGCCGGGGCGTCCTTGGCGATGGTCCAGCCTGACAGACCCTGCGCCGGCCGGTAGGGTCCCGCAGACCGGGGCGCTTCAAGGATGCATACTCGTGTGGTAGGAAACATTTGCGGATTGTCCCGCAGCAATTTCCGGTACAGCGTGGGGCGCTTGCGATGCCACTGGACAGCGAGAAAATCAGCTTCGATTTCGACAATACATTCGCTCGGGAGCTGGGGGATTTTTACGTCCGCTGTAGCGCTGAGCCGTCGCCATCGGCCAAGTTGCTGCGGTTCAATCGCGCTTTGGCCGATGAACTCGGACTTGATGCTCAGGCGCTGGATGGTCCGGCCGGAACGGCAATCTTTTCCGGCACAGAGGTGCCCGATGGCGCGAACCCACTCGCCCAGGTCTATGCCGGGCATCAGTTTGGCGGGTTCTCCCCGCAATTGGGTGATGGCCGGGCCTTGCTCCTTGGTGAAATCGTCGATCGGCATGGTTGCCGTCGCGACATCCAGTTGAAGGGTTCAGGCCAGACGCCATTTTCGCGCCGCGGCGATGGAAAGGCGGCTATCGGGCCGGTGTTGCGTGAATACCTGATCGCCGAGGGAATGCATGCCCTTGGTGTGCCAACCAGCCGCGCACTCGCTGCGGTCACAACGGGTGAGACAATCATGCGCGAGAGGCCGGAGCCCGGCGCAATATTGACGCGGGTGGCGTCCAGTCATTTGCGGGTCGGTTCGTTTCAGTTTTTTGCCGCTCGGGGCGATGCGCCAAAGGTGCAGCAGCTCGCCGATTACGCCATCCGCCGGCACTACCCGGAACTTCTGGAGGCCGACAATACAGGTGCCGGCGTCTATCTTGATTTTTTGGATGCGATCGTCCGGCGCCAGGCTCAGTTGATCGCGCAATGGATGCTGAACGGCTTCGTTCACGGCGTGATGAACACCGACAACATGACAATCTCCGGCGAGACGATCGACTACGGTCCCTGCGCCTATATCGACATCTATCGCGCCGATGCCGTTTTCAGCTCGATCGACCATCACGGCCGTTATGCCTACGCAAACCAGCCGCGTATCGGCCTGTGGAACCTGGCGCGGTTTGCCGAAACCCTGTTGCCGCTTATTCATGATGACCGGGACGAGAGTATCCGTCTCGCGACCAATGCGGTAACGGCCTACAACGGCTATTACGAGGATAGTTGGCTGGCGGGCATGCGCGCCAAGATGGGTCTCGTCTCCGGGGAAGGTGAAGACCTGTCACTGGCCAACGATTTGTTGGGCGCCATGGAAAAAGCCGGCGCCGATTATACCGGTACGTTCCGTGCGCTGAGCGGGCACCTTCGTGGCGAACCGCTTGCGCTGACAAAAGCGACACAAAATCCTGGACCATTGAACCCGTGGATTGTCCGCTGGGAAGAGCGCTTGTTGCGCGACAATCAGGACCATATGTCTCGCGCGGTGGCCATGGACCGGGTGAGCCCCCTCTATATTCCGCGCAATCACAAGGTTGAAGAGGCTTTGCAGGCCGCCTCCCATTCCGGCGATCTGTCGCTTTTCGAAAAGTTGCTGGATGTTACCGCCGAACCCTTCACAAAACGGGAGGGGCTCGAAGATTATGAAAAACCGGCACCGGATAGTGCTGCCCCTTACGTGACCTATTGCGGCACGTGATCGACCCGCCGACGTTTTATAGCGGAAGACTGTATCTGCATGTTGCCGCTGGCGGCATGCGCGATGTACCGTGTCCGGCAACAAGAGCGGTGCCGAGGAGATCGAATGTGAGTGGTCAGTTTGTCGAAGCAGGTGCGCGCACCTGTCAATGGGGATATATCGACGCGGCTTCAGAGCCCGTCGCACGGATCAAAAGTGGCGAAAGTGTCACGATTGACACTGTTTCCGGAAACCCGATTCATTTGCCTCCGCCAGACAAGTACGACATTCCCGCTGCCTTGCTCGATATCCACGCGAACGTCGTGCAGGGGCCGGGCCCCCATATTCTGACCGGGCCGGTTTACGTCGAGGGTGCAGAGCCAGGCGACGTCTTGGAAGTGCGTATCGACGACGTAACGCTCACCACCGATTGGGGCATCAACGCATTTCGCCCGCTGGCCGGGACGCTACCGTACGATTTTGAACAGCCGTACAAGACCGTGATTGATCTGGACCGAAACCGTATGATGGGAAAACTGCCCTGGGGGCTTGAACTGCCGCTGGCTCCCTTCTTCGGCATCATGGCGGTCGCACCGCCTGCCGCTTGGGGAAAGGTCACCTCTGTCATGCCACGCGCCTTTGGCGGCAATCTTGACAACAAGGAACTTGTCGCCGGAACCACACTCTATATTCCGGTGTTTGTCGAAGGCGCGCTCTTCACCTGTGGCGACGGCCACGGCGTGCAGGGTGACGGCGAGGTGAACGTCAACGCAATCGAGACCGCCATGAGCGGCACCTTC
>CAZTMN010000151.1:0-5950 GCA_964615275.1 uncultured Beijerinckia sp. | reverse complement strand
AGCGCACCGAACTCGTTCTCGGCGATCTTGCGCAGTATGCGGCGCATGATTTTGCCGGACCGGGTTTTTGGCAGTCCGGGTGCGAATTGAATGGCGTCAGGGGAGGCGATCGGACCAATGTCCTTGCGCACCCATTGCACCAACTCCTTGCGCAATTCCGGCGTTGCTTCCCTGCCTTCCATGAGCGTGACATAGGCATAAATGCCCTGGCCCTTGATGTCGTGGGGGAAGCCAACCACTGCCGCTTCCGACACTGCATCATGGGCAACGAGGGAGGATTCCACTTCCGCTGTGCCCATGCGATGGCCGGAGACGTTGATGACATCGTCGACGCGCCCTGTGATCCAGTAATAACCGTCGGCATCGCGCCGGCAGCCATCGCCGGTAAAATATTTCCCCGGATAGGTGGAGAAATAGGTCTGTTTGAAACGTTCATGATCACCAAACACCGTGCGCATCTGCCCCGGCCAGGAATCGATGATGCACAGATTGCCTTCCGTCGCGCCGTCGAGCACCTTGCCGTCGGCATCAACGATTTGCGGCTGGCAGCCGAAAAACGGCTTTGTCGCGGAACCCGGTTTCAAATCGATCGCACCGGGCAGCGGCGTGATGAGGATGCCGCCGGTCTCCGTCTGCCACCAGGTATCGACGATGGGGCAGCGGCTGTCGCCGACAATCTTGTAATACCATTCCCAGGCTTCCGGATTGATCGGTTCGCCGACGGAGCCGAGCAATCGCAGGGAGGCGCGGCTGGTCGATTTCACCGGCCCGTCGCCTTTTTGCATCAGTGCGCGGATGGCGGTTGGCGCGGTATAAAAGATGTTGATCTTGTGCTTGTCGACAACCTGCCAGCAACGGGAATCGTCGGGATAGTTCGGTACGCCTTCGAACATCACTGTAGTCGCGCCATTGGCGAGGGGGCCGTAGACGATATAACTGTGGCCGGTGACCCAGCCGACATCGGCCGTGCACCAGTAGATGTCGCCGTCCTGATAGTCGAAGACATATTGATGTGTCATCGATGCATAGACCAGGTATCCGCCGGTCGTATGGAGCACGCCTTTCGGCGTACCGGTGGAGCCGGACGTATACAGAATGAACAACGGATCCTCGGCGTTCATTTCCGTTACCGGGCAATCGTCGGTGACCATTTCCGCGGCTTCGTGATACCAGACATCGCGTCCGGCCTTCATCGGTACATCCGCGCCGGTGCGCCGAACGGTGATCACGTGTTCAATTTCGACGTCGCCTTTTTCCTTTTCGATCGCTGCATCGACATTGGCTTTCAGCGGCACCTTGCGCCCGCCGCGAACGCCTTCGTCCGCCGTGATGATAACTTTTGAACGGGCATCGTGGATACGCCCGGCAAGCGAATCCGGCGAGAACCCGCCAAACACGACCGAGTGAACCGCTCCAAGCCGGGCGCAGGCCAGCATGGCGTAGGCTGCTTCCGGGATCATCGGCATGTAGATGGTGACCGTATCGCCCTTCTTGACTTCACGGTTACGCAGGACATTGGCGAAGCGGCAGACCTCGGCGTGCAATTCCCGGTAGGTGATGGATTTCGAATCCGCGGGATCATCGCCTTCCCAGATGATCGCAATCTGGTCGCCGCGTTTTTCCAGGTGCCGGTCGATGCAATTCATCGCAACGTTGGTGGTGCCGTCCTCGAACCATTTTATCGACACATCAGGCGGGCCGTAGCTAGTATTCTTGACCTTTGTGTAGGGCTTTATCCAGTTGATGCGTTTGCCATGCTCGCCCCAGAAGGCTTCCGGATCCTTGACGGATTGCGCGTACATCTCGTCGTACTTCGCGCTGTCGATGAGCGCGCGTTGGCGCCATTCTTCAGACACGGCATGAATCTGCTCAGACATTACTCGCTCCCTTGGCCCCGATCGGGGGTATTCGCATTGGCCACGATGGTTATTATTATGCGAACCGCGACGCCGGGCACAAGCTCTGCTAGCTGCAACTTTCGTTGGGCAGAGCGTGGCGGTCGCGAAATTGGCCGGGCCGACGGAGCGGGCTCAACCGGACGGCGGGAGCGCCGCCGCGGTATGGACTACCGGCAGGCCTTGCGTGCCCGGGCCAATGCCTGGGTCAGGCCGGACAGGGAATAAGTGTCGACCGTCTTGTTGCCGCGCGCCGAGGTAATATGCACCGTCATCCTGGCGCCCTTGCGCATCGCCGCCAGCAACGGGCGTTCCTCGGCCGCATTCTTGATCCACAAATTGGGACCGTTGGAGACCAGGGCGAAGCGTTCCGAGCGAATGCGGATTTCGGGTTCCGACCCGGCTTTGGCGGCAAATCCGGCAATGATTGCGACTTCGTTGCGGACACCCTGCCGCGGGCGTGTCGAGATCAGGAAATAACCGGGGTCGCGTTTGAGCCGCCCCGGCTCGCGCTTGATTGGCTGCGACGCAGCATAGCAGGTCCGGGTGGGAAGGGAGGCTTCGTAGGTGCTCCAGTCCTTGAAGGTTTGCAGCAATTTTCCGCCGGATTTCCGCGAACCTGATTTACCTTGCCGGCTGGACGATGCGCTCTTGCCACGCGCTCGCGACCGCTTCGCGGCACGGCGCCGGTTCCTTGCCGATCGCTTTGCACGCGCCGAGTTTTTTTTGACTTTTTTCGTGACCTTCTTGCCCTTGCGCGATTGCGCTTCTGCCGGTTCGCTCACGTACGGGCTGGCGGTCAGCCCGATCGTGATGAAGAGCGCCAAGGGCGCCAGCAGCAGAAATTTCTGCAGTCGTGACATCATGGCAATAAGTGTCCCATTTTTGGCCGCGCCGCCGTGCGTCGTTGTCCGGGATAGCCTGTCGTTCCGGCTGCAGGCCCGGGCCGCATCCATCCATCGGCGGCGCGTCAGCGATTAGCCCGCAATTCAGGCGAAAATCGGCGCGCATGTGAATTGCACCAATTGCCCCAGCATTGAAATCACCGCCGAAATCCGCGCCATTTTTGCCCGATTGTTGGCTGATTCGCTAGTGCAGGATGGGTTCGGGACCGCTGTCAGGGGCGGCTGCGTGAAAAACCGGAACTGCCATTCACATGACGCCAACGTTGCTGCGCTCGTCAAAGCCGGCTTGCACGGCGAACGCGCGTAGCTGTCACCCGGCTGCGTCCCCGCCGCTAACTCCTCCCTTGCAACCGCCCCCTTGCAACCCCTCTCTTGCCAAGCCCTCCCTTGAGGGTTAGCAACGCGGGCAAAATCCTTCGGTTATTCAGGAGCGGATATGGCCAGCTTTAAACTGTTTCTCTTGCCGGGCGACGGTATCGGGCCCGAGGTCACGGCAGAGGTGGAAAAAGTCACCGGATTCCTGGCGGATGCGGGTATTGCCAGTTTTGAAACCGAATACGGCCTGGTCGGGGGTGCAGCCTATGACGCGCACGGCCAATCGATATCCGAAGAGCACATGCAACTGGCCCATGCGGCCGACGCGGTGATCTTCGGCGCCGTAGGCGGCCCCAAATGGGATGCGGTTCCATATGACGTTCGCCCGGAAGCCGGACTGTTGCGGTTGCGCAAGGATCTGGGCCTGTTCGCAAACCTGCGCCCTGCCATCTGCTACGGCGCATTGGCCGATGCATCGTCGTTGAAGCGCGAAGTCGTCGAAGATCTCGATATATTGATAGTGCGGGAATTGACCGGAGGGGTGTATTTCGGCGAGCCGAAGGAAATTACCGATCTCGGCAACGGCCAGAAACGGGGTATCGATACCCAAGTTTACGACACTTATGAGATTGAGCGCATTGCCGCCGTCGCCTTCGAACTGGCGCGAACCCGCGGCAACAAGGTCTGCTCAATGGAAAAACGCAATGTCATGAAGTCCGGCGTTTTGTGGAACGAGGTCGTCACACAGATTCACAAGGACCAATTTGCCGACGTCGAATTGAGCCATCAGCTGGCCGATTCGGGGGCCATGCAACTCGTGCGCTGGCCCAAGCAGTTCGACGTGATAGTGACGGACAACCTGTTTGGCGACCTGCTATCCGACATTGCCTCGATGTTGACCGGATCGCTTGGGATGTTGCCGTCGGCATCGCTTGGGGCAGCAGATGCGAAGACCGGCAAACGCAAGGCGTTGTACGAACCGGTCCACGGCTCGGCCCCTGATATCGCCGGACAGGGACTTGCCAATCCGATTGCAATGATTGCCTCGCTCGGCATGGCGTTGCGTTACTCGTTCAATTTGGGGGATGCTGCCGACATGGTTGAAAAGGCTATCGCGGCCACGCTCGATGCCGGTTGCCGAACGGCCGATATCAGGGGCAATGCGCCGGGCCACATCTCCACAGGAGAAATGGGCGATGCGATTATCGCGGAAATGAAAAAGCTTGTTTGAGACGCGCGGTGCGGCGCACGCATCCAGCAACAAGGGCCGCCGGCATTTCAACCGGCGGCCCTTGTGGTTTGATCACTTGAATAACGGGTGGAATTATCGCGGCACGAACGGCCCAAGCGGTCCGGGCAATACACTACTGCCGAAACTGTGATTGTAGGAATAGGGCGGGACGTTGTGGTGCGTGTGCTGGGTGACATAGCGGTTCATTTCACCGGGCAGCGGGGTCGTCCCGCTGTCGAGAAAACTGCGCTTGCGAACGGTCAGGGTCCGGGATTTGCTGGCGCCGTAATATTTCTTCTTACCACGCTTGCGTGCTTCGGCAGGTTAGAACGCGGCAGCGCAGAAGGCCAGAGCGGTAACCGCGACAATGGATGTCAAAACAGAGCGGCGCATAAAATCCTCGCAGATTTGGAATCAAGAGGTATTTCAGACGACACTGTACCGGTTATTTTTCCGTTGCACAGGGGTCACGGGACGAAATTTCCGTTCCGTCGTGGCTTGAAACTTGAGCATGTTGCCGCCCCCGGTCAATGAATCGCCGGCGTCGGAACACTGGATCTGTTACCTGCGCCGTCGTTTGACGGCGGGGAGCGAAACCAGCCGCAGGGCGCTGAGCGCCTTGTCAGGCTTTACCTGGTCGAGCCAGGCGGAGCGTTTTTTCATGGCAAGTTGATTTCGGGAGCAATGTTCCCGGCGCTTAAGCTCCGAATTTGAGAAAAACCGGCTCAATTCCTGGTCGTCACGTGAAGACAAGAGATCCAGGCGGTCGATTATGCAAGCCAGGGCGCGGCGGTCGAGCGGCGCATGCTGGGCTGCGCATACGATTCCCGCAACCTGGAATGCGGGTTTGTCCAATCGCATACGGTATCCGAGGCAAGTCTCGCTGCTTTTTCCATTGGAGATCTCCATGTCCGAGACCGCGAATTCGCCAAATCGTGTCCTGATGATGTTGGGAAACGTGTGCCGTTTGACGGCGAGCCCGTCCGTGGAGGCAAGCCTGGCCATGTCGACGAAGAATCCGGGTAACGGCGGAAAACCATTGCCGGGTCGGTAAAGGCTGATGCGCATCCAGTCGCCGCCGGGTTTTGCTGAACCGCCGAATTGGCCATAGGTTACTGTGTCGATGCGGCTGCCGTCGGTGTGGCGGCGGGCGGTGTAAGTGTCGGGGTCGCGGTCATATTGGCCACCGCTGAAGGCATACACCGGAATGGGTTTGCGGATCTGCGTCCACCCCGGGTTTTCGCCGCCCGTTGTTGCGGGAGGCTGCAGCAGGAATGCGGGCGGGTTCAGCAACAGGTCGACGGTGCCGCCCATCGCGGCCAGGGTCACAATTGTCCACGCGGTCGCCCGCAGCAATTTACGCCCGGTCCGGCGCCGTCCAATCCGCAAATCGGTAACGTAGGCCCGCCCCGCTTCGGCATACTGGTTTTCAGCTGGCCGCTCGCAATCAAATTCAGGCTTTCGCCGGAATAACCCAGAGTGAATACGCATGCACACGCTCCCCCGGCCCATCTCGGGCTCTTGATAATGGGAGCAATTTGAATGGATGTGACCTGCCGTGGGCAAATTCCTCCAAAGGTGATTAGAGTCCGGCCTATGAAAGG
>CAZTMN010000150.1:0-6052 GCA_964615275.1 uncultured Beijerinckia sp. | reverse complement strand
ATCAAACCCCCGTCAAATCCCCTGACCGCACCAGCGGCCGGGGGATTTGCGTATCGTGCGGGCAAATACGGCACGGAATTCCCGCCGCATTTCCGCAAATCCCGCCCCGGTGCTTGACGGAACATTACAAGAACGCTATAAATGTTCATGATTTGTTTAGCGATTCAGTCCACGTTGCGATCATCGGCCAATTGATTTGGCTCAGGTGCGGGACATACGGGTCGGTAACCGGAAATGCGGGAATTTGCAGGGGAATTGTTCGAATGCTGACACGCAAGCAAAGCGAATTGTTGCGTTTCATTCACGAGCGGCTGAAGGAGACCGGGGTCCCGCCGTCGTTCGACGAAATGAAGGATGCGCTGGACCTGCGCTCCAAATCCGGCATTCACCGGCTGATCATCGCGCTTGAGGAGCGCGGTTTTATCCGCCGTTTGCCAAACCGGGCGCGGGCTCTTGAAGTGCTGAAACTGCCTGAGGCCTCGACGCCGCTGGGAACCGGGCGCAAGTTCGAGCCATCGGTGATCAACGGTAATCTCGGCAAGGTGCGCAAACCCGTTGAATCCACCGTAGCCGACAACGACAACGTGATAATCCCGGTCATGGGACGGATAGCGGCGGGTACGCCAATCTCCGCCATTCAGTCGCAGAGCCATACCATCAGCGTGGCGCCGGATTTCCTGTCCAGCGGCGAGCATTATGCGCTGGAAATTCGCGGCGACTCGATGATCGATGCCGGCATCTTCGACAACGACACGGTAATCATCAAGAAGCAGGACACCGCCGACAACGGCGATATTGTCGTTGCCTTGATCGATGACGAGGAAGCAACGCTGAAACGCCTGCGAAAAAAGGGCGGCTCCATCGCCCTGGAGGCCGCAAACGAGGCTTACGAAACCCGGATTCTCGGGGCCGACCGGGTTCGCATCCAGGGCAAGCTGGTGAGCCTCTTGCGGCGTTATTGAATCTCAATCCGGCACGGTCCAGCCGCCGGTGGACTTTGCCGGTTTTGCCGGCGCTGCTTTCGATCTTGTTCTCGCGATACCGTTGGGTTTGGGCGCGCGGGACTTGGGCGCGCGGGACTTGGGCGCGCTTGACCAGGGCCGGTCCGTTGCGGGTGTGCGCGCTGTCTCGAAGCGCAATTTTCCGTCCGGCAGCAGGAAAATTTTCGCTGCCCCGTTTGCGCGCAGCCAGTTCCGGTCAAGGACCCGTTCCGGCCCCTTGCAAATATGGTTCGCGGCCAGCGGCGTTACGACCACGTCCGCGCGGCCGCAGTCTTCCTCCAACGCCCGTCGCGACAGGACAAGCGCCAGAATGCGCCCGTCGCGCAAGCGGCCAATGCAACCGCTGCGATCGCAACGGCCCTTGCCGGAAAGTCCCGGCGCATCAGGCTTTCGCCTGTCAGCAACCGAAGCAAGCCATTGCGCTGCACCGAAACGACTTGCACGGGCATTCAGAATTTCCAGCGTACCCGCCGCATTGCGATCGGCGACAATCCTGCCTTGACCTGAAACCAGCAGATCCGGCGGCACGACATGGATCGCCGCAGCGATACCGTCGGCAGCGATGACAAGTCCGGCCCAGCGGAGCGGCGTTTGCCACAGCACCAGCCAAATCAGCCCGGCGGTCATAAGCAAAAGCGCGTCCGGTCCAAAAGCCGGCAGCAAGATGACCGACCCCTTCAGGCTGGCGACCCAGCCGGCAACATTCATCATGAAGCCGACGCCCTGCCCCATCAGCCACCACACCGGTCCATCAAGCCCGAACGGCGCTGCCAAAACGCCAAGCACGGCAGCAGGCATGACGACGAATTCGACGAGCGGCAACACGAGCATGTTGCCCAGCAATCCGTAAGGCGTGATCCGGTGAAAGTGATACAGCGCGTAAGGGTCGGTTGCCAGCGAGGCAACCAGTGTGGTGATCGCCATTATTGTGAGAACAACGAGAACGCGTCCGAACGGATCGGCGCGAATGTCCCGGCCGGGATCGGCCGTATCATCCCTGGAGGCTTGCAGCGCTATCATCGGGTCACCGGCAGCCGGCGACCCGGCCCGGCGTTCGAATGCCGCGATCATCGCGGCAACGGCCGCAAACGACATCTGGAACGACGGCCCAAGGATCGCATTCGGATCAAGCGTCAGTACGATCAGCGCGGCCAGCGCAAGGTTGCGCATCGATATCGCCGGGCGTCCGGCTACAACAGCGCCAAGCATGATCAAGGTCATGGCAAGGGCGCGCTGGGTTGCGAATTCCGATCCGGAGAACACGCAATAGGCGCTGGCGCCGGCCATTGCGGCAAGCGCGGCCCAGACCTTGATTGGCCGCGCAAGCGCCAGCGCTGGAAAGAGCGCCAGAAATGCCCGTATCACCCACAGAAACAATCCGGCCGCAAGCACCATGTGCAATCCGGAAATCGAAACGATGTGATAGATGCCGACCGCGCGCAGATCTTCGTTGGCGCTTTCCGGGATCATCCCGCGCTTTCCCGTTACCAACGCCGCGGCGACCGCCCCGGCCCCTTGATGCGCGTGCTGCTGCCGGTCGATCACCGTGGCGATACGCCAGGTCAACCAGTTACGGCCGCGATCAATCCAGGCCACGAACCGCGCCCCTGGCGGTACCTGACGCGCTGTGCTCAACACTGGCCGGGAGACCAGGTTACCGACTCCGCCGATGCCGGCGAACCAGGCCTCCCGGGCAAAGTCATACCCTCCTGGCTCCGTGGCAAAGGGTGGCGGCAACAGGCGCAACGTGGCATAGATTGTCGCACCGGCAGCAAATTGCGGGCGCCAGCGCATCGTCACCCTCACCTTGCGCGGCAGCGAAGCCGCATCAACGCCGGCGATCGAATGCGGGCGCAGCAGCAGCAGCGCACCGTTCTTGCGCAATTCGATCGTTTCAACAAAAGCGATGGATTTGGCGATCGTCATCCGCTCGATCACCGGGGCAGCAACCAATATCGTCTTCAGGCAGGCCGCAAGAAACCCGGCGAACAGAAATCCAAGCGCAACACAGACCCGAAGGGAAACAACTCGATCAGCGCGCTTCAGAGCCAGGGCAAGTCCGCAGCACAGCAACAGCGCGAACACCGGAGCCCAGACAAGCGGTTCCCGTTCTGCCGCGAAGTAAGCCAATATTCCGGCGCCAAAGAATACCGGAAGCCAGAGAAAAAGCCGCCGCTGCCGCGCTTCCTCAGCTGCGCTGGCGCGCAACCAGAGGAGGATGCTCCCGGTTATCGATACGAGCCCCGAGCCATTGGCGATGCTGCCGGACAACCAGCCGGCAGCGCCCGTGTAAACACCGGCCCGGGCGCGTGGTCCCCTGCCCTTCAGCATACGCCCCCAGCATTGCGATCACAAGTACGGCCAAGCCATCCTACACGAGCTTGACCAAACGGAAAGCCTGTAGAACCGAAATTCGCGCCTGACAGTAAAACGTTGCGTAACACCCGCAGAGACAGGGCCGGAAAACTGGTATCGGTTCACCCCACAGTACGGCCGTGCTACAGGGCACGCAGAAAACCGATCCAACACTTGCGGACGAACCGATGACCGATCTTGCGAGCAAACCAGCCGTTACCCGATTTGCGCCTTCGCCAACGGGATTTCTGCACATAGGCGGTGCGCGCACGGCGCTGTTCAACTGGCTCTACGCGCAGCGGACGGGCGGTAAAATGCTCTTGCGGATCGAAGATACGGACCGGGAGCGCTCGACCAATGAAGCCATCGAGGCGATCCTGGATGGAATGCGCTGGTTAGGGATCGATTGGGATGGGGACGCGATCTACCAGTTTTCCCGCGCCGACCGGCACCGGGAAGTTGCGCTTGAACTGCTGGAAAAGGGCTTAGCGTACAAGTGTTTCGCCACGGCCGAAGAATTGGCGGCGATGCGGGAACAAGCGCGCGCTGAAAAGCGTCCGCCACGCTACGACGGCCGCTGGCGCGACCGCAGCGCTGACGACGTGGCGGCAATGGAGGCTGCCGGGGCCAAACCGGCCATCCGATTAAAAGCGCCCCAGGACGGCGACACCACCATTGACGACCAGGTCCAGGGCAGCGTCGTCTTCGCCAACAAGGATCTCGACGATCTCATTCTGCTGCGTTCCGACGGTACGCCAACGTACATGCTGGCCGTGGTCGTCGACGATCACGACATGGGCATCACCCATGTCATCCGTGGTGATGACCACCTGACCAACGCTGCCCGGCAATCGCAAATCTATCACGCGATGGGATGGGAACGGCCGGTGATGGCGCATATTCCGCTGATCCACGGTCCGGACGGCGCGAAACTGTCGAAGCGTCACGGGGCCCTTGGCGTCGAGGCCTACCGCGCGATGGGTTATCTGCCTGCGGCATTGCGTAATTATCTCGTGCGTCTGGGCTGGAGTCATGGCGACACGGAATTTTTCTCGACACAGGAAATGACCGAGGTGTTCGACCTTGGCCAAGTCGGGCGGGCGCCATCACGCTTCGACTTTGCAAAACTGGAGAACATGAACGGCCATTACATGCGCTCGACCAGCGACGCGGACTTGCTGTCTGCCCTGCTGGAGACGCTTCCCTATCTTGAAAATGGTCCCGAACTCGCCTCCCGCCTGAACGATGCCGGCCGCGAACGGCTGCTTGCGGCCATCCCCGGTCTGAAGGAACGATCCAAAACCCTGCAGGAATTGCTCGACGGCGCCGCCTTCCTGTTCGCGCAACGGCCGCTGGCCTTGAGCGACAAGGCGGCCGGCGTACTATCGGCCGGCGGAGCTGACCATCTCAGGCAATTGCTGCCGAAACTGGAGGCGATTCCGGCTTCTGCGTGGAGCGCAGGCACCACCGAAGATGCCGTCCGGGACTACGTCAGCGAATCCGGCGCCAAGCTGGGCCAGGTTGCCCAGCCGTTGCGGGCGGCCCTGACCGGACAATTGACGTCACCCGGCATATTCGACGTCCTCGCCGTCCTCGGAAAGGAGGAATGTATCGGGCGCCTTGGCGACCAAACGTAGTTGATGGCCAAGCAGCCTATCCTGGGCGGAAACGCCGAGAACCGGCCTATGATGGCTTCTGCCGGCGGAATCACAGTGGAGTTCCGCCTTATACCTTGCAATCGCGGACGATTTTGCTCGAAAAATCGCGCTGGTCAGTTTTACATCAAATTTATCAACGGCTTAAATAAGATTCGTTAGCTGTAAAATTGTTCCCGTCAAACTAATCGCGGGCTTGATGCATCGGCAGCAATCGGCTAGCTACCGTTCAACATATTTTCGAAAAGGCGGCAGGGCATCGTTCGGCAGCGTGGACACCACGGTTCCCGGATTGCGGCGCCCTCCTGATCAGGTGGTCGACTTCAATGCGTCCGGTGATGACAAACGGGACGGAGTCTGATCGAGAGGCATCGTCCCGCCGGAGCGGGGCGCATTTGTGAAGGCTGACGAGATGAGTGACAAGAACGCAACTATTTCCATCGCGGGGAAGACAGTCGAAATGCCGGTGCTGGATGGCACGATCGGTCCTTCTGTCGTCGACATCGGCAAATTGCATGGGCAGACCGGTATTTTCACCTACGATCCCGGTTTCCTTTCCACGGCCAGTTGTGAATCAAAAATTACCTTTATCGACGGCGATGAAGGCATTCTGCTGCATCGCGGTTATCCGATCGAACAGCTCGCCGACAACGGCGACTTTCTTGAAACGTGTTACCTGCTGCTGCATGGCGAGTTGCCAACCCAGACTCAAAAGGCCGACTTTGACCACCGCATAACCCGCCACACGATGATCCATGAACAGATGGCTTCGTTCTACCGGGGCTTCCGGCGTGACGCGCATCCGATGGCAGTCGTGGTTGGCATCATTGGCGCCCTGTCAGCATTTTATCACGACTCAACCGACATTAACGATCCGCACCAGCGCATGATCGCGTCCATGCGCCTGATCGCCAAGATGCCGACCATTGCCGCGATGGCGTACAAGTACAATATTGGCCAGCCCTTCGTTTATCCGCGCAACGATCTGGATTACGCGTCGAACTTCCTGCACATGTGCTTTGCGGTTCCCTGCGAGGAGTA
>CAZTMN010000149.1:0-6322 GCA_964615275.1 uncultured Beijerinckia sp. | reverse complement strand
CGGGGCGTCAAAGAAAATGTAGATGATGCGCGGGAAGTCTTGCGGATTGCTCGATCGCAAGAGGATTTCGCCGCGGCTGTAGGGGTGCAACAAGGTTGGCCGGATCGCATAGCCATCCTTGTAGGCGGCGCGAATCCCCGGAAACCAGAGCCCGGTCGCCGGCGGCACCGTGTGAAACATGAACTCGATATCCGGCACTTCCAGATCCGGTTCGGTCTTGATGAAGGCGTGCAATCCGCCGGGCACCACCGTGCCGGGGCCGGTGCCGAGAAAATAGGCGCGCAACATGCTGATCGCCATTCTGTCGAAACGCATTTCACGATGAAATGTTCCCGGCTCCTTGCGGGCATAGGAGATCCAGATGCCGAGGTGGTCCTGCAGGCTCTTGCCCACAGGCAAATCGGCAATGCAATCGATTCCCGTTTCCTTCAGGTGATCCGCTGGACCTATGCCCGACAGCATCAATACCTGCGGCGAGTTGAAAGCGCCTGCGCAAAGCACGGTCTCGAGGGCAGCGCGGGCCGTGTGGGTCTGGCTGTCCTTGACATATTCGATGCCCCTGGCGTGCGTGCCTTCCATGATGATGCGATTGGTATGCGCGCCGGTGATGACTGTCAGGTTCGGCCGGTTCTTTGCCGGACGCAGATAGGCGCGCGCCGATGAAGAGCGGCGGCCGTCCCGGATGGTGAACTGGCCGCGGCCGAAGCCCTCCTGCTCGCCGGAATTGTAATCCTCGTTGACGGGATAGCCGCAGGATTTGCCGGCCTCCATCCAGGACGGAAAGATCGGGTCTTTCGTCCTCGCGAACTGGGTGCCCAGCGGTCCGTGCGAGCCGCGATACTGGCTGTCGCCGCCGTCCTCGAAGGTTTCGGAGCGCCGGAAAAAGGGCAGGATATCGTTGTAGGACCAGCCGCTGGCGCCCATCCGCTCCCATCGGTTGAAATCGTTCGGGTGGCCGCGCGTATAGGCCATGACGTTTACCGCTGAGGAACCGCCCAGCACCTTGCCGCGCATGGCCTCGAGATGCCGGTTGTCCAACCGCGGCTCCGGCTCGGTTTCGTAGCCCCAGTCATGCATCGTGTACTGGTGCATCTTGCCCATGCCGAGCGGAATCGAGATCAGCGGATTGACGTCGCGGCCGCCCGCCTCGAGCAACAGCACGCTGGCGCTGCCATCCTCCGACAACCGGTTGGCCAGCACGCAACCGGCCGATCCGGCCCCCACAATCACATAGTCAAACGACAGGTCGGCCATATCCAGCGTTTCCCCTTGAATTTCACCTTTCGCCGATTGAAGCGCTTTGCACCGCAAGACGCAAGCGGCAAGGCTGATATCCGCGCGCCCTCTTCCCCGGCGGACGTTCCTGCGGCATATAGAGAGCAACAAATCCGCCAACAATTCCGTGACGAGGAAACGACCATGTCCGACAACATAGCTCGCCCGAACTACCGTCCGATCCAGGACCTGCGCGAATGGCTACAGAAAGCCGAGGACATCGGCGAAATGGTTGTTGTCGACAAGCCGGTGCACGTCGAGGAGGAAATGAGCGCCATCGGCTATCTGGTCGCAAAGCAGAAGCCCTCGCCCACCGTGCTATTCACCAATCCCAAGAGCAGCGGCGACAACGAGCTTGGCATCAAGCATTTGTGGAACGTCTACGGGCCGAGCGTGCGGCGCATCGCAATTTCGCTGGAAGAAGACGCCGATACACCGACCGTCGAGCTCATCCGGCGCACCAAGGACAAGATGAAGCGGCGCACACCGCCGGAGGAGGTTCCCGCTTCCGCCTGCGCGGCGTTTGAGAACACCATAACCGGCGACGATATCGATCTGACCAAGCTGCCGATCCCGCGCCACTGGCCGCTTGATGGCGGCAATTATGCCGGCACCTGCGACGCCGTCATTACCCGCGATCCCGATACCGGCTATCTGAATATCGGCACTTACCGGATGATGATCCAGGACGAGAACCATACCGGGTTGTATCTGTCGCCAGGCAAGGACGCGCGGCTGCATATTACCCGCGCCTGGGAGCGCGGCGAATCCGTGCCAGTTGTCGCCTGCTGGGGTATCGATCCCCTATTCATGCTTGTTGGCAGCCAGGGTTTTCCGAAGACGATTTCCGAATATGAATATGCTGGCGGCATCAAGGGTGAGCCGATCAAGGTGGTCAAGGCGCAGCACAGCGACCTGCTGTTTCCGGCCAGCGCCGAACTCGTCGTCGAGGGTATTATCCGGCCCCAGTCGATGGCGCCGGAAGGACCGTTCGGCGAGTTCACCGGCTATTACGGCAAGCCGGAAGCGGCAGCGCCGCAAGTGGAAATTCTCGCCGTCCACCACCGCACCAATCCGGTGCTGACAAATGCGCTGATGGCCGATTATCCGTCCTGTGAGCAGAGCGGATTTTTCTCGGTGCTGCGCGGAGCAAAAGTCTGGGACGATCTCGACAAGCTCGGCGTGCCGGGAATTACCGGCGTCTATTCGCATCCGGCCGTTGCCGGCGGGTTCGGCATGACTATCGTCGCACTGAAACAACAATATGCCGGTCACGCCGCGCAGGTATTGTCGCTGGCGGCGCAGGTGCCCGGCGGCGCCTATTACACCAAGTTCATCATCGCCGTCGACGACGATGTCGACCCCTCCGACATGGATCAGGTCTTGTGGGCCATGGGCGGGCGTTGCGCCCCGGTGCATGACGTCGACATCTTGCGCAACACCTGGTCGACCGGTCTCGATCCCAGCTTGAACCCGCCGGAAATTCGCCCCTATGGCTCGAAAATGCTGATCAACGCCTGCATCCCGCACCGCTATTTGCCAACTTTCTCCAAGCGCACGAAACTGCGCAAATCGGTCTATGATCAGGTTGCGGAGCGCTGGAGCGAACTCGGACTGCCAGGCGCCGTGCCGAACATTCTTTCTTTTGAAGACGAGGGCGGCGGCGCAGCAGCCAACGTCTACCACGACGAGAAGGCGATGCGTGACGCGCACGACATAGCCAAAGAGAAGAAATAGCAATTGGCCCGGCCGCTGAAAGGCACAACGCGCGGCAGGCCGCCAATGCAGTACAAACCGGGCGAGGGTGTCAGATGAGCAACGAACTTCTTCTGGTCGGCAGCGTGCCGATGGATACCGTTCAGGACGTTTTCCAGACCTTCGGCGCCAGGCTCGGGAAATTTCTTCCTGCGATGCCGGATGGGGAAGTTGGCCCGCGGCGGCATTGGATCTCGCGCGTGCACTATCACGTGCTGGCGCTTCATCCCGACCTGGAGGTTGTTCAGCAACCGGCCAAGGACGATGACGGGCGTGAGCACATTGCGCCGCGCAACGCCGGCGACAGCTGGATGTTCCGGGTGAAGGAGGGCGTCGATCAGATCAGGTTTGGCGAACCGGGCTGGAGGCTGGGCTATGCCCATGAGGCGGTAAATTCCTATTTTGTCTTTACGACGCTCCGCGAAAAGGGGCTGGTGCCGCCGGGATTGCGCTTCCAGGTATCCATGCCGATGGTCAATTCGGTGCTGCCGCCGCGACTGTTCCCGAATGTTTCGGACCGGGAAAAAGTCATACCCGGTTATACCGAGGCGCTGCGCGCCGAGGTGGAAACGATCGTTGAGAAAATCCCCAATGACGATCTTGCAATCCAGTGGGATTGTTCCACCGAACTGCAGGACGCCTATGGTTCGATCCCCGGGTTCCCGGCCGAAACCGCCATTGCCCGCAACGTCGGGCAAATAGAAGCCATTTGTCCGCATATTCCTGAGAACGTGGCTCTTGGCTTCCACATGTGTTTTGGCACCCTGGGCGGTTGGCCGCGCTTTCAGCCCGATGATATCGGCGGCGCAGTTGATATGGCCAACGCCTTTGTCGCCCACGCCCGCCGGCCGGTGAACTGGGTGCATATTCCTTTGCTGAACAGCCTCGAGGAATCGTTCTACGCTCCTTTGGCAAGGCTCGATCCGCAGGGCGCGCGGGTTTTCCTCGGCGTCATACACAACATGGATACGCTGGAACAGCGCTTAGCGCTTGCGCGGCGGTTCGTTGATGATTTTGGTCTTGCCGCTTATTGCGGGTTTGGCCGTGTGCCGCCGCCAGAACTCCCGAAAATCCTCACGGATCATCTCAAGGCGGCCGGTGTGCAGGACGATGCCTGACATGATCCGCATCGCCATTCTCGACGATTACAACCATGTCGCGCTGAAAATGGCCGATTGGAGCCGGTTGCAGAACACCTGCCGGATTGACGTCATCGACCGTCCGCTTGGTGTTCCCGGCGAGGCGGCGAAGGTGCTGGCGCCCTATGACGTGATCTGTCACTTACGCGAGCGCACCGCGATGCCGCGTGAATTGATCGAGCAATTGCCCAACCTCCAGATGATGGCGATTACCGGTCACGAACATCGCACGATGGATATGGAAGCCGTACGCGAGCGCGGTATTGTCGTGTCGAGTTCAGCACCGCGCCCAGGCGGCGCACAGGGCACGCCTGAGTTGACATTCGCATTGATGCTTGCAGCAATCCGGCACGTTGCATTCGAGGATCGGCGGATGCGCGAGGGACATTGGCAATCGACTATCGGCGCCTGCCTCAATGGCCGCACACTCGGTATCGTCGGTCTGGGCAAGATCGGTCAGCGCGTCGCACGTATAGCTCAGGCCTTTGGCATGCATGTAATCGCCTGGTCGCCAAATTTGACGCGCGAACGCGCCGCCGGGGCTGATGTCGAAAAAGTATCAAAGCAAGAATTGTTTTCGCGCGCCGATCTCGTCACTTTGCACATGGTGCTCAGCGATCGGACGCGCGGGTTGATAGGCGCAGAAGATCTGGCCTGCATGAAAGCCGATGCTTGTATCGTCAATACATCGCGCGGACCGCTGATCGAAGAACAAGCCTTGCGGGACGTGTTGGAAAACGAGCGGATCGCCTGCGCTGCGCTGGATGTCTATTGGAGCGAGCCATTGGCGCCGGACCATTGGCTGCGCAGCCGGCCCAACGTGGTCATTACGCCGCATATTGGTTATGTGGTTGAGGAAAGCTTCCGTGCATTCTACGGAGACACGGTTGAAAATATCGAGGCCTGGCTCGGCGGTAAACCGATACGCGTAGTCAGCGCCTGAACAGCGTCAAACCATGACAGGGAAGCAGGATGGCCCGGCTGAAAGAGCTCTCACGCGATGAGATGAATGCGGATCAACAGGCAATTTACGACAAGGTGATGGCCAGTCCGCGTAGCGGTTTCAACGGTCCGTACAAGGCGTGGATTCGCAATCCGAAACTGACAAGCGTTGCCGAGCAATATGGTGCGTTTTGCCGGTTTGAAAATTCGGTATCGGATCGCGTACGCGAGTTCGCCATTCTTGTAATTGCACGCTACTGGAACGCCGATGTGGAATGGTGGGCGCATCATCCCATTGCCCTCAAGTCCGGTCTCGACCCAAAGATTGCCGAAGCGATCAAGGACGGCCAGCGTCCGGCATTCGTCAACAAGGATGAAGAAATTACCTACGATCTTATTTTGGAGCTCGCCGACAGGCGCAGGCTTTCCGATGCCACCTATGGTCGCGCGATTGCCGAATTTGGCGAGGTTCAACTGGTCGAGCTGATGGCGATAATTGGAAACTATTTCGCAGTTGCGCTTACACTCAATTGTTTTGACATCGGCCCGCCCGACGGATCGCGGCCCATGACGGGCTGACTGTCTGACGGCTCTGGTACAGGGAACAAACAGGGAGGAATTACAATGTCGATCGCACTGGAAGTGGCAACAAGAATCATCGATGCCGCGCTGGCCAAAGGTCGTGAGCTCAACATGAACCCGCTCACCGCCGTGTTGGTCGATGACGGCGGCAACATGAAGGCGATGAAACGGGAGGACGGGCGCGGGGCGGCCATGCGTCCGCAAATCGCCATGGGCAAGGCCTTCGCTGCGGTCGGCATGGGCCGCTCGACGCGCGCGCTTCAGGATATGGCGCAGCAGCGTCCGTGGTTTTCCGCTTCGCTGGTATCTGTCGCCGACGGTGGTTACGTACCGGTGCCCGGCGGCGTCCTCATCCTGGACAGCCAGGACAACGTTTTGGGTGCGCTCGGCGTTACCGGCGATAGTGCCGACAACGATGAAATCGCCGCAGTCGCCGGAATCGAGGCGGCGGGGTTGAAGGCGCAGGTCTGACCCGAAGAATTTCAGTTTTTGGACATCGTCTACCTCGGGGCATGGGACATATGCCGCTGGGCCAAAAATCAATATTGGGACGCTTGCCGGCTATTCGGTGTAATGCCCGACATCAGCGCCTATGGGACAGTTCAGGGTGATTGCGTAAGGGAGGATTT
>CAZTMN010000148.1:0-6382 GCA_964615275.1 uncultured Beijerinckia sp. | reverse complement strand
GGATCAGCGTCTGTGTTGCCAAAACGTGTTCGACCTCGGAGGTGCCGATGCCGTGGGCCAGCGCCCCGAATGCGCCATGCGTGGCCGTGTGGCTGTCACCACAGACGATCGTCGTGCCCGGCAGGGTAAAGCCCTGCTCCGGCCCGATGATATGGACAATGCCCTGGCGGGGATCGAAGCCGTCATAATATTCCAGCCCGAAATCCTTGGCGTTTTTCTCCATCTGTTCGATCTGCGCCTTGGATTCGGGATCCTCGATCGGCTGCGTCCGGTCGGTGGTCGGAATGTTATGATCGACGACACAAAGCGTCTTTTCCGGCGCGCGCACCTTGCGCCCGCTCATGCGAAGACCCTCAAACGCCTGCGGCGAGGTCACCTCGTGCACGAGGTGACGGTCAATGTACAGGAGCGTAGTGCCATCGTCCTCGACGTCGACCACATGATCGTCCCAGATTTTGTCGTAGAGCGTACGTGCCTTGGCCATGATATCCTTCGATTGCATTTCGCCCGGCAACGTCCAATTGCGCTCAATTGCGCCATGGCATTGCGGACTCCAAAAAGTTGAGGTGCTTTTAAAACGTTTGCCGGTAAAGTGAAAGCCGGTTTTCGGCCGGTCCTTGAAGGGCAACTGGCCTCTGCGGCGGGGCGGGAATATGCTTCAACGTCCGCATTTGGGTATTGTGACGGCCTATCCGGCCCGCTACGGGGTAAAAATGAACAAGCCAGACGACAGCACCCGGCCCGCGGGATCCAGCCGGCCACCGGTGGCGCCCTATCTCACGGTTACCCCCGCAAGCGCGGCCGCGGCATTTTACGCCGCCGCTTTTGGGGCCACCCAGAAAGCCCTGATGCCAGCGCTTGACGGTTTGCGCATTCTCCATTGCGAACTGGACATAAACGGCGGATCGGTCATGGTTTCGGACATGTTTCCCGAGTTTGGCAAGACCCGGGTTCCCCTTCCTGCCGAGCCAATGCCGGTATCGGTCAGCCTCGAATTCGATTCCGGGCAGGCGGTCGACGATACGATCGCGAGGGCTAGGTCCCTCGGTGCAACGGTCGAGACCGAGCCAACCAACAGCTTCTGGGGTACAAGGTTCGCCGTTCTGCGCGATCCCTTTGGTCATCGCTGGATCTTGAACGGCCCGCTCGGATGAGCGGCACAAGCGGGCCCGCCTACCCGCTGTCCTCTTCGCTGATGCCGCTGACACCCACTTCGCCAGCCGGAACAAACCGGGTCACGACTTTTTTCAGCGTCAGCCCCTGGACGACAATGGCTACAGCACCACTGCATAGGTTGCAGCCAGTATAACGCCGCGCTCCTCAACCAACGGCAGCGACAATGCCAGCGCGACCGAAATACCGCCGCGAATGCCGCCCCAGGTCAGCACCGGAATGGTGCCCCTGTTAAACTTCTTGCTGATGCCGAAAAGCGTTGCCGGCGCGGCGACTGCTGAAAACCGGGCAAACAGCACCAGGACAATCGATGCCATCCCAACCCAGGCAAAAGCCGGTGCAAACTTGATGATCAGGAGTTCCAGACCGATCAGCAGAAACAACAATCCATTCAGCAGTTCATCGACCAGCGTCCAGAAGCTGAAGAGATGGCGCTGCGTTTCCTCGCTCATCGCATCGTCCGGCCCGCGCTCGCCGATCAGCAAGCCGGCAACGACGACAGCGATCGGGCCGCTGATGTGCAGGTACTGTGCAAGCGCATAAACGCCCATCACGAGCGCTATCGAAATCATCAACTCGGCGACATACTCGTCGATCGAGCGCATCATCCGATAAGCAAGGTAACCAGCGATGAGGCCGAGAATGGCGCCGCCTATCGCCTCCAGAATGAATAGTTTGACGACCGGGAAGAAACCGATTTGTGTTTCGCCGCCGGATTGAACCGCCAGCGCCAGCAAGATCGTGAAGATGACCACGCCGACGCCGTCGTTGAACAGGGATTCGCCGGCCATGTCGGTTTCCAGCGCCTCGGGAACGTCAACCTCCTTGAGCGTCGACAGCACCGCAACCGGGTCGGTTGGCGAGATCAGCGCACCAAATACCAGGGCCCAAAGCAGCGGGATGTCGATACCAAAAAGCTGCGCAAGCCCCCAAAAGCCAAACCCGGCTATCGCCGTAGACAGCATCACGCCGATTTTGGCCATTAGCGCGACCGGCAGCGCCCGCGAGCGCAGCTTCGACAGATCGACATGCAGCGCACCGGCGAACAACAGAAAACCGAGCATGCCGTTCATGACAGCGGCGTAAAAATCGATCTGCTGAACCGTCTTGATGACACCTGCATACAGCTCGGTTTTCGGGATCGCCAGATCGACCGCCACCAGCGCCAGCGAGGCGAGCAACCCCATCAACAACAGGCCGATATTGCGTGGCAGCCGCACGTAACGCTGGTTTACCCACGCAAATGCAGCAGTCAGCGTTACGAGAATTGCCGCAAGATCAAAAATCGACAGCATAAAAAATTATCTTCCATCGGTGCTTCAGGCTGATTCCAAACCCCACACGATGGTAGCAAACTGGCTCCAGAGGGCAATGGCCGTAAAGGCGTATCATCCCGGTTTCGCCGGTAGAAAATCAAACCGCGAACCTGTTCGCGTCAGCCGTTATGCTTGGCGTCCGGCCCTGACTATTGCTTCGCGAATAATTTTTTGCGCTTCGGCTGCATCGCCCCAGCGAACGATCTTGACCCATTTGCCCGGTTCCAGATCCTTGTAGTTCGCGAAGAAATGCTCGATCTGCTGCAACGTGATATCCGGCAGATCGGTGTAATTGGAGACCTTGTCGTAACGTTGGGTAAGATGCTGCGCCGGGACGGCCACAATTTTTTCATCGCCCCCCGCCTCGTCTTCCATCAGCAGAACACCAACCACCCGGCAGTTCATTACCGCGCCCGGCACAATTTCCCGGGTGTTTGCAACAATGACATCGCAGGGATCGCCGTCTTCCGAAAGCGTATGCGGTATGAAACTGTAGTTGCCGGGATATCGCATCGCCGTATACAGGAACCGGTCGACGAACAACGCGCCCGATTTCTTATCCATTTCATATTTTATCGGTTCGCCGCCGATAGGCACTTCAATAATGACATTTACGTCGTGCGGCGGGTTTTGTCCTATGGCAATCTCTTCGATGCGCATTTGCGCTCTCCGTAGCTTTCAATAACCGCGTTTGAACTGACGTGATCGATGGTCTTGCAAGCGACCCGTCACATGTTGCACTCCGTTACACGCAGCGCTCTGGCGGAATCGCGAACGAAGTCACTGCATGCTTGTTCTGCCCTGGAAGCGTTTCGGCAATTGGACATTGGTAGCAACAAACAGTGGAACAAAGTTTGACAGCAAAAAAAGCGCGGGACCTTGCCCGCGCTCCGATTTTGCCGGTGCAGATAAAATCAGCTTGCTGTGGTGTCGCCAGCGGGAGCTTCGGTAACAGGAGCTTCGGCGGCAACGGGCGCCGCGGCAGCTTCGGTCTTGGTCTTGCCCTTGCCCTTGGCGGCCTTGCCCCGGGCGCTGTTGTCGATGCGCTCGGCGATACGAGCCGACTTGCCGCGGCGATCGCGCAGATAATACAGCTTGGCGCGCCGCACCCTGCCCTTGCGGACAACCGAAATGGAGTCGATGATTGGCGAATAGATCGGAAACACGCGTTCCACACCTTCGCCGTATGAGATCTTGCGCACCGTGAAATTCTCGCTCAATCCAGCGCCGTTCCGGGCAATGCAAACACCCTGGTAAGCCTGGATACGCGAGCGCTCGCCTTCCTTGACCTTGACATTAACGACAACGGTGTCGCCAGGACGGAAATCCGGGATCGGGCGGGCTTCGGCCAGCTTCTTGGCCTGTTCAGCTTCAAGCTGCTGAATGATATTCATGGTCAAACTCCTGCCGTTCCGTCTTCGCGTTATGCAGCATTGACTTGCTGGACACGGTCAGACGAGCGTTTCGGTACGCTGTTTTAAGTTGATGCGCGTCTATATACTGGAAAATTGTCCCTGTCGATTGGGAAATACACCGGAACGGAAATCCGG
Source organism: uncultured Beijerinckia sp. (assembly GCA_964615275.1). GTDB lineage: Bacteria > Pseudomonadota > Alphaproteobacteria > Rhizobiales > Beijerinckiaceae > Terripilifer. The sequence continues at coordinate 2,343 of CAZTMN010000148.1, read as the reverse complement.
CCCATCCGCGGATAATTACGCTTAAACAAGAGCATTAATCCCGCGCCAGATGATAAAAATACCGGTGGCGATCACTATCACGGCAAAAATCAGAGAGAGGGCGCGAGACTTCCCACCCAACCGGATGCTGGCCGCCGTTCCCGCGAACGATCCGGCTATCCCTCCTGCGACGACCAGTCCTACCAGCCGCCAATCGATAAAGCCTGACCAGGCGTAGGACCCGGCCGTGGTCAGGCCAAAGGCGCTTACCGCCACCAGCGATGTGCCCACCGCTATGCCCAAGGGCATACCGGCCGCCAGCATCAGGCCTGGAACGATCAGGAACCCGCCGCCTATGCCGAAAAACCCCGACAGCACCCCGACGCCAAAGCCAATGGCAATCAACCACGGCGTCAACTGCGTGGCGGACTGCCGCGTCAGCCGGACGTCCGGATCGCCTTCACCGGCTCGGCCCCGGAGCATATCGGCGCCGACCACGACCATCACCAGGCCGAACAACGCCAGTAATTTCTGACCATCGATCGCCTTGCCGATTTGGGCCCCGGCGAGCGCCCCGATAATGCCGGCCAGCCCGAATACAACCGCACAAGGCCATTTGACATTCCCCCTCCCGGCATGGACCTTGAGGCTTGCCATCGCGTTGAGAGCCACCGCAGCAGCACTCGTCCCGATCGCCACATGCACGGAAGGGACGCCGACGACGTAAATCAGCAGCGGAACGGCAAGAATGGAGCCGCCGCCGCCGATCAGGCCAAGAACAAAGCCGATCGCGATGCCGGAAGCGATCGCAAATGCGATCATCTGGGGTGTCAGCGTAAAGTCCACGGAGCGGCCTTCCAGGATGGGAACGAACGAACGGAATGTCCGGATCGCACCTCTTGCAAATATTAGGATATTCTAATATATTGATAGCAGTTCAAACAATCAACCCTACTGACCGGCAGGATGAAAGCAATGCAGACCGCGCAGCTGAAGATCGAAGCCTTTTTCGACGAGCCCACAAACACGATCAGCTATCTGGTCTGGGACGAGGCGACCAGGAAAGCGGCCATCATCGATCCTGTGCTCGACTATGACCATCGTGGCGGGGTCGCTGACAACAAGTCAGCAGACGCGATCCTCCAGCGGGCCGAAGAGCTTGGCCTGGACGTTGTTTGGGCGCTGGAAACCCACGTCCACGCCGACCACCTGTCCGGCGCGCCCTATATCAAGGCCAGGACCGGGGCGCGTATAGGCATCGGCGAGCATGTTCGCGACGTCCAGAAAATTTTCAGGCCGGTATTCAACATCCAGGACATGGAAATTGACGGCAGCGACTTCGATCACCTGTTTTCCGATGGAGAAACATTTACCATCGGCGAACTGCAAGCCGAAGTCATGCACACGCCTGGCCATACGCCGGCCTGCGTCGTCTACAAGATTGGCAGCAACGCATTCGTCGGCGACACCATATTCATGCCTGACTACGGCACCGCGCGGGCGGACTTTCCTGGTGGCGACGCGCGCCAATTGTACCGTTCGATCCAGAAGCTCCTGTCGCTGCCGGAAGATACCAAATTATTCATGTGCCATGACTACAAAGCGCCCGGGCGCAACGAATATGCCTGGGAAACAACCGTGGCGGAGGAACGTGCCCGCAACAAGCATGTGCATGTAGGGGTTTCAGAAGACGAATTTGTCAAGATGCGCGAAGAGCGCGATGCAACGTTGTCGGCTCCGGTGCTTCTATTGCCATCGATCCAGGTCAACATGCGCGCCGGCAAATTGCCTCCAGCTGAAAGCAACGGCGTCCGCTATCTGATGATCCCGGTAAAAATGAAACACGCCTGACAGGACGCAGCCCTCAACAGGGCTTTGACGTCTGGCAGTTCCGGTTCTAAACATTCGGCGATTGCGGGCCTTCCTTTAAATGGTCCCGCCCGGAAACCCATCAGCCATGACGACAACGCCAAAATCGGCAATCGCAGCCGCCGGAACACCGCCAGCTGAAACGGACGTGTTCATTTCCGGATGCGGCCCCTGTGGCCTGATGCTGGCCAATGAACTCGGCCGCCGCGGCATCCGGACCGTATTGGCGGACTTCAAGGACAGTACTGCCTACAACCCGCAGGCAAACGCCACCCAGGCGCGTTCCATGGAACATTATCGGCGGCACGGGTTCGCCGACGAAATTCGCGCCATGGGCATGCCGCCGGACTTTCCCCCGGACATAGCTTATTTCACCAGGATATCCGGCTATGAACTGGCGCGATTTGAGATGCCTCGCGCCATGGATGCCAAGCAGGTTATCCGCGGGTTGTCAGGCTGCTGGAGCGCTGCGGAACTCCCGCATCGCGTCTCGCA
>CAZTMN010000147.1:0-6771 GCA_964615275.1 uncultured Beijerinckia sp. | reverse complement strand
GATATGCGGCGGTTACAGGCGGCGTTTCGCTGGAAAGCGTGGTCCTGTTTGCAATTATCTTCATCTGGACGCCGCCGCACTTCTGGGCTCTGGCTTTGCTGAAATCCGAAGATTATGAGCGCGCCGGTGTTCCTATGATGCCCAATGTGAAGGGCGAAAAGCGGACCCGCCTGGAGGTATTGCTCTATTCGCTGGTGCTTGCGCCGGTGGGCGTATTGCCCTGGATACTTGGGTTCGCTTCGCCTGTTTATGGCGCAGTCGCGATTGCCGGTGGGTCGGCGATGATTGTGCTGGCGCTGCGGGTTTGGCGCGCTCCTTACGGTTCGGAGGCGATAACGCCACCGGCCCGGCAGTTGTTCTTCATTTCAATCCTGTATCTGTTTGTGCTGTTTGCGGTGCTAACGGGCGAGCAAACCGTCCAGCGTCTTGGCGGTTGAGAATATCCGGCCGGATATTCCAGGGAGTTTGAGCCGTGACCAATGGCGGAAACGAAAACGATGAGCTGAGCGACCGCGGAAGCGAATTCCCGCCTGTCTATCACCCGACGCCAGAAGAGGCGCGCGCGCGCCGGCGGCGAAATATTGCAATCGCCCTGGCAATCGGAGCGTTCACATTGCTGTTTTACGCCATCACTGTCGCGAAGCTGGGCGTCGGCGTAATCAAGAAAGGGTTGTAAGTCTTATCCAATGCCGGAGGATCGCGCAAATAGCAGACAGAACAGAAAAATCGCCATTGCCGTGGCAGGGACGGCGGCATTCATGCTGGCGATGGCGTTTGCTGCTGTGCCTCTTTACCAGATATTCTGCCAGGTTACCGGTTTTGGCGGGACGCCGCAGATTGCCGACAAGGCCTCGGCAACACTCGGCAAGCGGATTATGAACGTACGCTTTGACGCCAACGTTTCGCCGGAACTGGACTGGAGCTTCAAGCCGGACGTCAATTCGATGAAGGTCCGGACCGGAAAGACAGTGACCATTTTTTACAAGGTCACAAACAATTCCAGCCAGACCCAGACCGCGATGGCGACATACAACGTGGTTCCCGATCAGGCAGGAGGGTTTTTCAACAAGATTTCCTGCTTCTGCTTCACCGACAAGACGCTGGGCCCCGGGGAAAGCATGGACATGCCGGTGGTGTTTTACCTCGATCCGGCGCTCGAATCGGATTCCACAATGCGCAACGTGGCCGGTGTGACCTTGTCTTACACGTTCATAGCCAAGAAGAACCAGAAATCTGCCAGGGGGCCAGCGGGAAAGAGCAACAAAACAGGGCTTTGACCGATACAGCGCCGGGAGGGGCGCTGAGACCAAACGCCGCCTTGACACTTGGCGTGACACAGAGTGGAAACACTTTTAATGGAGTAATGCGCGCAGCGCCGCGTAGGGAAAACCACGGGGATCAACATGGCTGACGGCCACGCAAAACCGAACCACGACTATCATCTCGTCGATCCAAGTCCCTGGCCGCTGGTCGGCTCGATTTTCGCTTTTATAACGGCCGTTGGCGCGATCATGGCCATGAAGGGCCTGGCGCTGTTCGGGCTGAAGATGGGCATTTTCCTGCTTGGAGCCGGGCTCATCGGAATTTTGTACGTGATGTTCGTCTGGTGGGCTGATGTGGTCAACGAGGCCGAGCACAAGGGCGATCACACCCGTGTGGTGCAGATCAGCCATCGCTATGGGATGATCCTGTTCATCGCGTCGGAAGTCATGTTCTTCGTCGCCTGGTTCTGGGCGTTTTTCGATGCCAGCCTGTTTCCCGGCGAGGCGATTCAAACCGCCCGTGTCGAATTCACCCAGGGCATATGGCCGCCCAAGGGGACGGAAGTATTCGATCCCTGGCATCTGCCGTTGCTGAATACCCTGATCCTTCTGACTTCGGGCACCACGGTAACCTGGGCCCATCACGCGCTGCTGCACAACGACCGGCAAGGACTCAAGAACGGTTTGATCGTGACCGTTCTGCTTGGCGCCCTGTTCACCGCGGTGCAGGCCTATGAATACGCCCATGCCCCGTTCGGTTTCTCCGGGTCGTTGTACGGCGCGACGTTCTTCATGGCGACCGGCTTTCACGGCTTCCATGTTTTGATCGGCACCATGTTCCTGCTGGTGTGCCTGATCCGGGCTTACAAGGGACACTTTACCCCGCAGCAACATCTCGGCTTCGAGTTTGCCGCCTGGTACTGGCATTTCGTCGACGTTGTCTGGTTGTTCCTGTTCGCCGCCATCTATGTATGGGGTAACAGTGGCGGCGTGATCGCTGCGCACTGATCTTATTGGTGTCACATCGGCACGATTGCAGGGTGGCTTCGCGCCACCCTGTTTTTTGTTGCAGAGCAGGCTACAATGTGATCGATGCAATCACCGGCCCTGGATTTCTTGCTGGATGAAGGTCCGGACAGACTACCGATGGGCTTTGTCCGGGAAACGCTATCGTGCATTGCCAAAACAAGCGCAGATAACATATTCTCATTTTGTAATATGTTACGGTTTCGCAAAGGCGTCCGCATGAATTTCGATAACGACTACCCGCCGCAATCTCCGTACAGTACCGGACTTGGCGGGCGCTGCCCGCGCTGCGGCGAGGGCAAGCTTTTCAGCGGATTTATCACTGTCGCCGAGGATTGCGGCCATTGCGGGATGAAATTCTCGTTTGCCGATGCTGGTGATGGCCCTGCGGTCTTTGTCACGCTGCTTGGCGGCTTTGTGCTGCTCGGCCTGGCCCTGTTTGTGCAGATGACCTACGAGCCTCCGGTTTGGCTGTTGATGGCGATTTTCTTTCCGCTGACGTTGATCGTTTGCCTTGGCATGTTGCGGCCGTTAAAGGGCCTGCTTATTGCCTTGCAATATGCAAACAAGGCTGAGCAGGGCCGCCTAGAGGACTGAATGGCCTCACCGAAGACAGCGCGCGAAGAACCAAGCGCCGGTACAGGGCCTCGCGGCGGCCGCGGCGCGATGCTGCTGAGCGTGCTGGTCTTGCTGGGTCTTGCGGTTTTGCTGAGCCTGGGTTTCTGGCAATTGCATCGGCTGGAATGGAAGCGGGAGATCCTTGCCCGCATAGGCGCTAATATGAATGCCGCGCCGCTGCCGCTGCCTCCGCAATCACAATGGCAGGCGCTGGCGCAGGCCGGCAATGCCTACAAGAAATTCGAATTCCGCGGTGAATTCGATCACAGCAAGGAAGCGCTAATTTTCCGGGCTGCCGGCCAAAGGAATCTCGGTCCGGTCTATCATATTCTCACGCCCTTGCGTTTGGCCGATGGCAGTTATGTCATCGTCAATCGCGGTTTTGTTCCCGAGCGTTTCCGCGATTCGGCGAAGCGTTCCGCCGGACAGGTTCGTGGTCTGGTGACGGTAACGGGGTTCTTGCGGCTGGCCGAACGGCGCAACATGTTCACTCCGGCTGATGCACCGGACAAGCGTGTCTGGTACAGCCGTGATCCGATGGCGATCGCGCGGCATTTCAAACTGGCGAAGGCCTCGCCCTTCGTTATCGACGCCGACGCGACGGCTAGCCCGGGAGGCTGGCCGAAAGGCGGCGTGACCTCGATCCGCGGCATACCCAACAACCATTTGTCCTATGCCTGGACCTGGTTCGGGCTGGCGGCAACGCTGGCCGGGGTCTACATCGTCTTGTTGTGGCGGCGGCGAAGTTTAGCCGCAAATTAGAAAGCCCGCCCGCTGGTCGTCAGCGGACGGGCCAAATTACTTCGGGACGCCGCGCGTTCTACGACTTTGGTTTCATACAATCGGCAATCTTGTTTCCGGCAGCTTCCCAGGCTTCGACGGCGCCGATGTGCATTTTGACGCTGGCCCGGCAAATACCCATTCTGCTGTCATCGATTTCACCAAACAACAGGCCCTTGGCGAACGGAACCTTGCGCTGCAGGTTGGGCACGCTCTTGATGAATGCGGCTGTCAGCGCCCGTGCCAGATCCTTTGGCATTTTCTTGTGAACGCCGTCGGCAAACGCAGCACTGACAGTCCGGAACATGTTGTCGTCGGAAATGACCTTTAGTTTCTTGCCGTAGTGAGCGAGTTCACTGACAGGGAAAATGCTCGGCACGTTTCCCGGCGCTTTCAGGAACTTCTGCCAGGTCGCTCCTTCCCATTTGGCCTTGGGTACCGAGACGATATTCAGATTTCCGCTCGACATCAGGATTGGCATCCAGCTCGCCGGATTGGTGCCCGGATGCACTGCGGCATCGACGGAACGGTCCAGAAACACCGAATTGGCCTGGCCTCATGCAATCTGCTTGCCCTTGTAGCCCTTGCCTTCATTCAGACCGGCAGTGAGCCGGATAATGGAACGGGCTGTATTCAATGCGCCACCGCGTGGCGGGCCGTTGAATACGGTCTTGCCCTTCAGCTTGGCCCAGGAATCGATGCCGGTATTGGAATAGGCGATCAGGAAGAATCCGGTGACGCCGTGGTAGGGGTACAATATCCGCAAATTGCCGGCCAGTTCCTTGCCCTTTTTACGGCCGAGCGCTGAATAGGGCCCCAGCCCCTTGGACATCAAAAACACCAGAATCATTGGCGTTGAGGCGATGTCGGTCTTGCCTTCCGCAACCTGCTGGATCGAACGGGTCAGCGTCTTGCCGCCCTGGGTTTGGATCGATGCGATCTTGTTCTGGGCAGCTACCTCGGCCAGGTTCTTGGCGGACACGTCGCTACCACCACCCGGCTGGGCATATTCGTGGGTTAGCGTTGGCATCTGCGCTTGGGCAGATGCGGCACAGGGTTGCAAACCCTGCGGCGAGTATTCGTTTCATGACGTCCCTCCCAGTTTACCGACCTGCATGGGCAGCCGGCTGGTTGTCGTTTGCCTCCGTGAAAAAGCTAGCCCGTTGCCGCACCGGAGTCCAATCGGACCGTATCGACTTCTTAGCGACGGGATTATTCGAACTTGGCGATATCCAGTACCGCCCGGCCCATGACTATACCCTGTTCAAGCCGGTCATGGGCGATTTCGGCGTCCTCCAGCGCGTAATGTTCACCGACATAGGGCAAGATTTCGCCATCGGCGACCAGTTGCAGCGATTCCATTACTTCAGCGCGGGAACAATATCGCGACCCAATCAGCTCCAGCTCGCGATTGAGAAAATCCATCGTTTGGGCCTGAAATACTTCCCCGCCGCCGCCGAGCACGACGATGCGTCCCTGTTTATTGCTAGCTGCAATCGCTGTCTCGGTCGTCCAGGCGGAGGAAACAAAATCGATTGAAACTTCCGGCCCGCGCCCATCGGTGACGGCCCACAATTGATCGGGCACATTCGAGTTCAGGCCGTCCTCGTGCAATACGTCGACCACTTCGTCGGCGCCGAGTTGTCTGGCAAGGTCGAGCTTGTCCTTGCCGCGGTCGACGGCGATAACGCGCGCGCCCGCCCATTTCGCCACGAGCACCATGTTGGAGCCGAGCCCGCCACCGGCGCCGAAAATTGCAACATTCTCGCCGGGCTGAATGCGGGCGCGTCGAATGACCTTGTACGGCGTTGCAATAGCGTCGGTAACGACGCCAACCTCGCCGGGAATTTCCTTGTAGTTGAGACCCTCTGGAAATTTGAGGAAATTTCGCGCCGGCAGCTTGACGTATTCAGCATAAGCGCCGTCGATCTGGCGGCCAACGAAGCCACCGAAATTGTCGCACAGGTTTTCCTGGCCCGCCTGGCAATAGGGGCAGGTTCCGCAGGTGAGATAGAAATAGATGGTGACCGGATCGCCCTCCGTCAGGTCCGTCACGCCTTCGCCAACGGCGGAAATTTCGCCGGTAATTTCATGTCCCATGATCAGCGGAAATTTGCCCGAGCTGCGGCCAGCCTTGACGTGCTGCAGCGTCAGCCCCGCGCCGCACGCATAGACCTTCGCTACAGCCTCGCCCGGCCCGGGTTCGGGGATCGGCAAGTCGCGCAGCTGAAACGGGTCGCCGGGTTTCTCAATGACCATTGCACGCATGATTTTCCTCCCAATCCGATTTGATCCGGTTTGTGCAGTCTATTGTTGTTTTGGTGTGAAGGTCACCATCGCGACCGCAATGGCGGTGAGAACCATTCCACCGAATGCCACGGGCCCCAGCTTTTCGTCGAACAGAAAATAGGAAATCAGCGCCGTCGCCGGTGGCACGAGGAAAAACAGGCTTGCAACCTTGGACGCCGCGCCGCGCCGGATCAGGGTGAACAAGATGAAGATCGTCCCGACTGAAAGCACCAGCACCAGCCAGGTCATGGCGATGGAAAATTCAACCGTCCAGCTGTGGCGAAAACCTTCAAGGAAGATGGCGAAAGGCGCGCAAGCGAGTGTCGCCGCGGCGAACTGGACGACCGATCCGGTGCGCAGATCCATCTGGCCGCCAAAGCGCTTTTGCCACAGCGTCCCGATGGTCAGGCTGATCATGCCCATGAACGAGAAGGCAATGCCAAGCGGCGTGCCGATGCCCTGCGCCAGCTTGGTTTGCGCTACAAGTCCGACACCGATGAAACCGAGTAACAGGCCGCCCCATTGCCGTACTGTCACCTTCTCGCCGAGGAACGGGCCAACGACCGCGGCTGTCACCAACGGTTGCAGTGCGGCAATCATCGCCGAGGAGCCAGCCTCGACACCGGCTTTTAGCGACAGGAAGACGCCGCCGAGATATCCAGCGTGAACGAACACGCCGCCTAGCACAAAGCCTCCAGGCAAGAGCAGACTCGCCGCGCAATAGGCTCGCGATGGCCACTCGAATCTTGTGGCGCGAAGCCCACCGCTTGCAAGGCTTGCCGCCACCGCCAGCAGC
>CAZTMN010000146.1:0-6949 GCA_964615275.1 uncultured Beijerinckia sp. | reverse complement strand
TGCCTGCACCAACAATCGTGACGTGCGCGCGCTCGTTTCCGGGATTTGTATGTGCGGCGGGTGGCATTTGTCTTTAAACTCCAGGTCGCTCGCGCCGGAACAATCGCCCGTCGATCGCTGCCAGCCCGAGGGCGATCAGCGCCATTCCGGCGAAGTGCCACCATGCCAGCCGTTCGCCGAGTACAATCGCCCCAAGGACAATGGCGCTGGCGGGCATGAGCAACGTCACCAGCATGATATTGGTCGCGCCCGCAGCAGTGAGTATTCGGAAGTATAGCAAATAGGCCAGGGCGGTTGCCGGGATGGCTATCGCCAACAATGCGCCCCAGGTCACCATGCCGGCGCTGGCAAGCGCGAATGGATTGCCGAAGATCAGCGAAATACCTGCCAGGACGAACGTCGACATGGTCAATTGTCCGGCCGTCAGAACGATCGGCTTGTAACCGTGCGGTGCAAAGCGGCGACCGAATATTCCGCCGATGGCATAGGAGAGGGCCGCGCCAAGCCCGGCGATCTGTGAGACAAGTGTAAGCGTTGTGTCGGTCCAGATCGACGGCCCGATCAGCACAACGACGCCGGAAATGCCGATCAATACGCCGGCAATCTTGTTGACGCTCATTTTCTCATCGTCAGTGGTCCAATGTGCAACGATAACGGTAAACAATGGCGTGGCTGCTATCAGAATCGAGGCGAGCCCGGAAGAAATCTCTTTCTGCCCCCACATGATCAGGCTGAACGGAATGACGTTGTTGAAAATCCCCATGCCGGCAAACGCGGCCCACGCGCTCAGAGTCAGGGGAAAGCTTTGCCGCGCAATCAACATTGCGCCGTAGAGAAAGACAACAGCAAGACCTGTGCGGCAAAGGGCGATGGTGAACGGATCGACCTCGCGCAAAGCCAGCGCCGTATAAAGATACGTGCCGCCCCAGAGTAACGACAGCAGGACCAGTTCGCTCCATTGCGACGCGGTCATCGACTGGTTGATCGGCCTGTTGCCAGCGGTTGTCATGAGCGCGGGTTTCCTCTTGGCACCTGTCTATCGCGATCGGTGCGATGGGGAAACCGGGGCATGGCCAATGCGTTTGCCTCTCACACTGGCGTCCTGTCCTGTTCGACGTCAGTGTGGGAAATATTCGGTGGGTATTTGGTCCAGCCCGGCATCGTCAGCCACAGGCGCAAGAGCAGCCGCCGCCGCTCGACTTCCGGCCAGTCCTCGTAGTCGCCGCGATTGTGCAGCGTGACCCTGTTGTTGAGAAATTGCAGGTCGCCGGGCTCAAGGTCCATCTGGTAGATGAGGTCCGGCCGTTCCGCCGTTTCATCCATGATAGCCAGAGCAGCACGTTCCTGTTCGTCGAGCGTCATCAGGCCCTCATCCACGGCCATGTTGATCGGTTGCGGCAGATAGGAACAAATGACTTCACCGCCGATGTCGGCATAGACCGGCACGTGATGGTCGGTCAGGCGGGAACCGCCGGCTGAAACCCGCGACTCGCGCCGGCGATTCTTGAAACCACGGTAGAGCAGTGCAAGCAGATCTGGCCGCTGCTGCAGGATTTCATTGTGGACAGCCATCGAACTGGCGATACCACTCACACCGCCGCGCTTGGCTTTTCGAATCGTCAACAGGCCAACTGCGTCGACCGGATCCATGTGCATCGGCAGCGCGCCGCCGCGATGATAATAAAACTCTTTCGGGCCCGGCGTTTCGATGTCCATCACTTCGCCGATCCCGCGTTTGCGCAGAGCTTGCGGACCGATTAGACCGATGTGCCGTCCGATTACCAGGAACAGCACCTTCAACTCTTCGGTGCTGTAGCGTCCGACGGGCATACCTTTCACCTGCGCGACTCCGGTGCCTTTGCGCATGGAATCGGCGATTGCCGAGCCGAAAGCGTGCAACGCGGGAAAATCCGTCGCATCATAGTCGAATGTGTCCTGGTCGAGTTGATTGGCTCGGGCTTCACGGGCGACGGTGTCGAGATTGTCGATCACCCTGTCCGGCACAACAAAGCGCCAGCTATCCAGGGCGGCGAATGTCTGCGCATTCCAGACCTGCGGTCCGGACACTGCTTCTATCTTGTCGGTCGTACCCATTTGCGTTGCTCACAATTCGATAACGAGATAGTCGCCGTCACGCCCGACCTGGAGTGTTTCGGCTTTATACGGGCCTGCAACCAGCTCTGCTCCGGGCGTTACCCGGACATTGAACTGGCGCGCCCGCACCGATTTCGGATCACACCAGCTTTGGCCGGTCTTGATGTCGAACTCCCAGCCGTGCCAGGGGCAGCGAATGAATTCTCCCTTGCGGGAAATTCTGTAGTCGTTCGGTCCATCGGACAAGGGGATGCCGGTGATCAACCCGCCGCAAAGTGGCCCACCCTCGTGCGGGCAGCGGTTGGCAAGCGCATAGTAGCCGCCGTCAACGTTGAAAATTGCAATATCGCGGTTGCCGACGCTGACCGCCAATCGTTCTCCGGGAGCGATGTCTTCAGCCTTTGCAACGACATGTCTTTGGACCTGCCCGTCTCGCGCCATCGCCAATCACTCCAGATTGTACAACGTCATGGCGTTGGTGCGGAACAGGGCGCGCTTCTTGCTGTCGTCCAGCCTGATCCGGAATACGAAACGCGGGTCGTCGTAATCCCAGTGCGGATAGTCCGATGAATAGACGATCTTGTCCCAGCCCAGCCAGTCGAATACGTCTATCAGGTCTTGCGGATTTTCCGGCTCTTCAATCGGCTGGGTCGCAAACCAGAAGTTCTGCCGCAAGTAATGCGACGGGGGATGCTTGAGGCGCGGCGTTTCGGCCCGCATACGCTCCCAGATCCGGTCCATGCGCCATCCAAGTATCGATGCCCAGCTCAAGCCGGACTCAATCATGGCGATGCGAACCTTGGGAAATTCTTCAAACACCCCCTCCATCACCAGGCTTGTCGCCACCGCCTCCGAGGCGGTCGAGAAGGTAAAATGTTCCTGCATGTAGTATGTCGGCCATCCGGCGCCGGTGGAGGGTGCGCCACCGGGATGGGCCGCCGGATGCAGGCCGAGCGGCAGGCCGGTTTCTTGCGCAATCGCGAATATCGGCCAGAAGCGCCGCCGCCCGAGCGGTTCGTTGGTGCGCGGTGACAGGATGATCTGCTTGAAGGCCGGATCCTTGGCCCGCAGTTTGATTTCGTCCACGGCCGCATCGACATCGTCGGCATTGACGACGATACCGGCATGCAGCCGCGGGTCGCGATCGACCCAATGTTCCTTCTGCCATTGATTGCAGGCATGCATCAACGCGGCGGCGAAATCCTGATTACGTTCTTCCATGCCGCCTTTCGACAGCGCGATCAGCATGCCATGTTCGACCCCATGCGGGTCAAGGTGCTGGTCGCGAAGCATTTCATAGGAAGAACCAGGCGGCCCGCCATCTGGTGGATAGGCGTCCGCGCGCTGGCCGGAGGCCATCATCCTTGGCCAGGCTATGCGCTGCTGGAGACCTTGCCGAACGTGGCCGCCAAAACTCATCATGTGGTCACGCCATTGCTTTGATAGATATTGTGCCACCGCTCCGGGTTTTTGGATTGGATGTATGTCGCAATCCACCAGCATGAGTCGCTGGCGGGCGCTGCTATCGGCGGAAGGCGCGTCGAAGGGGGCGTTCATGAATGGCTTCCTGCAAGTTGAATGGTTGCTGCCGTTTCTGCATCCAGCCGGGGAAATGCATCGCGTGGATTGTCAAACAAAATCTTCTCGATCAGTTGATGCGGCAGCCCGTCTGGCAGGGCCTCGTCGCCGTCGAACTGCCAATGTGGATAATCGCTGGAAAACACCAGCAGATCGTCGCAATCCATTTGCCTGAAGATTTTTCTCAAGACTTCCTCGTCTCGCGGTGCATCGACCGGCTGCAAGGTAAACCGCACCTGACGGCGGATAATTTCGGCAGGTGCTTCGTCTATCCACGGTACTTCCGCGCGCACTCCGCGCCAGGTCTTGTTCGCCCGCCACAGTAGCGTCGGAATGAACGTGAACCCCGATTCCATGCAGATCAGTTTGAGATCCGGAAATTTCTGGAATACGCCCTCGGCCAAAAACGAAACAATCAGATTTTCGAACGCCGCGCTCATGTGAATGTAGTCTTCAATCTGGTAGGACGTGAAGCCGGCTGCCGTCGTCGGATACCGGTAGGTGGAGCCGGCATGGACAGCGATTGACAGTCGGTGTCTCTGCGCCGCTTCGTATACCGGCCAATATATCCGCCGTCCCAACGGCGCGTCTCCCATCAGGGGCAGCAGGACAGAAACGAAACGCGGGTCGCCGGCGCGCCGTTCGATCTCGTCCACCGCGAGTTGCGGGTTCTGGGCATGCACTACGATCGAGGCGCGCAGCCGCGGTTCCCGGTCCAGCCATTCGCGAACCAGCCATTCGTTGATCGCCGTGCAAAACTCAGCGCCCATGTCTTCGTTGAACAGCGAATTGCTGCCGTGGATGACGTTGCAGACCGCCATGCCAATGCCGAAATGGTTCAGCAGATTGGTTTGGACATCAGCAAGCCCGCCACCCGGGACGCTCTTCAGCGGCCCGTCTTGCGGTACCCAGTCCTTGCGGCCTGACAACGGCGAGCCCGGCGGATACGACATGTGGGCGAACGAAGAGCGGTCGATGTAGCGGGTGACGATCTGGTCCTGCCAATAATCGCTCATGTATGGCAGCAGCGCGCGCACATCCGGCACGTTAACGTGCATGTCGCAATCGATGGCGCCAGGGCGGGGGAGTATCATGTATGGACCGACGGTAGCTGATGGTTCTGGATCCAGATACTAGCAGGTATCGCCTGCCGGGCCCAATACCGGCGATTCCGGACGCCCGTTTCGCTCCTGTGCGCCTGCGCACATCGTTCGGCAATTGCTCCGGCTATTGTCCAATCATCGCGAGACGGCAGGAGCTGCTCGCCAACAGATGAAACGGAGAGATGTCATGAAAAAGTTCGTTACCGCTACCGCCGCCGCCCTGTCCGTCGCTGCCACGCTGGCGCTGTCTGCGGCCCCTGCAGAAGCCAAATTCGGCCGTAAGGGTGCGTTTTGGGGTGGAATTGCCGCCGGTCTCGTTGGTGCGGCGATAGTTGGCAGCGCAGCACGCGCCCATCACCACGGCCATTATCGGAATTGCTGGACCGAAAAGCGTCCGCGCTACAATCGCTGGGGCGATTTCCGCGGCTACCGCTACATCCGGGTCTGCAACTGATTTGATGGTTGCTCACGGCTCTCTCTCCCCGGAGAGCAACATCAACCGGCGTCATGTCTGGCGAGATGACGCCGCCGATGACCCTCCGCCTGGTATCAGGCGGAGGGTTTTCGCTTGCCGTCTCGACCGCTTGACGCAAGGGCCGCGCCCGTTCATCTAACCCGGTAACAACGGGGAGAAAGTGTTGCCACGCTATCGCATTGGCATTGACGTGGGCGGAACCCACACCGACATGGTATTGCTGGAAGCTGAAGCTCCCGCGGACGGAGCCGGCTGGCGGATAGTGAAAGTGCCGTCCACGCCGCACAATCCCGCACTCGCGGTCCTGGCCGGCGTGCAGCAATTCATCGCCGAAGGCGTGGTGCCAGATGACATAGAGTTTTTCAGCCACGGTACGACGGCCACGACCAATGCCCTGCTCGAAATGCGCGGGGCAAGAATTGGCGTTTTGATCAATCCCCACATGCGCGGTATCCTGGAAGTTCAGTCCCAGGCGCGTGACGGCTGGCCGCCGTTTGACCACATGTTTCACAAACCAGAGCCGCTGGCGCGTCCCGCCTTTGTGCGCGAGATCGGTGGACGTATCGACTATTCCGGGGCGGAAATCGAGCCGCTGGACGAGGCAGCAGTGCGTGTTGCTGCGCAAGACCTGGCCGCGCAAGGTGCAACGTCTTTCGCCATCTGTTTTTTGTTTTCCTTCATGAATGGTGAACACGAAGCGCGCGCGGCGGAAATCGTGCGCGCAGCCGTCCCGGGCGCGTTTGTTTCCTGCTCCAGCCAGGTCCTGCCGCGCATCCGCGAGTGGCCGCGGTACTCCACCACGATGTTGAACGCTTATCTCGGGCCGGTGCTGGCGAATTATTGCGCCGACATGGCCAATGGTCTTGATACAGCCGGCGTTTTGACGCCGCAGCGCTTCCTGTTGCAGTCGAATGGTGGCGTGATGCCGCTTGTGGCAAATGCCGAAACCCATGCGGTGCGCACGCTGTTGTCCGGACCGGCGGCGGGGGTCGGCTGCGCCTCTTACATGCTTGCGCAACAGCAGGGATGGCGCAATCTCGTCACCATGGATATTGGCGGCACATCTTGTGATGTCGCTTTCGTGGAGGCTGGAGAACCGGTTGAACAATCCGAATCGATTGTTGATGGGCGCATCGTCGGTGTTCCGGCGTTCGACATCTCGACCGTCGCCGCCGGTGGCGGTTCGCTCGCCTGGATAAACGATGCCGGTATGCTTGAGGTCGGCCCGCAAAGCGCAGGCGCTGATCCGGGACCAGCGTGCTACGGCCGTGGCGGCAAACGCCCCGCCGTGACCGACGCCAATGTTGTGCGCGGCGCGCTGAATCCGGATTTTTTCCTCGGCGGCAAGGCCACACTCGATGCCGCTGCAGCACGCGCCGCGATTGAATCAGGCATTGCCGAGGCGATGGGAACCGACGTTATCGCCGCCGCTTCGGGAATTGCCCGGATCGTCAATGCACGGATCACCGATGCGATCCGCGTCGAGGCGGCAAAAAAGGGCATTGACCTGTCCGGCCATACGCTCGTGCCGTTTGGTGGGGCAGGGCCCGTTCATGCTGCGCAGGTCGCGGAAGACCTGGGAATGCCGCGTGTTCTCGTGCCTCTCAATCCGGGTGCGTTTTCTGCGCTTGGCCTGTTGTGTACCGATGTCCGGCACGATCATATGCGCTCGGAAATGGCCGCTATTGGCGACCTTGAT
>CAZTMN010000145.1:0-7020 GCA_964615275.1 uncultured Beijerinckia sp. | reverse complement strand
CTCCTTGCCTCAAATTTAGGAAAGAAGGCGTCTACAAATCTAGGGGCTATTCAGTTTATTGTCCGGGCGCAGGATATAGGGCTTTTGTATTCTCGATCGATTAATGGAGACACTTAATACTTCAATAAATATATACACTTGCACATAACTCTGCGAGTTCGCCCGGGCGCGCTTCGGCTCTTGTTGACCATTCGGCTATGGACGCGGAAATGTCTGTATACAACTATTTGCAGTAATTTTGAGATAATCGTTTGGCGCTCGTACCAGTTCCGATGGCGGCTCGCATATCAATTTGTTTACCAAAACGGCAATCGGTCGTGGGCAGCGTGTTCGGCATCGGCGCAGTTGACGCGCTCACGGGTGATCAAGGCCGTGCCGAACCCTGATATCGGCAGGCACAGGCTATCGCTTCCACTGCGGATAGATATCCTTCATGTCTTCGACAGACCTGGCGACAAGTTGCTCGAGGATTGAAAGCTCGATGTTCTCCAGCCGTGTCGCGTACAGACAGGATACGGATGTTTTGAATTTTCCGAGTTTGCTCAGTAAGGGCGCATAGCGTTTGAAACCCGGCATGATGTAAATCGTTATCGCCGCCTTGCGCGGGGAAAAACCGGTCAATAAAAAGTCGCCCTCCCGTCCCGAGGCGTACTTGTAGTGGTACTCGCCAAAGCCAATGATCGAGCTTCCCCACATGGCGGGCTTGAAGCCCGTTGCGCGTTCGAACAATGGCAGCAACAACCTTGCTTCGGCCTGCCGTTTTTCCGGGGTTATCCCGGCGATGTATTTGGCAACGCTGGCCCTGGTACGTAAGGTCTTGTTGCCGCTCATTCGGGTTTCTTTGCGGCTTGAGAGTTTTCCGGCCTGGCGCCGCGTCGCGCCAGCTCGCGATAGAGGGCCTCGGGCGTTACATTCAGCTCCGCAGCCAGTGATTTCCATTGTCCTTTTGCCGGAACGTCGCCGCGCCAATCCAGCCAGGCGTTGAGTTTTTCCGATACGGTACGATGGGTCAAAAGCTCGCATCGCCTGCGGGCCGATTGAAGCTCACGGGCGAGGTAGGCCGACCATTCGCGCGCCAGCGCCGGGTCATTGTCCAGGATTGCCGACGCTGTTGCGATCGGCAGGGCGTGAACGAGCGAATGCTGTTCGCAAATGCAGTCACAATGATAGGCATGCGAGTAGATTGATGCTTCGGCAATGACATGAGGTGCTTGTGCGCGGTGCAGAATGACGGGCTCGCCGCCACCGAGAAAGCGCGTCAACCGCACGGAGCCCGCCGCCAACAGATAGACGTGCTGCACCCGGTCCCCGCGATGGAAGACATGTGCGCCACGGTCATATTGCTTCGGCTGGCTTGAGGCCGCCATCAGGGCGTCAAAAACGGGCTGTGACATGATTGCGATCATGTTGTGGATCGTATGGAGCTGGCAAGAGACAATATCCCGTTTCAAGAAGATTTGAAGGATTGTCCGATGCGCCTGACAGGAGGCCTTGCCGTAACTGCGTTTCTGGTTTTGACGCCGGCCCCGGGTTGTGCCCAGCACGGCGGCGCAGGACATGCCCATTCGAAATATGCCGGCCAGCAGACGCGGGAAATCAAGAGCCTCTCGCCGGATGATTTGGCGGAATTGCGCCGCGGTGGCGGGTGGGGATTGGCCAAGGCCGCCGAGTTGAACGGCGTGCCGGGTCCCGCCCATTTGCTCGAACTAAAGAGCAAGATTTCCATGACGCCGGAGCAGGTGAAAAGGATAGAAGCTCTGTTCAAGGACATGCAGGCCAAAGCCATCGCCGGTGGTAAAAAGCTGATCGCGGCGAAAAAGGCGCTGGAGGCGGCGTTCCGGGCCAGCGGGATGAGCGATGACAAGCTGAAGGCAATGCTGGCGGATATTGCAAAGGCGCGATCCGCGTTGCGTTTTATTCACCTGTCGACGCATTTGCGCACGCCCGCAATTCTCAGCAAGGCGCAGATCAAACACTATAACAGGTTGCGTGGATATGCGAATGACCCCTGCGCGAGCGTCCCCGAGGGCCATGACGCCGCGATGTGGCGCAAACACAATGGTTGCAAATAAGTCGCCAGGCCGCGTTAGAAGGGCGGATTTTCCATGTTCCCGGAGGATTTCCGGGGCGGTGCCTTCCTGGCGGTTTTTGCAGCAGTCTTTTTCGCCGGCTTCTTCTTGGTAGCGGCTTTTTTTGCAGGCTTCTTTGCAGCCTTTTTCGCTGCCTTTTTTGCAGGTTTTTTGGCGGCTTTCTTTGCTGCACCTTTTTTGGCCGCCGGTTTGCCCGGTCCGCCCTTGGCGTCGATCAATTCTATTGCGTCTTCCAGCGTGATCGCATCGATCGTCAGGCTCTTGGGAATGGTCGCATTGACCTTGTTGACGTTGACGTAGGGGCCGAAGCGTCCGTCGCGCACGGTTATCACGCCGCCTTCAGGATGCTCTCCCAGTTCTCGACCCTGGACCGCCTTGTTGGCCTCCTGCTTGGCCGCGATCATTGCAACGGCCTCTTCAAGTGTAACTGTCTCGGGGTCCTTGTCGCGCGGTATGGTAGCGTTGACCTTGTTCCAGGTGACATAGGGTCCGTAGCGGCCGGATTTCAATGAAATGTCGCCGCCGTCGGGATGGGCGCCGACAACCCGCGCCGGGACCGACGGGCCGCGTCCGCCGCCTCCCTGTTCCTTGGTGATGATGAGATCGATCGCCCGGTTGGCGCCGATTTCCAGCACATCGTCGTCGCGGGTCAGCGACGCATACATTTTTCCGTGCTGGACATAGGGGCCATAGCGTCCGAGGCCCGCCAGGATCGGCTCACCGGATGTGGGATGCTTGGCGACCTCGCGGGGCAGCGAAAGCAGGGCAAGCGCCTTTTCCAGCGTTACATCATCCTTTTCCATGCCGCGTGGAAGCGAGGATCGCTTCGGTTTGCCTTCCTCGCCAAGCTGGACATAAGGGCCAAAACGGCCGTCGCGCAGCGTTACTTCATCGCCAGTAACCGGATCGATGCCGAGCAGTTTGGGGCCGGGCAGGCCGCCTTCATCGTCGTTGCCGCCCGATAGCGTGCGGGTGAACTTGCACTCGGGATAATTGGAGCAACCGATGAAGGCTCCGAACTTGCCGACCTTCAGGGACAATTGCCCGGCGCCACATGCCTGGCAGGCGCGTGGATCGGACCCGTCCTCGCGTGCTGGAAATACGTGCGGTCCCAGGACCTCGTTGAGATTGTCCAGCACCTCGGTGGTGCGCAGGTCCTTGGTGCCGTCGACGGATGCTGAAAACTCTTTCCAGAAATCCCGCAGCAATTGTTTCCAGTCGGCCTCGGAATTGGAGACCTTGTCGAGTTGCTCTTCCAGATCGGCGGTGAATTCATATTGCACGTAACGGGTAAAGAAGCTCTCCAGGAAAGCCGTCACCAGCCGGCCCTTGTCTTCAGGAACGATGCGCTTTTTCTCAATACGGATGTAGTCCCGGTCGCGAAGCACTGCCAAAGTGGATGCGTAGGTTGACGGGCGTCCGATGCCCAGTTCTTCCATGCGCTTGACCAGGGTTGCCTCGGTGAAGCGCGGCGGCGGTTCGGTGAAGTGCTGGGCTATGTCGATTTTTTCGCGGTCAAGACGATCGCCGCTTGCCATTGGCGGCAGGCGGCCGGTTTCCTCATCCTCCTCGTCGTCCTTACCTTCCTGGTAAAGCACGAGGAAGCCATCAAAACGAACGACCTGGCCGGTCGTACGCAAATCTATTGTGCTGTATTTCTGGCCGGGCGGGACCGCGGCAGCGATATCGACCGTGGTTCGCTCCAGCTCCGCCGATTCCATTTGGCTTGCCAGCGTGCGCGTCCAGATCAGTTCGTAGAGACGGGCCTGGTCTTTGTCGAGCATTTTGGACAGGTGTTTCGGCAGGCGGGTGATATCGGTCGGCCGGATCGCCTCATGGGCTTCCTGGGCGTTCTTCTGCTTGGTGGTGTACTTTCGTGGCGCGGCGGGCACGTATTTTTGTCCGTAGTCTTTGGCGATAACGTCGCGCATGCCGGCGATTGCTTCGGGCGCGACATCGACGCCATCGGTACGCATGTAAGTGATCAGTCCAACGGTCTCGCCGCCGATGTCGATGCCTTCATAAAGCCGTTGCGCGATGCGCATGGTAATCGCCGGGGCGAGCCCGAGCTTGCGCGACGCTTCCTGCTGCAGGGTAGAGGTTGTAAACGGCGCAGCTGGGTGACGCTTGGCGGGTTTTGCCTCGACGGATTTGACTGTGAAATCGGCTGCGTCGAGGCCCGCTTTCAGGGCTGCGGCCTCTTCACCGGTCCCGACATCGAGGCGTTGCAGCCGTTTGCCGTCCGCACCGGTGAGGCGCGCTGTTATCTGCGCTTTTTCGCTGGTGTTCAGCAGCGCGGTTACGGACCAATATTCGCGCGGCACAAACTTTTCGATTTCCAGTTCGCGGTCGCAAACCAGCCGCAGCGCCACCGATTGCACGCGGCCAGCCGAGCGGGCGCCGGGCAATTTGCGCCAAAGTACCGGCGAAAGGTTGAAGCCGACGAGATAATCGAGGGCGCGACGCGCCAGGTAAGCCTCGACAAGCGCGGAATCAATCTCGCGCGGATGGCGCATGGCCTCCAGGATGGCGTTCTTGGTAATGGCGTTGAAGACAACACGCTCAATCGCCTTGTCCTTGAGAACTTTCTTGTTCTTCAGAACTTCCAGTACATGCCAGGAAATCGCTTCTCCCTCACGATCAGGGTCGGTCGCGAGAATGACCTTGTCTGCCTCTTTGACTGCGTTGGCGATGTCGGAAAGCCGCTTCGACGCCTTTGTGTCGATGGACCAGCGCATGGAAAAATCGTCGTCCGGATCTACCGATCCGTCCTTGGCCGGCAGATCGCGGACATGGCCAAAGGAAGCTAGGACTTCATAGCCACGGCCAAGGTATTTGTTGATCGTCTTGGCCTTTGCAGGCGATTCGACGATGACCACGGAATTCATAAGGGTTTGATCCTGCATCAGGTAATTTATTGATTTCACATTATTTACTTTGGCGAAACGGGCCGGATTGCTGGAATTGCGGGGCCGCGCGCCGCCAGAGTGCGCGGGAAAATGAGGTAGCGCGCGCCTTAAGTCAAATTCCGGGTCGCGCCTGAAGGCAATACCGCCAGGCGATTTTGCGCCAAATTTGCAGCCGCCGCGGGCGAGCGAAAGGCCGGGCTATTCATGTGAATATCCTGGCGGGCCTGCTGTCTTACCTTGCCGCAATGGCGCCCGCGGGCTTATACACGGGGTTTGATGGCTTCAGATATTTCACCCCATTCGTTCGCTCACCGGCATTTGCTTGGTATTGGAGGCTTGTCCCGTCCCGAGATCGAGTTTCTTCTTGACCGGGCCGAGGAATTCATCGGCATTTCACGGCAGGTGCGCAAGCAGCGCGATGATCTTGAAGGCCGTACGCTGATCAACCTGTTCTTCGAAAACTCTACGCGGACGCAGGCATCGTTTGAACTGGCGGCCAAGCGGCTTGGTGCGGATGTTCTCAACATGTCGGTGGCGACGTCGTCCCTGCGCAAGGGCGAGACGCTTATAGATACCGCGGTTACGCTGAACTCGATGCGTCCTGACATAATTGTTGTGCGGCATCACTATTCCGGCGCGGTGCATTTGCTGGCAAAGAAAGTTTCCTGCTCGGTAATAAACGCCGGCGATGGTTCGCACGAACATCCTACCCAGGCCCTGCTGGATGCGCTGACAATTCGCCACAACAAGGGCTCCATTGAAGGTCTGACCATCGCCATTTGCGGCGACGTTGCACATTCGCGGGTGGCGCGCTCAAATATACACTTGCTTTCAACGCTTGGCGCGCGCGTTCGCGTAATCGCTCCCTCGACGTTATTGCCCTCGGGTGTTGAGCAGATGGGTGTGGAAGTATTCCGTTCCATGCGCGAAGGATTGCGCGAGGCGGACGTGGTGATGATGTTGCGAGTGCAACGCGAGCGCATGGATGGCGCGTTTCTTCCCTCGCTCAAGGAGTTCGCCCGTTATTACGGATTGGATGATGAAAAATTTTCCTGGGCAAAGCCGGATGCGCTGGTGATGCATCCTGGACCAATCAATCGCGGGGTGGAAATCACGTCGGACGTTGCCGACGGACCGCGCTCGCTGATCAACGAACAGGTCGAGATGGGCGTGGCGGTGCGGATGGCCGTGCTGAACGTGCTCGCACAAAACCTGCCGAACGGGTGACGCGATGGGCGGCGATGAAAAACTGATCGCGCTGATCAACGGGCAGGTTGTCGACCCGCAACAGGACGCGCCCGTTGCCGGAGGCGTAATTATCCGCGGCGGAACAATCGTTGACGCAGGCGCAGCCGTCACCGCTGCAAACGCTGGCTCGGATACGAACATCATTGATTGCGCCGGCAAGGTCATTGCCCCTGGATTGATCGATATGCGTGCCTTCCTTGGTGAGCCCGGGGCGGGTCACCGGGAGACGATAGCCAGCGCCAGTGCCGCTGCGGCAGCTGGTGGCGTCACAACCATCCTGGCGATGCCGGATACCAATCCACCGGTTGACGGTTCTGCAGGCGTTGAGTTCGTGCGCCAGCGCGCGCTTGACACTGCCAGCGTGCGCGTGCTGCCGTCGGCGGCGCTGACCAAGCGGCTGCAAGGTGAAGAGCTTTGCGAATACGGTCTGTTGCAGGAAGCCGGTGCTGCGGCCTTGTCTAATGGCATGCAATCTGTCCGCTCGTCACAGGTGATGCGCCGGGCCATGACATATGCGAATGATTTCGGGGCGCTGGTCATTCATCATTGTGAAGACCCGGACCTTGCCAGCGCCGGGGTCATGAACGAGGGAGAACTGGCGACGCGGCTGGGCCTGGCCGGTGTCCCACGCGAGGCCGAAACGATCATCCTGGATCGGGACATGCGCTTGGCGGCCATGACGGGAGCACGCTATCACGCATCGCTGGTGAGTAATCGCCTTTCGTTGAGTGTCGTTGCGAAGGCGAAAGCGGCGGGACTTCGGGTTACATGTG
>CAZTMN010000144.1:0-7042 GCA_964615275.1 uncultured Beijerinckia sp. | reverse complement strand
AGATCCTCTCAAACCAGATACCCGCTCGTGTGCCAAATCATCTGATGACGGACAAGCGACAATGAGGGCACGCGCTGGTTTCTGACGCGGGAAAAGGACCGTAGCGGAACGCTTCGCATTCATCGTTATGATGACAAACCTCGTGGCCAATCCAAGCGTGCTTCATTTTCGCTTGATACGTTTCTCGAAAAATGTGCCGATAGTCCTGAAATTGACGCGTTATTTGCACTGCTGGAAACAGAAGTCCGCCTTCCAAAGGCTTCGCTTTGTGTCGCAAGCGGAAAGGCCCTTGAAGTGAGCGGGCAACTTAGTCGAATTGAAGAACTGGCAGACCAAGAATTTTCTTGGCCAACCTAAGTGGCAGGCAAGGGTTGTAGCGCGCTGGGGTGCGCACAAACAGCCTTGCTCGCTTACCGTCGGCTTACCGGATGCAGAATGAGGCTAAATCGGGGGAAAAATAATATTGTAAGTATTTGAAAAAAATGGCGCGCCCGAAAGGATTCGAACCTCTGACCCCCAGATTCGTAGTCTGGTGCTCTATCCAGCTGAGCTACGGGCGCGCAGCGCCGAAGCTGTGAGCAATGGCGCCAAGGCGCTCCATGTAGCGTCTCCGGACCGGCAATGCAACCACTCCAGGCTGGAAACCGGCGCAGCCATCGCACAGGGGCGCGCCGGGCGACTATCCCGGCAGGGTAAAACAAAAGGTCGTGCTCGCGCCGGGCTCGGGGGCGCTGAGCTCGATCTGCCCACCGTGCGCCCGCACCAGTTCTCCGGCAATTGCAAGACCGAGCCCTGAGCCGCCCCTCCGCGTCGATCCCTGGAATGCCTGATACAGGCTGGCGCGTGCCTGTTCGGGCACACCGGGGCCGGTATCCGAGACCAGAATTGCCGCCTGCCCTTCCCGCAATTGCGCGCTGACCCATACCAAAGCATCCGATCCAGGTTGCGGGCCAGCATTTTCCAGCGCCTCCACGGCATTGCGAAACAGATTGACGAAAACGCGCAAGATCTGCTCCTCATCAGCCTCCACTGCGAGGTTTTCGGCAATATTGTTTTCGATCCGAACGTTGCCGATACCTGCCGGAGACACGATCTCCGCCGCTTCGGACGCCAGCGAATACAGATTGACGGGCTTTGGCACGGGCGCCCGTTCAACCGCGCGCCCATAGGTCAAAGTCGACTGGCAAAATGCGATTGCACGATCCAGCGTCGCAATGAGTTTGGGAGCGATGCGCTGGCTCAACGGATCGGACACTTCGGCCAAACGGTCCGAAAGCAATTGCGCTGAAGCCAGCATGTTGCGCAAATCGTGGTTGATCTTGGCAACCGCCAGTCCGAGCGCGGCCAGATGCTTGGTCTGGCTTAGTTCATGCGCCAGCGCCTTTTGCATGCCCGCAAGCGCTTCTTCAGCCTGCCCCAGTTCCGTATTGCTGCCGGACGGCTTGATGATCCGGGATGCATCCTCCGGATCGTTGGAAAACTCCATGAGATTGGACGTCAGCCGCTGTACAGGCCGCAGCACCATCAAATGGATCGCCGCCATGGCGAGCCCGGCAACAATCATCGAAATAACCAGCGACAGAAGCAGGATATTACGCGAGTAGCGCAACATCGCCTCGCGCAACGGCTTCTCACGCAACGTCACTTCGATAAATTCACCGCCCATTGGCGCCGACCCAAGTACACTGATTACCCGGTTGCGCGTTGCGCCAAGCGTTGCAAATGCTGCCCGGATGGCCTGCATGGGCGTGGCGCCGCGCAAGTCGTACCGTTCCTCGACCCGCGGCGGCATGTCGGAGATCGCCAGCATCCGGCGCGTTCCGCCCATTTTCAGCGCAATCGTGTAGGCGCCGACATTCTGCAACAATTGTTTCTTGACCGACTCCGGTATCGCCGCCCCCGGCGCAGCTTCCAGCACCAAAGCAGCGGTATAGGCAGCGCTGAGCCGGTCTCGCAGCCAGTTGTTGCGGAAATTGGCGATGGACGGAACAAAGATCGCAACTTCAGCAAGCATGACAAAGACAATCGTGAGCACAACGACGCGCTCGCCAAGTCCGAAGCGCAACCAGCGAAATCCGCGCCGGGACGCCCGGGCGGGCTGTACAGTTTGCGTTCCTGTCGCGTCCTTGTCAGTCATGGATCCTTCTGGATATGAACCCGGCTACCCGAATTTTCGCAGAAACCGCAATACCCGGCCAAGCCAGGGATTTGAAAGGCCCTTCTGGTATTGCAACACCGCGGCGCGCTTGGAAACTTCCTGCAGGGTCGGATAGGGCATGACCAGGCCGGCGATGTCTGCGACCTTGAGACCCTTGGAAATCGCCAGTTGCCACAGTCCCAGCAATTCTCCCGCGTGCGGTCCGACGATACCCGCCCCGAGCACTTGCCCCTTTTTCGAAGCAATGACCTTGATGTGCCCTTGCGTTTCGCGCTCCGCCTGCGCCCGGTCGTTTTCGGCGAATGTCCAGCGATAGACATTTATCAGCTTGTGCTTTTCCCGGGCTTGTTGCTCGGTCAATCCGGCAACGGCAATTTCCGGATCCGTGTAGGTTACCCGCGGGATCAGGTGGTCCTGCGACTTTACCCGCATGCGAAACAACGTGGCTCGAATGACCAGACCTGCATGATAATTCGCTGCATGGGTGAATTGCAGTCCGCCCGCCACATCGCCAATCGCATAAACGCGGCGATTGCTGGTGCGCAAACTCTTGCTGACTTCAATACCGGTCCGTGAGAAGGCAACGCCAGCCTGCTCTAGCCCCAGGTTATTGACATTGGGCGCCCGGCCGGCCGCCACCAGCAAGTGCGAGCCCTCGACCAATTCTTCCTTGCCGCCTTCCGATTCCAACACCACGCGCGCGCCACTGCCCGCTGCCTCGATGCGCGCGATCTTTACACCCTCGCGGATATCGACGCCCTCGGATCGCATCGTGTCGACGACGATGCCCTTCAGCTCCGGATCTTCGCGACCTAGCACGCTGAAAGTTTCAAGCACGGTGACGGCAGCGCCAAGCCGGCGATAGGCTTGCGCCAATTCCATGCCGATTGGGCCGCCACCGACAAGGATCAGATGGGTCGGCGTCTCTTTCAAATCGAAAATTGTTTCATTGGTCAGGTATCGCACCTGATCCAGCCCCGGGATGGGCGGCACAGCAGCGCTGGATCCCGTTGCAATGACAAACCGGCGCGCTTTGATCGTCCTGCCGCCGGCTTCCACGGTATTCCGGGAGGTAAATTTGGCCGCGGCACGTATCACCTGGACACCCATCGCAGTGAACCGTTCCTCGCTGTCGTTGGGAGCGATCGACGCAATCACACCGTGAATGTGGTCGTGCACTTTCTGCATGTCGACCAAGGGCTCCGCAGTGGCCACGCCAAATGGATCTGCCCCCGCCATGGTATGGGCACGATGACCGGCTGCGATTAGCGCCTTTGAGGGAACGCAACCGTAATTGAGGCAATCGCCACCCATCTCGCCTTTTTCAATCAATACGACAGGAACCTGCATGGAGGCAGCGATCGCAGCAACGCTCAAACCGCCGGAACCGGCGCCAATCACGCACAGATCGGGTGTCAAGACCTCGTTCATTTCTTCTCCGCATTATTCGTCGCCATCTTGCGCGCGCGCCATTTCTTGACAACAACAGGAATAAGCGCAGCCAGTCCAATCGCTGCGAACGCCAGAACCAGCTCCCGCGTCACCAGCTGGTACGGGGAAATCGACAAGGAACAGCCTTCACCTCCGGCGGCTACGCAGGCCTGATAGATTTTTTGCTGAGCGGCGCCCACTGAGTCGATGCCTGCCCCGGCCAGGGAATACGCAAACGTACCTGGCAGGACGCCAACAAATGTCGTCCAAACGAACGTGCCAAATCGAACCCCAAGAAATGCCGGCGCCAGGTTTACCAGCCAGAACGGGAATACCGGCACAAGCCGCAGGAACAGCATGTAGGACGCCTCGTCCTCGCGAAAACCACCGCGCAACCGTTCAAGCCACGGACCGGCCCGGCTGGCCAACAGCTCACCCAGCGCGGTTCTCGCAACAACGAAGAGGACGCTTGCCCCGATCGTCGCCGATACGGCAGTGATCGAGCCACCAAGCCAGCCCCCGAAGAGGAATCCACCGGCGATGGTCAAAATCAGCGCACCCGGCACTGAAAGCGCAACCGCAGCAATATAGATTGCCGCATAGCTGACCAGCGACAGGATGAGATTGTTTTGGATGAATTCAGCGAGCCGCGCCCGGCTGTTGAGCAGGTATTCAAACGTCAGGAAATGCGTAACTCCGCTGAACCATACCCCGGCAAGCGCCAATATTATGATCCCCAGGGGCAAGAACCGCCATAGCAAAGCTCGCGCCTGGCTGGCGCTCGTATTGGCGGCTGGCAAAACCGGGCGCTTGTCCTCTACGGTCTTGGCGGAATCGTCTGGCACAGGGTTGATCATGCGCTCTGATAGTCCCTTTCGTCGATCCTTGCATCACACGTGTTGTGACAATCGCGAGAGCCAGCCGTGACGCGCTGTGGACATCCCTGAAGGTTGCAACCCGGCAATCTTAACGGGCGATGCGGGATAAATGGAAACGAAAGATGTCGCGATAGCCGCTGGACAATCCGGCGCGAAGGGCTCAATCAACTCAAGAAAAGCGATTTGCGGTCAAAATGAGGGTAGATTGGCGAGAAGACCCGGGCTCGACAGAGATTTGACTTCTGCGGGTTCCTGCCCTTATAAGACCGCTCAAATCCGGCAGGGATCCTGCCGGCACCGGTTTTGCTTGTCCTTTACCACCGATTTTCAATGGGCATGTTCAATACCGGCGCAATTTTCCATCACTTGGGCTCGCGCATTCGCGCCAGGGCCAGACCGGAGCAGAACCGTGAAACGGACCTATCAGCCCAGCAAACTTGTACGCAAGCGCCGGCACGGTTTTCGTGCGCGTATGGCGACGGTTGGCGGGCGCAAGGTAATTGCCGCGCGCCGCGGCCAGGGCCGCAAAAAACTGTCCGCCTGAACCAGCTGCAATACTCTTTATCGCCAATTGTCTGGAGTAAGCGGATGGCCGGTTTCTGTCCGGAAAACGCCGCAACCCGGACCCTCATTGCACACGGGCGCATCCGTGGCGGGATTCCCTATGGTTGGTTGACCCGGCGGCGCGACTTTTTGCGAGCCGCCAACGGGAATCGCTCTCACCAGTCAGCATTTGTCCTGCAATCGGTAAAACGGCAGCGGGCCGAATTCGGCGCAGCGCCGGTCGATGCGGGTGTGCGCTTTGGCCTGACAGTCACCAAGAAAAATGGCAATGCGGTCGTCCGCAACCGCATCAAGCGCCGATTGAGGGCAGCCCTGTCGGCGGCGTGGAATGGTGAACTCGCGTCCAATCACACTGATCCGGTGAAATCGGAATTGGCCGTTCTCGATGGACACGATTATGTAATTGTCGCGCGCCCTGACGCACTGACCGCGCCATTCGAGGCGCTGGTGCAAGACCTTCACCGGGCCGCAAAGCAGGTCCATCGCGGGCGGCAGAAACGAACACGCACGCGGGACGGCAAGACCGCCGCGATGAGGAACCACAGGTTGCAATGACATGAGCGACGATCAGAAGAATCTTTTCATGGCCATGGGCCTTTCGCTTCTGGTGATTGTCGCCTGGCAATATTTCTATGCAGCGCCGCAGATGGAGAAATCCCGTCAGCAAAAACAGGCTCAAACACAGGCGCAATCCGTGCCGCAGACCCCGAAACCCGGCGCACCGCCCGCAGCTGCAAACAAGCCATCAACGCCAGTCACCGGTAGCAAAGCGCCGGCTGCACCCAAGCCCGCCAGCGGGAACAAGCCGGCTACCTCGGCGCCAGCGGCTCTGGCGCCCAAGGCAATCGTCGACCGCAAATCCGCAATCGCGGCAACCGCCCGTGTACGGCTCGACACGCCGACCTTGTCCGGCTCGATTAACCTGACCGGTGGCCGGATCGACGACCTGTCGCTCAAGAAGTACAAAGAGACGATCAAACCGGATAGCGACATTATTCATCTTTTGTCGCCACCAGGCACACCAACGCCGTTTTATGTTGAAAACGGTTTCGTAGCCCAGGATTCAAGTCTGAAACTGCCCAAGGCGGACACCAAATGGACCGCCGACAAAACCATTCTGACGCCGTCGCAGCCCGTCACTTTTACCTGGGACAACGGCGCCGGATTGAAATTCAAGCGCGTCGTGTCGGTTGATAGTCAATACCTGTTCACAATCACCAACAGCGTTGAAAACAAGACCGGCAAACCTGTCACGCTCTATCCCTATTCCCTGGCGGCGCGAACCGGAAAACCGAAGACCGCAGGCTTTTACGTCCTGCACGAGGGTCTGGTCGGTGTCGTCGGCGATTCCAAAGTGCAGGAGATTTCCTATGACGGAATCGCCAAGGAGACCAACAGCACGCGCGAACTCAAGGGGACCGGCGGCTGGCTGGGTATAACCGACAAATATTGGGCTGTTGCGGTCATCCCACCGCAAAACGAGAATTTTCAGGGACGGTTCTGGGCTAGCCCCGGCGCGCGCAAGACCTATCAGAGCGACGTGCTCGGCAAACCATTGACCGTTGCTCCGAACGGTTCCGCAAACGTGACCCATCAGGTGTTCGCCGGCGCCAAGCAAACGCAAATCATCGATTCCTATCAGGAGAAATACAAGGTCAAGAACTTCGATCTTCTGATCGACTGGGGCTGGTTCTATTTCATAACCAAGCCTTTGTTCTTTGCCATCGACTTCATCTACAAATATGTCGGCAATTTCGGTTATGCGATCCTGCTCATCACAATCCTGATCAAGCTCGCGTTTTTCCCGCTTGCCAACAAATCCTATATCTCGATGGCGAAGATGAAAGCGGTGCAGCCGGAAATGAAAAAGCTGCAAGACCGCTATGCTAGCGACAAGGCGCAATTGCAGAAGGAATTGATGGCGCTATACAAACGGGAGAAGATCAATCCAGTTGCCGGCTGCTGGCCGGTACTACTCCAAATTCCGGTGTTCTTCGCGCTGTACAAGGTT
>CAZTMN010000143.1:0-7141 GCA_964615275.1 uncultured Beijerinckia sp. | reverse complement strand
AAATCCTCCCTTACGCAATCACCCTGAACTGTCCCATAGGCACTGATGTCGGGCATTCTGGCGACCGTATGCCCATGGGTATGAATAGTCAAACTCGTGCGGGCGCAAGGGCGAATACTTTCCCGCCACTCGCCAATCATGCCGGCAGTAACTCTCCGGCAAGGCAGCAAGTGTTTGCTGCTTGAGCACGCCTTTTCTGCGCTTTTGCCGCCTTCCAGGCCGGGTTGCTATCGCTGCCACCTGTCGGCGGCGTCATCGTCCTCGTCTTTGGCTGCAACCCAGTCGCCACTGGAGCCATCGACATTGTGTTCCTTTTTCCAGAAGGGTGCGCGGGTTTTCAGGTAGTCCATCAAGAACGCCGCGGCTTCGAAAGCCGCCTGGCGATGAGCGGAGGCGGTGACCACGAGGACGATGTTGCCGCCCGGTTCGATCCTGCCGTAGCGGTGTATGGCGGTGACGCCCATCAGCGGCCAGCGCTCCAGCGCCTCGGCGGCGACGCGTTCGATTTCCTCCTCGGCCATGCCCGGATAATGTTCCAGTTCCAGCGCGGCCAGGCGGCCAGCCTCATCGCGGCACAAGCCGGTAAATGTAACGACGGCGCCAATATCGGCGCGCCCTGCGGCAAGCGCCGCGGCCTCGGCGGCCGCATCAAAGTCCTCGTTCTGGATCCGGATCGTTGCCGCAGCGGCCATAGTCTTTACCCGCCAGTCATGGGCGGGAAGAAGGCGATTTCCCGCGCGCCGGCGATGGCGGCGTCCTGTTTGACGTGTTTGCGATCGATGGCAGCGCGGATAACGGCCGGTTTTTCGAACGCGTGGGCATATTCCTCGCCGCGCCCGGACAGCCAGGCAATGAGGTCGCCGACACTGGCGACGTGCGTCGGCGGTTCGATTTCTTCCTCGGTCTTACCTATGCGCTCGCGCACCCAGGCGAAGTATACGGCTTTCATGTCATTCGTCCGGAACGTGTTTCAGGCTGGCCTTGAGATAGTCCCATCCCGTGTACAGGGTCAGGACGGCAGCCACCCACAAGAGTGTTATGCCTATTATCTGGGTGCCGGGCAGTACTTTTTCACCGGCCGGGCCAACGATCAGGAAGCCCAGGGCTAGAAGCTGAACGGTAGTTTTCCATTTCGCCACCGTTGAAACCGGGACTGAAACCCGCAGTTCGGCCAGAAACTCGCGCAGGCCCGAAACGAGTATTTCCCGCAGCAAAATGATCATCGCCGCCCAGACCGTAAGGCCGGTAATCTGGTGGATTGCCGCCAGCATCAGCAGGCATGCACCGACTAGCAGCTTGTCAGCGATCGGGTCGAGCATCCGGCCAAGAGAGGATTGTAGCGACCAGATGCGGGCCAGATATCCGTCGAGAAAGTCGGTAATGGCGGCAAGAGCGAATATAGCCAGGGCAGTCCAGCGGGCCCAGTCCTTGTCCGGCCAGAACAGTAGGCCGACGACCACGGGAACGGCCAGCACCCGCCCATAGGTGAGGATATTGGGCAGGCTCCAGTTTTTCGATCGTCCGTTGGCGGCTGGCTGATCCATGCCGCGAAGGAACAATTTCGGCGGCCCGGTGTCAATCGCCCGGTTCCGGAAATCAATGTTTTGATTGGCCCTCGCCAGCTTCTGCCCCGCTCTACCCCTCGGGGTGGGTCTTGGCGAATTCCGGGAAGTTGCCTTGGAAGGCTTCGAACCAGGGAACCAGTTTTGGATTGATGGATCGCCAGTCAACCTGCTTGCGCCAGTCGATGTATCCGAACGCGCAGGCGGCCGCGATAGTGCCGGCATTGAATACAGAAGGGTCCGGCAAGAATTCATGCATGGCTTGCAGGGCGCGGGTCATTTTCTCTTTCTGGAGATCGACCCAGCCCTCGTGGCGTCCATTCTCAGGCCGGTAGCGAATCTCGTATACGACGAGAATCGCGGCATCCATCAACCCGTCGGAAAGGGCTTGCAAGCGCAGGCAATCGAGCCGCGCGTCGGGATCGGCGGGGAGGATCCGGTTGCCGCCGGCAAGATGATCAAAATATTCCAGGATCACGCGGCTGTCGAAGACGCAGCGCCCGTCGTCCAAAGCCAGCACAGGTATCTTTCCCAACGGGTTGTCCTTGCGCAGCGGATCGTTGGGATCGAGCGTGTCCGCCGGCACAACCTCAATCCGGTCGGACAGGCCCAAATGCAGGGCGGCCAAGCGGGTTTTGCGTCCGAAGGGCGAAGTTATGGAAGTGCGCAACAACATGGAAAAGTCCTCCAGGTGATCGTTGTCAGGCATCGATTGCCTGGTTATGTGGGCTTGCCGGGCGCATTGCGCCTGTCAGCCATAATGGGGAGACAATCATGATGGTCCGGCAGGAGGCCGGTCGGGACTGCCGCCTTCGGACTTGACCAGACGGGCCACGATCACCGGAAGCGCCAGGTTGATCATGACAAATCGCGCGAAGTGATGCGTTGTAACAAAGATTGGATCAACGCCCAAGGCCAGGGCCAGGACCACCATCGCTTCCTGCGCGCCGGGCGCATAACCGATCAACGCGGCTCCAAACGGGACGCCCAGGTACTTTGTCGCAATCAGGGCGCAGGCGGTCGATACCGCCATCATGGCGCCGATGGCCATTGTTGTTCCGACACATATTCGCCAGAACAGTTTCCAGTCGAAATCGGCGAATCGTGATCCGACCCAACCTCCAACGATGATTTGTCCAAGGCTCATCAGCCAGTCGGGCACCCGGCCAGGGGCCCAGCCCATATAATGGATAAAGCCGGAAACCACCAGGCCGCCGATGAGGAAGCCGGCCGGCGCTCCCAGTCTTTCTATGATCCAGCCGCCGAGAAATCCGGCCGCTACCACCAAAGCGAGAATCCAGAGTGGATATGGCACCTGGGCCGCTGTGCCGAGGGTACCGCCCGTCTCATGGACGATGATGAACGGTAGCAAGGTAACGAGAAAGATGACCCGCGACATTTGCACCACGGCAACGCGTGCTGCGTCCGCACCCATGGTCAATGAAACAGCAACGATGTAGCTCATCGACCCGGGTACGGAAGACAATACAGCCATCGACACCGGCCATTTCAGATAGAAAATCCAGACGGCGGCGGAGATCGCAGACATCAAGACGACGCAAAGCGCCATCAGGGTAATGGAAGCGGGATAGGCCGCCATGTGCTTGAAGGTGTCGGGTCCGACAACCGAGCCGATGGCCACGCCGACAATGCACAGCCCGGTTACCCGCAACGGCCCGGTTATTCCTGCTGCCTTGCCGGTCAGGGACAGGAGGGCGACCGCGATAACAGCCCCGGACATGGCGCCGCCCGGTACGCCAATCATTACGAAAACGGTCCCACCCAGCGCCGCCACCAGCATGGTGAAAGCCTGTGCAGGCGTTAGCTTGAACTGGCCGAAGAGGGCGGATGGGCTGGATTGGGACAAAAAGGGTGTTCCGGGCATTTCGGGGTGAGCGCAGATAAGCCGAGAATTCGCATATGGCATGGGGCACGGGATTGGGGAAGCGTTCCCCGGCAATTTAATTGCAACGCGGCAATTGCCGGACTAGCCAGCGTCACGGAAGAAATCATGAACCAGTTTTGCCGTCGCCGCGCTGATCCCCGGTGTCTTCTCAAGGTCGGCCAGGCTCGCGCGGGAAACGGCCTTGGCCGTTCCAAAGGCGGCGAGAAGTGCGCGCTTGCGCGATGGGCCCACCCCGGAAATTTCGTCGAGCGGACTTTTGGTGAATTCCTTCTTTCGGCGGGCTCGGTGGGTTCCGATGGCGAAGCGGTGGGCTTCGTCGCGCAATCGCTGGACGAAATAGAGGGCCGGGTCGCGCGGTTCGAGTTTGAACGGCTCGCGGCCCGCAACAAAAAACGTTTCGCGGCCGGCATTGCGGTCCGGACCCTTGGCGATGGAAGCGACCGCCACGTCTACGATGTTGAGTTCCGCAAGAACGCTGCGGGCCGCTTCGAACTGGCCAATGCCGCCGTCGATGAGAATCAGATCGGGGCGGGCGGGAAACGCCAGCGTTTGCGGATCGTCCGGATCGGTTTCGATTTCAGCGCCGGTGTCTGGCTCAACTCCGTCTTCATCCGCTGGTTGAACAGGGTTCTCTTTTTCAAGGCGCGAAAAACGGCGGGTCAAGACTTCGCGCATCATGGCGTAGTCGTCTCCCGGGGTAAGGTCGGCGCTCTTGATATTGAAAGTCCTGTAGTGAGCCTTCATGAACCCGGCTTGTCCGGCAACAACCATTCCGCCGACTGCATTGGCGCCCATGATGTGAGAATTATCGTAGATCTCAACTCGGCGGATGAGCCGGTCGATACCGAATGCTTGCGCCAGGGACTGCAGTAACTTTTCCTGGGTTGCCGCGTCGGACAATTTTCGGGCAAGGGTTTCGCGGGCGTTCTGGCGGGCGTGATCCACCAGTTCCCGGCGTTCGCCACGCTTGGGTACGGAAACCTCTACCTTGCGGCCGGCTCGGGCGCTCAGGGCATTGGCAAGAACCGAGCGGTTTTCGATGTCGTCCGACAGGAGGACCAGCCGTGGTGACGGCCGGTCCGCATAGAATTGGGCAAGAAATGAATCCAGTACATCGCCCGGCTCCAGCGATCTGTCGGCGCGCGGATAGTACGTGCGATTGCCCCAGTTTTGATAGGTGCGAAAGAAAAACACTTCGACCGCGAATTGTCCGCCCTGCTCGCTGATCGCAAAGACGTCGGCTTCCTCGACCGAATTCGGATTGATGCCTTGCGTGCCCTGGATGGCAGACAGCGCAGAGATGCGGTCGCGCAATCTGGCGGCGGTTTCAAATTCGAGTTCCGTCGCGGCTTTTTCCATGTCGGCGGCGAGTTGCTCGCGGACCTTGCGGCTCTTGCCGCTCAGAAAAGCGCGGGTTTCGCGCACCAGGTCGTCGTAATCTTCAAGTGAAATTTCTCCCGTACAAGGTGCCGCACACCGCTTGATCTGATAGAGCAGGCAGGGCCGTGAGCGGTTCTCATAATAGGAATCGGAGCATGAGCGGAGGAGGAATGCGCGCTGCAGGGCGTTTAACGTGCGATTTACCGCGCCTGCGCTTGCGAACGGTCCATAGTAGTCTCCGTTGCGGTTGCGAGCGCCGCGATGCTTGGTGATTTGCGGCGCATCATGCCCACCGGTCAAAAGAATGTAGGGAAACGATTTGTCGTCGCGCAACAGCACGTTGAAACGCGGCTTGAGTTGTTTGATCAGGTTGGCTTCCAGCAACAAGGCCTCGGTCTCGGTCTCCGTGGTGACAAACACCAGTGACGCGACCAGCGTGATCATCCGGGTTACCTGGTTGGAATGGCCGTAGCCGCGCGCGTAGGTGGCCAGGCGTTTGCGGATGCTCTTGGCTTTGCCGACGTAAAGCACCTCGCCGTCAGCGCCCAGCATCCGGTAGACGCCCGGGCCCTTAGGGGAGCGAGGCAATTCCGCGCGTATGGCTGCGACACCACGCAGCGGCTCAAGCGCCGTTTCTTCGGATGCGGCAGATTGCGGGGTGGGGTCGGACATATATACTATGTAATGCCGGTTGTGGACGCCGCAAACCCGGATTTCATTCCGGCACACAATTAATTCGCCCGAATGACGGGCGGGTGGTAAGGCATGGCGGATGTTGTGAATGCGGGATGGCAAGGCGTTTATCGACAGTTTGAAGGACGACCGGGAGGTCTGGATTGATGGTGAGCGCGTCAAGGATGTGACGGAACACCCCGCCTTGCGCCCGGCAATTGAGGCGACTGCGCACCTTTATGATTTGCAGCATGTCGGCGCTCACAAGCAGGCATTGTGCTGGGAGGACCCCGAGCTTGGTCAAGCGGTAGGGCGAACCTTTCAACCGCCGCGGTCCATCGCCGATCTGCAGGCCCGGCGGGAAGCAACACGAATCTGGATGGAAACCAGTTGCGGCTTTATGGGGCGGGCGCCGGATTTCCTCAACACCGTGCTTACCTGTTTCAAGGCAAAGAGCGGGTTTTTTGCGCAATTGTCGCGAGAGCGGCAATCCGCCGTTGAAAATTATGTCAGTCAGGCTGCGCGGGAAGACCTGTTCCTTACCCATGCCTTGAATGACCCGCTACCGAACAAGACGAGGGCCCGGCACGCACAGCAGGACAAGGGGGTTGTACTGCACGTGGAGGAAGAGACCTCCGCCGGCCTGATCGTTTCGGGCGCCAAGGTGGTTGCGACCGCTGCTGCATACGCCAACGATGCTTTGATGTTTCCGATGCCGGCCAACCAGGTTCCCGGGGATGAACCCTATGCGCTTTGTGTTTGTGTCCCGGTCGCTTCGCCGGGGTTGAAGATTATCTGCCGCGGGTCGTTCATGCATCCCGGACAACATGCGGATTTTCCATTGTCCTCACGATTTGATGAAATGGATTCGGTGCTGGTGTTCGACCGGGTGCTGATACCCTGGGACCGGGTCTTTCTACATGGCGATGTAGGGCTCATCAACGAGATGTATGCGTATTGCAAGGTGCGTGAACTTACAGCGCACCAGACAAATGTGCGCTTGCAGGTGAAGATGGAATTTCTCTACGCGCTGTTGGTGCGTATCGCGCAGATGCTCGGAATTGAGGACACACCGTGGGTTGGGCAAGCACTTGGTGAAACGGCCGCATGGGTCGAAGTTGTGCGCTCGTCCATAATTACCAGCGAGTTCGAGGCTAAAGCAGATCCGGAGAATGGCGTGCTTTATCCCAGCTTTGACAATATTGGATTGGGCCGGGTGCTTGGCCCGCGCCTGTATACCGAAACCGTGCAAAAAATCCGCCGGATTGCCGGCTCCACGTTGATGCAGGCGCCCGGATCGGTGGCGATGTTTGACACGGAATTGAAAGACCTTGTCGAGCGCTATTACAGGGGAACCGGCGTTAGCGCCCGCGAAAAGGTCTCGCTGGCGCGGCTGGCATGGGATGTGTGCGGTACAGAATTCGGGTCGCGGCACGCGCTGTACGAGCTATTCTATGCCGGTGATCCGGACGCGCTGATGGCCCGTTACCACAAGGATTACGCCCGCCGCTACCAGCACCTGGCCACGTTCGAGCGCGTGGTTGGCGATTTGCAACGCCAATAGAATTGAATAGCCCCGAGTTTTCTAGACACCCTCGGCGCTCATTTTGTGCTGCCGTTC
>CAZTMN010000142.1:0-7254 GCA_964615275.1 uncultured Beijerinckia sp. | reverse complement strand
TAGTGTTGTTCTACCTGTTCTTTGAGGCAGTCCTGATCCCGATGTTACTGATTATCGGTATCTGGGGCGGCAAGCGGCGCGTCTATGCCAGCTTCAAATTCTTTCTTTACACGCTATTGGGTTCGCTGCTGATGTTGCTCGCGATCCTGGCGATGTACAACATGACCGGGACGACGGACATTCAGGAATTGCTGAAGGCGGAAGTTTACCGGAAGTTCGGCTCTATCCAGACATGGCTTTGGCTGGCGTTTTTTGCGTCCTTTGCGGTCAAAATGCCGATGTGGCCGGTTCATACCTGGCTGCCGGATGCCCACGTGGAAGCGCCTACAGCGGGCTCGGTTATCCTGGCCGGAATTCTGCTGAAGATGGGCGGTTACGGGTTCATCCGCTTCTCCTTGCCGATGTTCCCGGAAGCTTCGCAATATTTTGCACCCTTCGTGTGGATATTGTCGGTCATCGCGATCATCTATACCTCACTGGTCGCCCTGGTGCAGGAAGACATGAAAAAGCTGATTGCTTATTCGTCTGTTGCGCATATGGGCTTTGTGACCATGGGCCTGTTTGCAATGAACACCCAGGGCGTCCAGGGCGCGATCTTCCAGATGGTGAGCCACGGCCTGGTATCCGGCGCCTTGTTCTTGTGTGTTGGCGTCGTCTACGACCGGTTGCATACGCGCGAGATATCCGCGTTCGGGGGAATCGTGCGCAACATGCCGATATACGCAGTGGTGTTCATGTTGTTCACCATGGCCAATGTCGGTTTGCCGGGTACATCCGGCTTTGTCGGAGAGTTTCTGACCCTCATGGGCGTTTTCGCGGCCAACACCTGGGTCGCCCTCATTGCAACGAGCGGAGTGATCCTGTCCGCGGGTTATGCGCTGTTCCTGTATCGCCGGGTGATTTTTGGCGCGCTAGATGAGGGAAACCTGAAACTGGCTGCGATGAAAGATATGAACCGGCGTGAGATGTTCTGCCTGATGCCGCTGTTTGTGCTCACGATCTACTATGGAGTGCAGCCGGGGCCGATACTGGACGCTTGTGCTGCATCGGTGGACCTGTTGATCAAGAACTTCGACGCCGCAATCGCGGTAACCAAGACAGCAGCGGTGGCTGCACATTGACGGCGCAGCTGTAGCGCTGAAACGATAGTAAACCGTCAGGTTATCCGGCCGGTGAGAGGTCCGGGGGGTAAGCCTGTCCAGGAACGGAAAAATGCCTGATTTGTCAATTGCGCTGGCTCATTCTCTTCCCGAAGTTGTCATGGCTCTCGGTGCGCTGCTGCTGCTGATGCTGGGCGCATTTGGCGCCGGCAAGCGGGACTGGATCATCTCAGAGGTGGCGATCGGTGTATTGGGGCTCGCGTTCCTGTCCATTCTGTACAACATCGAGGGGCGGGCCGTTATCTGGGACGGCGCATTTGTCGATGATGCTTTTGCCAGGTTCATGAAGATGCTGGCGATTGGGGGCGCTCTGGTTAGCCTTTTGCTCTCCAGAGAATTCATGGCGCGCCGGGGCATCGACTTTTTTGAATTTCCCGTGCTCGTTGTGCTCGCGACGCTCGGCATGTCCATGCTGATATCCGCGAATTCGCTGATTGCCCTTTACCTCGGGCTCGAACTCATGAGCCTTTCATTGTACGTGATCGCCGCCTTTGACCGCAACAATGAACGCGCGTCGGAAGCCGGATTGAAGTATTTCGTCCTGGGCGCACTGTCGTCCGGCATGCTTTTGTACGGCGCGTCGCTGATTTATGGATTTGCCGGAACGGTATCGTTCTCCGGTATCGGCAGCGCACTGAAGGGCGATGACGTTTCGATCGGCGTAATATTCGGCCTCGTATTTGTGCTTGCAGGCCTGGCGTTCAAAATGTCGATGGTTCCATTCCACATGTGGACGCCTGACGTTTATGAAGGCGCTCCAACGCCGGTGACAGCATTCTTTGCCTCTGCGGCCAAAATGGCTGCCGTTGCTATCACCCTGCGCATAGTGATTGTCGCGTTTCCGGGTATCGAAAAGCAATGGCAACAGATCATCGTATTTATTTCTATATTGTCGATGATCATCGGTTCTTTCGGCGCCATTGGTCAAACCAATATCAAGCGATTTATGGCTTATTCTTCCATCGGTCACATGGGGTTTGCGCTGGTCGGTCTTGCTGCGGGCACAGAAAAAGGTGTCGCCGGTGTGCTTGTCTACCTTGCCATTTACCTGCTGATGACTTTGGGAACTTTTGCCGCCGTCCTGTCGATGCGTATAGGCGACCGTTATGTGGAGAACATTGGCGATCTGGCGGGCCTTGCCCGCAACAACGGCTGGATGGCTTTCGTGCTGGCGATGCTGATGTTTTCCCTGTCGGGCATTCCACCCCTGGCCGGATTTTTCGCCAAGTACTATGTCTTTCTCGCTGCGATTGATGCTAAGCTCTATATATTGGCGGTGATTGGAATGCTGGCAAGTACGGTTGCTGCGTTCTACTATCTGCGGGTAGTCAAGATAATTTACTTCGACGACCCGGCCCGGAAGTTCGATCCGGTGAACATTGAGGTGCGCGCCGTGATGGGCATATGCGGTATTGCCGTCGTTGTGTTTGCCGTTTTCCTGGGGCCTGTGGTCGACATGGCCTCCGCCGCCGCCAAGTCGCTCTTCTGATTGTCTTCGGCGATGCAACCGGATCTGGCTGTTATTGCGCCTGGCTACCGGGTTGAAGCGCACAACGAACTTGATTCCACCAATAGTGCTGCGCTACGTGCTGCCCTAGATGGCGCGCAATCGCGCCTATGGATAACTGCCGCCCAGCAAACCGCGGGCCGCGGCAGGGTTGGCAGGCCCTGGGTTTCCCAGCCGGGCAATCTCTACGCCAGCCTGTTGTTGATCAATGAATTCGATCCCGAAAGAGCGCCAGAACTCGGTTTTGTGACGGGTGTTGCGCTTGGCGAGGTTCTCATCCGGCACTTGCCGCCGCCCGCTTCGCCAACGTTGAAGTGGCCCAATGACATCCTTTGCAACGGCAAGAAACTTGCCGGGATATTGCTTGAGGGAAGCCAGACGCCGGAGGGTAAGTTTGCGTGTGTCATTGGATGCGGCGTCAATTGCATGAGCCATCCCGACGATTCGAATTATCCCGCAACCGATTTGCGGGAGCAGGGCGCGGACGTGGCGCCGCAGGATTTGCTGATGCAGATCGCCGGGCAATTCGCGCACTGGTTCGAAACCTGGCGTGGGCCGGACGGCTTCGCGCGCGTCCGCGAGGCATGGCTGGGCCGGGCTGCGTATTTGGGGCAGGAAATAAGTGTCGCGGTGCATGGCGGTTCAGTAAGGGGACGTTTTGACACGCTCGACCAGTATGGTCACTTGGTTCTCCATACGCCGCATGGATCCGAAGTGATCAACACGGGTGATGTGATGTTGGAAAGCCCGGCCCCAGGCGAGGTTGTGGACAGGTTCGCGGGAAGTTGAGCGGAATGGCAAACAGGGACGAACTGGTTTTTGTGCCGCTGGGCGGACTTGGCGAGATCGGCATGAACGCGGCGCTTTACGGATTTGGGCCTGCCGGAAAGCGGCACTGGATAATGGTCGATTGCGGCGTTGCGTTTGCCGGGCCAGAGCTTCCGGGTGTCGAGCTGATGTACGCCAAAATGGATTTCATCGAGACGATGAAGGACAATTTGCGGGCGATCATCATTACCCATGCACATGAGGATCATATCGGCGCGTTGCCATTCGTGGCGCAACGTTTCAACTGTCCGGTGTACATGACGCAATTCGCTGCAGATCTGCTGGCAACCCGGCGTTTGTCGGAAATGGATGCGGAAATCGAGA
This sequence comes from uncultured Beijerinckia sp., assembly GCA_964615275.1. Classification (GTDB taxonomy): domain Bacteria; phylum Pseudomonadota; class Alphaproteobacteria; order Rhizobiales; family Beijerinckiaceae; genus Terripilifer. The sequence goes on along the minus strand of CAZTMN010000142.1, from coordinate 3,435 downwards.
TAAGGGTGTCGGCTCCAGGCCGGTCTATCAAGGCGGGCCCGTTTGAAATCGAGATGGTGACGGCGGCTCATTCGATCCCCGAGGCGACAGCGCTGGCGATTTCCACTCCGGCTGGCGTTGTCGTGCACACCGGCGACTGGAAACTGGATGAACGTCCGGGGGTTAGCTGGCGTACGGACGAGAAACGTTTCCGTGAGCTCGGCGACGCCGGTGTGCTCACGCTGATATGCGATTCAACGAACATCCTGCGGGACGGCGTCAGCCCGTCCGAGGCGGATGTTGAGGCCAGGCTTTTTGAGTTGATCGCGAGTGCGCAAAACCGGGTTGTTGTTACGACCTTTGCCTCGAATGTGGCGCGACTGGCGGCTGTCGGGCGCGCTGCAAAAGCCGCGGGGCGGAGTGTTGTTCTAGCTGGACGATCGATGGAGCGGGTCAGCCTGGTTGCTCGCGAGCTGGGGTATCTGGATGGCGTCCCGGATTTTCTGCCGGTGGATTCATTCGGCAACCTGCCCCGTGACAAGATCGTGATCCTGGCTACCGGCAGCCAGGGCGAACCGCGGGCGGCCCTTGCTCGCATTGCAGAGGACGCGCACCCGCGCGCGCGCCTCGCGCCAGGTGACCGTGTCATATTCTCGTCCAGACCGATCCCCGGAAACGAGAAAGCGATCAACGGGATTATCAACGGGCTCACGCGTCAGGGCATAGAGGTCATCACCGATCGGGACGGGTTGGTGCACGTGTCGGGGCACCCGCGCCGCTCCGAGGTGGAGCAAATGTATCGCTGGCTCCGGCCGCAAATTGCCATTCCGGCCCATGGGGAGGCCGTGCACCTCGCAGGGCACGAGAACTTTGCCAGGGCCCAGGGCGTTCCACATGTGATCAAGCCGTCCAATGGCGATGCCGTATTGTTGTGGCCGGATGGACCGGTCATCGTCGACCAGGTACCGCACGGCCGGACCCTTCTGGACGGCAATATCGCTGTCGATGCGAACGATCCGGCGCTACGCGAACGGCGGGGCCTTGCATTTGCCGGGGTAGTTTCCGTCGCTGTGGCGATTACCGCCCGGGGCGAGCTTGCCGGCGACCCTTATGTGATGATGGAGGGGATTCCTGCGCGGGCGTCAGACGGACGTTCAATGGATAGTATCGTTGATGATGCGATATTTGAAACACTCGACAGCTTGCCGCGTGCGCGCCGCCGCGATGCGGATTCCGTCGCAAGCGCGCTCGAGCGGGCAATTCGCAATACATTGCGTACTATTTGGGGCAAGCGTCCCAAGGTGCACGCGCTTGTCGTGGAAGTGTGAGGCTATTGCCGGCTCCATGCCGTGGACGAACCGAACCGGGGCTGTCCTGCCGGTTGAAAGGGAAACCATGATTGGCCGCCTTAATCATGTAGCCATTGCCGTTCGCGATCTCGCTGCGGCAACCAGCGTCTATCGTGATACGCTGGGGGCGAAGGTGTCGGCCCCCCTGCCGCAGCCGGATCATGGAGTGACGGTGGTTTTCGTGGAACTTCCAAATTCCATGATCGAGTTGCTGGAACCGCTTGGCGAGAATTCCCCGATTGCGAAGTTCCTAGAGAAAAGCCCGGATGGCGGTATGCACCACCTCTGCTACGAGGTGGACGATATCTTTGCCGCCAGGGACAGGCTTGTGGCAGCTGGTGCGCGCGTTCTTGGCGATGGCGAGCCCAAGACAGGCGCCCACGGGAAACCAGTGCTGTTTCTTCATCCGAAAGATTTTTCCGGCACGCTGGTGGAACTCGAACAGGTGTGAGTACCCGCACGCGCTATTTTCATCGGTGGCGGAATAGGCCATTGTGGCCGGGCGCGCGGCAATGGCAGGCGTGCAATTCGTAACACGTCCGTTGGAGGCTGCCTGTGATCGACATAATCGTCAACGTTTGCGGCTGGGGAGGGGTTGCGGCCAGCCTGTTCGCATTTTTCAGCAAGACGATGATACCGCTGCGGATTGCGATCATTGCCGCAAGCTGTTTGTCGATCGTTTGGGCGTGGTTTGCCGGCATTTGGCCGATTTTGGCACTCCATTGCCTGCTGTTACCGCTCAACATCCTGCGATTGCGCGAAATGCGTCTTCTGATAGCTGAAGTCCGGCAGGCAGACAGCGAAGCCGGCACGGTCGATTTTGCATGGCTCAAGCCATATATGCACGAGGTGACATTCGCGGCCGGCGACAGCATTTTCCGGCAGGGAGAAGAGGCAGATTCAGCCTACGTCATAGGCGAGGGGCAGGTGGCGTTGACCGAGTTGGGCGTGATACTGGGAGCGGGAAACCTGATGGGCGAAATGGGTCTGTTCTCGTCTGGTAACAAGCGCATGTCCGGCGCTCATTGCATGAGCGAGGTGCGCGCCTGGCGAATCAGCTATTTGGATTTTGAGCAGTTGTATTTTCAAAATCCGCAGTTCGGTTTTCATATCATGCGGTTGATGGTCAGGCGGATGGAGAGCAACCTGGCACGTTTTGCCGGGCAGAAATTTGCTACACAGGGGGCTGCTGCGGCGCCCCCGGCGCCTGGAGCACCACAAGCGTGATTGAATTTTGAACGCTGCGGCAGGTTACGAATGCCCGAATGCCGTCGTGACAGGCGAGATTGAGCAGTCAAATTCCGGGAGAACATTGTGTCTTGGGCCTTGAGTATCGCACTGTATTTCACGATCTGGTGGATAGCGCTGTTCGCAGTCTTGCCCTTCGGGGTGCGCTCGCAACATGAAGACGGCGATTTTCCCGAAGGGACGGACCCGGGCGCACCTGTTGCGCCCAAGCTGTGGTGGAAAGCGCTCTGGACCTCGATCATCGCCGCCATTCTTTGGGGCATCGCGATGTATTTCCTGCCGTTTATCTAAACCGTCTCCGGAGTAAGAACTTGCTGAAATTCTGTCCGGAAACGCATCAATTCAATATATTGGAGCCGGTCATCGACTCCAGGAAGGGATGAACGAGTCTACGGCGATCGCGAACTGATCGCGGTTTTAAGCTTTTTCGGCAAAAACGCGGGGCTCCTATTGACCCACACGCAGGAGCCGGATAGTCAGACGCGTCCGTGGTGGCCACCGCACATTGCTGCTGATTCCAGCTTGCCTGCGGCCATCTTTCGTCACGGAAGACCCCGGCGCGGCTTTGCCGCAAACGGTCCGGGAGCGCGTAGCTCAGTTGGTAGAGCATCTGACTTTTAATCAGAGGGTCCGGGGTTCGAGCCCCCGCGCGCTCACCATAAAAATCAATAGCTTATGGTGATTTTGGGCTAATCTAAACCAATTGAAACCGTCCGGAACTACACCAAAACTACACGAAAGTATGTTTTATCCGCAGCTGTTGATAAGGCCGGCTCCTCATCAAGAGCTTAACTAAAATAGTAGGCTTAGCAAATCACCCGCTGTTTTTTCGCTGATCTCGGGGTTCAGCTCCTGCACG
>CAZTMN010000141.1:0-7352 GCA_964615275.1 uncultured Beijerinckia sp. | reverse complement strand
CTCTTGTCGCGTAGGGATCGTCGCTGCTGGCGATGACCAGGGCGGGAAACGGCAGGGGTGCGCTCGGCGGCGGCGCAAAAGCCGGGTCGATTGCGCCGATCGCTCCCAGTGCCCGCGCGGATGGCGGGGCAACCAGAAATGCGCCGCTGACCGGATGCCGGTCGCCTCGCGATCCTCGCGTCTGAAAGGATTGCATCGCGTGGGCTACCGCCAGGGAGCCAAGCGAATGGGCGACCAGCAGGACCGGATTCTCACAAGCGGCGATCTCCGCGATGATCGCTTCGACCCAGTGATCGCATACGGGGTGACCAGGATTGGGCAGATCGACCGTGCGTCCGTTCGCCATCTTGTCGGCCCATCGGGTCTGCCAATGGTCACGGCCCGAGCCGCCGAGCCCGGATATGAACAGAATATCGGCTTCGGAAATGCGCATGCAATTGGTCCGGATGAGGCTTTTGTCGTGTCTTACATGTAGGGAAAGATCGCCAATCCGCCAATGGTTCATACCGTGCGGCGGTCACGATCTCCGGAAACCGCAACAAACGCAGGCAATTGTTCATATTTTGACAATACTTTGTACATTTGTGTGAATGGACGGGCCCGCACGCCAGTCCGGGGGACAATTTACGACGTGGCATGCGCTATTCAGAATTCATCAACCGCGTGATCATACCCGCCATCGGTGGCGTCATCGGTGTCATTTGCATGGTGGCGTTCGATAAGCTGGTCGCCGTGCCGCTGTTCATGGTGCCGTTCGTGACGTCTATCGTGCTGGTGATGGCGACGCCATTGAGCCTGTTTGCGCGGCCGCAAAACATAATCGGCGGGCACCTGCTTTCGGCAGCGGCCGGCTTTCTGGTTCTGTGGATATTCGGTTCAAGCCCCTGGCTGGCTGCCCCCGCCGTCGGCTTAGCCATTGCCCTCATGCAAATGACGGGAACGTTGCATCCGCCTGCGGGACTGAATCCGTTTATCATCGTGACCTTGTCGCCGGGGTGGGAATATTTCTTTGTCCCGATCGGCACCGGTGCGGTCCTGCTGGTTATTCTTGCGTGGTTGTTTCACAAAATAACCCAGCCGGGCGTTTACCCGATCCGTAAGGGCAAGACACCCTGAGCAATTTGGCGAGGGCCAGTTTCCACGCTGCCATAAAATTGCATCGGTCGATACGAATTTGCCGGATTGTTAACACGCACTCTTTGCGTAGGCGTCGGGAGCTACACCCTCGTGGCGCCAAATGCGTGCGGCGTTCAAAGCGCGGTGGCGCGGCATCGGACCATCGGCGACACAATAAAATCCGGGACTGAAATTCGGGAAGGCCGGTGAAGAGGTATCGATTACGCGGCCAGTTCCCATGCGGCGCGCAAAAACCTGCGCACTTCGCAAGGAGCGGGTGCAGGATGTGATGGCGTACCATCCGCAGGCCTGGGCGATTCGCATGCGCTCCGGTGCGCTCGCTGCTGACTGCGCGTGCGCCGTGCCTGTGAGTGCAAGCGCCAACAGGCCGGCGGCGATGGTGTTGAGTGGATTTATCATAATGGCCCTCCAGCTATGGCAGCCCGGCCCGGATGAAAAGTCTGACGTGATCAGGGTGGGTGACAGTTCTCACGCTTTACGTATCGCCGCGGGAACCGGGTTTTGCCGGGCGGTGATAGCTGACGTCATGCGACAATGCTGCCGAGTTCCTTGAAACGCGGCATAATTTCCCTAGAGAACAGATGCATTGATTGATGCACCTTGTCGACCTGTAGTTGACCGAAGCGAATTTGAAGGGACGCGATATCGAAACCGCCAACGATATCGTAATAATCCTGCAATTGCCTGGCGATGCTGTCGGGCGTACCGATCCAGGCAGCGCCGCTGGTCACCTGATCGTCAAACGTGATCTTGTCGAGAAAAGCGACGATCTTGTCGTATCCCACATAGTCGCTCGAACTTGTACCAGTAGCCCAGGATCGCGCCGCATTGGCGAAATTGCGGAAGTAATCCAGCAATTGTGGTTCAGCCGTGGCGCGGGCTTCTTGCATCGTTGGAGCGCAATAGGTGTGAAAGACCAGCATGACCTTTCCGTTGCCGCGGTGGCCGGCTTCCTTCCAGGCCTTGCGATAGATTTCGAGGTACTCGCGCAGCACGCCGCCGGCAAAGGGAATTGCCATCACGCCATAGCCATTGCGTCCGGCGTATTCGAAACTCGATGGTGTCTGGACCGCCGCAATCCAGAACGGCGGCGCAGGCTGTTGCGTTGGGCGGGGCAGGATCGTGGTTTCGGGAAATTTCCAGAATTGCCCCTGGTGCGCAACGTTCTCTTCGCTCAGAAGCCTGGTAATGACATCCATCGCCTCATTGAACCGGGCGCGGCTTTCGTCGAGCGATACGCCAAATCGTTCGAATTCCAGCGGCAGGAAGGCGCGCGCGATACCGATTTCCAGGCGGCCGTTCGACAGCGCATCGAGCAGGCACAGTTCGCTAGCGAGTTTCAGTGGGTGCGAAAAAGCCGGTAATACCGCGCCGGTTATAAGGCGAGCGTGTTTGGTTCGCATTGCGGCGGCGGAAAGCATGGCAATGGGAGAAGGGCTGTAGCCGCCATAGGGTGTGAAGTAATGTTCGACTGTCCGGACGTGGGAGAAGCCCAAGTCATCGGCCAGATCGACGCAGGAAAGAATACCGTTCCAATAGTCCGCCCCGCTTTCCTGCGATGGACTGCTGGTAGGGAAGAAATGCATTCCGAATTGCATTGGTATCCTCGGCCGGCTGTGGGTTTCGTGCGCCCCGTTACGTAAATCGCGGCATCACTTCATTGGCGAAAAGCCGCATTGAGGCATGCGCCTTCTTTTGGTCCATCAGGCCGAAATTGACCTGGATGGATGCAATATCGAAGCCGCCGACGGTTTCCTGGTATTGCTCGATCTGTTTGGCGATCATGTCGGGCGTTCCGATCCATGCCGATCCGTTGGCGACCTGGCCGTCGAAAGTCGCCTTGTCGAGATGTTCGACGATCTTGTCGTAATTGGCATAATCCTTTGAGCTCGTGCCGGTGGTCCAGGAACGGGCGGCATTTGCGAAAGCGCGGAAATAATCCATCAGTTCCGGCTCACCGACGGAGCGTGCGTCGTCTGCCGATTCGCTGCAGTACATGTGGAAGGCGAGCATGACGCGGCCGTTGCCGGGGTGCCCGGCCTCTTTCCAGGCCTTGCGGTACTGGCCAATGAGATCGTTCATGACCGATCCGGTCATCGGGATCGCCATAACGCCAAAGCCGTTGCGTCCAGCGTTGATGAAACTCTCGGGCGTTTGCACGGCGGCAATCCAGATCGGCATGCGCGGGCTTTGGGTCGGCCGGGGATAGACGGTTGTTTCGGGAAATTTCCAGAACTTGCCATCGTGGCTGACGTCCTCTTCGGTGAGCACACGGGTGATAACGCTCATCGCCTCTTCGAAGCGGGCCTTGCTTTCGTCCAGGGATACGCCAAACCGTTCGAATTCCAGAGGCAGGAACGCGCGGGCAAAACCGGCTTCCAGTCGGCCATTCGACAGCGCATCAAGCAGGCACAGTTCGCTGGCGACTTTTAGCGGGTGGGAGAATATTGGCAAGACCGCGCCGGTTACCAGCCGCGCCTTTTGCGTGCGCATCGCCGCTGCGGACAGGAAGGCGATCGGAGAAGGGCTGTATCCGCCATAGGGGTTGAAATAATGTTCAACCGTTCGAACGTGACTGAAGCCCAGTTCGTCGCAGAGATCGACGCAGGCCAGCGCATTGCCCCAGAAGTCCGCGCCCGACAATTGGTCGGGACCATTGGTTGGAAAAAATTGGATGCCGAACTGCATGGGCGCCCCCCGGGATTTTTCAGCCTGATACTAAAGCGGACTTTTGCAGGGTTTGCCGGGAAGGATCAAGCGGGGTGGGGCAATACGTCCAGACCGGTGATATGGGCGGCTTTGGCCGGGTGGGGCGCAGCTGTAACCTGGATCAAATCATCCTGGGCGTTCCGCGTCAGACTGCGGTCAATTGGACCGCTGGTTCGACAGCCAGGCGCCAAGATAGTCAGGAGCCCGCCATGACACAGCATCCCGGACTTAAAGCATTCAATTTCCAGAAATGGGTCGAGGACAACAAGGGTCGCCTCAAGCCGCCGGTCAACAACCAGCTGCTGCACGAGGACAGCGGCATGATCGTCATGGTTGTCGGCGGACCCAACACGCGCGTCGATTTCCACGACGACCCGGTGGAGGAATGGTTCTACCAGGTCAGGGGCGACATGATGCTGAAGATCGCCGATGGTGGCCAGATCTACGATGTGCCAATCCGCGAAGGGGAAGTGTTCATGCTGCCAGCGCACACAAGACACGCGCCGCAGCGTCCGCAGGAAGGTTCGATCGGGATCGTCGTTGAAGCGCCCCGCATGGCAGGGATGAAGGAAGGTTTCGAGTGGTATTGTTTCGAGTGCGGCGCATTGGTGCACCGGGCGGAAGTGGCACTGCCGGGTCCGGGTGGCATCGTCACCGAACTGCCGAAAATCTATGACGCCTTTTACGATAGCGAAGAGGCGCGAAAATGCCCGCAATGCGGCGCGCTGCATCCTGGCCGTGGTAAACCGCCGGAAGGCTGGGTGGTGCTTTAAGATTTTCTGCAGGCCATCTGGCGAGAAACGCGCTTCCTATTGCGCCGCTTCTGCATCGCCGGGGAAGAAGTTTCCGGCCTCCAGTGTCACCAGCGCCTGCGCCGGGTCGAAAATCGAGCCGAGCGGGTTTTCGCCTTCCTGCACTTTACGAATTTCGGCGGCGAGGAAGCGGCACACCATGCCGATACCCTTGTCGGTCGAGGTCAGGTGCTCTTCGGAATGATAGGCGATGGGGCCCTGCCCGACCTGGGCTTCGTAATCGCCAGGAAATTGCTGATGCTCTTCCTCGGTCAGTTCCGACCAGCGTTTGCCATTGTATTTCGATCGCGGCAACTCGCCGGGGGAAGTGGTGCGCACAACGTTGAATACCTTGTAATGGGTGTCGTCCACGGGCAGCACCCAGCCAAGATGATCGATGGGCCCTGGCCGCAGCAGCGGGCTCGGCACGACGCGCATGGCCGGCGCCATGACTTCGGTAATGCGTTTTAACACGCGTCCGTCCTCCAGTGTGCGCAAGCCGGTAAAGCGCACGCCCCAGGGGACATAGGACCAGTCGCCCTCGGGCAGGATTGCCATTTCAGGCACGAACTGGCTGCCGCTGAAACTCGCATGCAGTATGGCGACATGGAACGGGTCCATGATGTTTTCCCAGTGTTGCAGCCAGTTGCACGGGGCTACAAGGCCCAGTCCATCGCCGCCGGTTCCAAGGCCGGAATCGTCGGCGACCACCAATTCCCCGGGTTTCAGATTTTCAAAAATGTCGTAGCGCGGCAGGATCGGTTTTTTATCCGCTGGCCCCATGTAGGCTCAGACGAGGCCATATTGTTCCTGTACCGGATACCAGGGCTGGCGCACGCGATCCCTATGCAGGCCGCCTTCCGGTTCGCATGGCTGGTCGAGGCAGCGGCCATCAACGCCGAACAGCCAGCCGTGATAGCAGCACCGAATTCCATCATCCTCGACCTTGCCATAGTACAAGGTCGTGCCGCGATGGGCGCACCGGGGATGCAACAGCCCGGGCCGGTCCCTGCCATCGCGAAACAGGATCAGGTCTTCGCCCAAGACCTTGATGTTGCGCGGCGTCGATGTCGCGTCGGTGGAGAGCGCTACAGGGTGCCAGAAGCGGCGCATGTATTCGCCGCAGGGGGTACCGCGCCCGACCTCGGTCAGTTCGGCGTTCCAGGTTGGTTGCTTGAGGTCGTAGGCCGTGCCGGTGTCTTTCGCCTGCATAGAATGTTCTCCCCTTGCCGGATTCGCTTAACGGTTTCCCTGGCAGGGATTTTCCTGCACCATTCACGATCCGCAACAGGCAACGCTACAATGGCAGCTCACACGCCGGGCAGGGACAGATATATTTCGGCCATGGAAACCGAGACACCGAAGCAGTGCAAGGCAACAGATTTTTCCTTGCCATGCACCTCAACGGGCTCGTTGGGAAATTCGCCGTCCTTGCCGCGCTCCCACAGCCAGTTTCGGGCCTCGTCTTGGGCAGCGACGAGATAGGCTTGCAACGAGGGCAGGCTCAAATATTCGCGTGCTTTGACATTGAGGTCCAAAGCCAAGGAGGATGTGGACAGCACTTCGGCAACCAAGGCAGGGCAATCAGTCGACATCTGGCTGCTGTCGAGGCCCGCCGGTTCCACGACGATGTCGGGGTAACGAATATCGCCTTGGATTTCGACGGCAAGATCGGAAGCTGTCAGTGACCATTTCGAACGATCGATAATTCTGGATAATGTTATCGCCAGGGCCAGAATAATCTGGGCATGTCCCCGCGTTCCCCCATGCATCATGACGGCTTTTCCATTCGACAGCTCAAAGCGATGCTCTTGATCCTGGACCCAGCGCAGGAACTCATCTTTGGTGAATTGCAGATCAACCGCCAGATTCATGATTGCACTCAAACCGTGAATTCATTCCACAAATAGCACAAATCCGGCAAAAATGCACTGTGACCGGAGGATCAAGCTGCCCCGAACACCCGCTTGAAAATCGTATCGACGTGCTTGAGGTGATAGTCGAGGTCAAACAGCTCTTCGAGTTCTGTATCCGACAGCTTGGCGAATACATCCTTGTCGGCTTTCAGCAGCGACAGGAAATCGCCTTCGCCGCGCCACACCGGCATGGCGTTGCGCTGGACGTATTTGTAGGCGTCTTCGCGCGAAGCGCCCTTTTGCGTCAGCGCCAGCAGAACGCGCTGGGAGTGGATCAGACCGCCCAGTCTGTCGAGATTTTTCTGCATGTTCTCCGGATAGACGATGAGTTTGTCGATGACGCCGGTCAGGCGCGCCAGGGCAAAATCCAGCGTAACCGTCGCATCGGGGCCGATCATCCGCTCGACCGAAGAATGGGAGATGTCGCGCTCGTGCCACAGGGCAACGTTTTCCAGCGCAGGAGTAACCATGCCGCGGACAATACGGGCAAGGCCGGTGAGGTTCTCAGTCAGCACCGGATTGCGCTTGTGCGGCATGGCGGAGGAGCCCTTCTGGCCTTCGGAGAAATACTCCTCTGCTTCCAGTACTTCCGTCCGCTGCAAATGGCGGATTTCCGTCGCCAACCGTTCGATTGATGAGGCGACAACGCCGAGCGTTGCAAAGAACATGGCGTGGCGGTCGCGCGGGATTACCTGCGTGGAGACCGGCTCGGGTGTCAGCCCAAGTTTTTCGGCGACATGTTCCTCGACACGCGGATCGATATTGGCGAAGGTGCCGACCGCGCCGGAAATGGCGCAGG
>CAZTMN010000140.1:0-7470 GCA_964615275.1 uncultured Beijerinckia sp. | reverse complement strand
TTCCGCCGCAGCGGTCTCCTGAAACTGGTAATTCCCATGGATGATAGCCCTACCGGAACAAAAGCCCTTGCCAGCGCCGGAGAGAACGACGCAGCTCACCGCCTCGTCGCCATGCGCGCGTTCCAGCGCGCTGACCAGCCCTTCGACCACGTCAAGCGAAAGAGCGTTACGCGTATCGGGCCGGTTCAGGACGATGTGCGCAATACGGCCGTCCTGCTGGTACAATACTGGTTCGGCCATCGGCCCCTCCTATCGATCACAACTCACGATGGGTCATAAACTCGATCGTGCCGGGAAACAAACGCTTGTCCGGCGCCAGCAAACTTGTGACAATCCCAAACGGAAAGCTGCTACACACCGGCGACCGCCTCGCGAGTGGCTGCGAAAATCCGGGAACGTCAGGATCAGGGGAAACGACCATGCCACGCGATGTAATTTTGTCCTGCGCTGTGACAGGAGCGGGCGATACCACGGGAAAAAGCCCGTTCGTTCCGGTAACGCCGGAAGATATCGCAAATTCCGCCATCGGCGCGGCGCGGGCGGGAGCAGCCGTGGTCCACGTGCATGTGCGCGACCCGCGGACAGGCAAGCCGTCAATGGACCTGGCGCTATACAGGGAAACTGCGGAACGCATCCGTGCCGCCGACGTCGATGTGCTGCTGAACCTCACCACCGGTCCAGGATGCCGTTTCAACCCGGATGTTGACAATCCAACCTCGCCGGGTCCTGGCACGACGATCACGACGCCGGCAAAACGCACCGACCATATATCGGAACTCAAACCGGATATCTGCTCGCTTGATGTCGCCACCATGAATTTCGGCGAAAGCGGTTTCCTGAATATTCCGCGCGACCTGCGCGAGATGGCGCGGCTGATCAACCAAGCAGGCGTGTTACCGGAGCTGGAAGTGTTCGATCTCGGCCACATCCGGCTGGCGCTGCAGTTGGTCAGGGAAGGCGCCCTGCCCCGGCCGCGCTTTTTTCAATTGTGCCTCGGCGTCCCCTGGGGTGCGCCGGCCGACGAACGGGTGATGGAATTGATGCGGGACATGTTGCCGGAAGACTGCGTCTGGTCGGCCTTCGGCATTGGACCAACGGAATTTCCAATGGCCGCAGCAGCAGTCCGTCTCGGCGGTCACTGCCGGGTCGGGCTGGAAGACAACCTTTATCTCGAACGGGGGGTGATGGCGCAGAGTAATGCAGCGCTGGTGGAGAAGGCGGTTGAAGTTATCCGTTCCGCAGGAGGCGAACCGGCGCCGGTCGAGCGCGCCCGCGAAATCCTCTTCGGGCCTGCCTAGCCCGGCGCCGTGGCCCCGCACGAATGCGCGCGTCCGTTAACAGGTCCCAGCTGGCAAATCCGCTGCGCATTCGCTAAACACGCCTGACAAGACACAGGGCTCGCCCCGGCAGGAAAATTGATGACAGATCAGGCCAGCGCTACACATTCAAGAGGGGCCCTCGAAGGCGTCACGGTCATCGACCTGAGCCGCGTTCTCGCTGGTCCCCTGTGCGCCCAGACGCTCGCCGACCACGGAGCGGACGTTATCAAGATCGAAGCGCCTGCCGGCGATGAAACCCGGCGCTGGGGTCCTCCCTTCGTTGGCGGAATGAGCGCCTATTACATGGGCCTTAACCGCAACAAGACAGGGATGTTGCTGGATTTTTCCGAGGAAAGTGCTCGCACCACATTGGCCGGATTGCTGGCCGGGGCGGATGTGCTGGTCGAAAATTTCAAGAAGGGTACGCTGGAACGCTGGGGGTTCACCCGCCAGCGGATGGAAACGGAATTTCCGCAATTGATCCATTGCCGGATTTCCGGGTTTGACGACGAAGGACCAATGGGCGGGATGCCCGGTTATGACGCGGTACTGCAGGCGATATCGGGCCTGATGAGCGTCAACGGGGAAAAGGGCGGCGCTCCGCTTCGCGTCGGCGTGCCCATCGTCGACATGGTGACCGGGCTGAATTCGGTTATCGGCATTCTGCTCGCCCTGCAGGAACGGGCCAAGAGCGGGCGCGGGCAAATGGTGAAAGTGTCACTCTTCGACACCGGCCTGTCACTCCTGCATCCGCATTCGCACAATTTCCTCGCCTCGGGCGACTTGCCCGAACGGTTGGGCAGCGCGCATCCGAATGTTGCCCCCTACGATACGTTCGAAACAAAAACCGGGCCGATCTTCCTGGCGGTTGGCTCCAATGGCCAGTTCGAAAAACTATGTGAATGTCTCGACAGGCCGGAGCTGGCCCGGGATCCACGCTTCGCAACCAATCCGGACCGAAACAAGAACCGCGAAGCGCTTACGAAGGAGCTTCAACCCCTGCTCGCTGCACAAGATGTCAATTTTCTGGCTGAGACGCTGATGCGCCAAGGTGTGCCATGCGGACCGGTGCTTGACGTCGGCCAGACGCTGACCCACCCGCAGGCGCGGTATCACGGACGTGTTTGGCAGGACGGGCAGTATCGCGGTATCGCACCACCGGTGAAACTGGCGCGCACGCCGGCCAGCTACCGCAAACCGCCGCCCGAACTGTAGGCTGCGCTGGCAGGGCCCCATGACACCGGCAATCAAAACCTCAATCACGGATTTATTCGGCATTCGCTTGCCCGTGCTGGCGGGCGGGCTGCAATGGCTGGCAACGCCGGAATATGTGGCTGCCGCCGCCCATGCCGGTATCATCGGCTTTATCACGGCGGCAAGTTTTCCCGATGCCGGCGCGTTGCGCGACGGTATCCGCCGTTGCCGCGACATATGCGAAGGCAAGCCCTTTGGCGTCAATGTCTCCATGCTTCCCAAACTCGTCGAAGGTGAAAAGACCGGCGAAACGTTTGCATTGATCGCTGAAGAAGGCGTGCGCTTCGTGGAAACGTCGGGACGCAATCCCGAAGCCTTCCTGCCGATGCTGCACGCGGCCGGCATCAAGGTCATTCACAAGGCGCCAAGTGTACGCTTTGCCGCCAAGGCGCAATCGGTCGGCGTCGATGCGGTAACATTAGTCGGCGCCGAATGCGGCGGTCATCCGGGCATGGACATGATCGGTACGATAGTCCAGGCACAGCAGGCCGCAGCGGCACTGACTATTCCTTATGTGATCGCCGGTGGCATCGGAACCGGCGCGCAACTGGCTGCCGCCCTGACCATGGGGGCAGACGGCGTTCTCGTTGGAACGCGTTTTCTGGTTGCTGAAGAAATCTGGGCGCACGACAAGTACAAGCAACGCCTGGTCGAGGCGCGCGCGCGCGACACGGCGCTGGTTTTACAAACATTGCGCAATACACTGCGGGCCATGTCCAACGACACCACCAAGGAAGTTGCCGAAATCGAACGCGAAAATCCGGGCAATCTCGAAATGCTGATGCCGCTTATCTCCGGAAAGGTCGGGCGCGAATCCTACGTTACCGGCGACTGGACGAAGGGAGCGCTTTCGCTTGGACAGGCGGTGGAGTTCGCCGATCGGGTCGAACCGCTGGCCGACATCGTCAAGCGCTTTGAAACAGGCGCACTGAACGCATTGCGCCACAGCCGTTCCTTCACGGATTGATCATGGCGGCCGGAACCCAAAACGCGCGCGACATTGTGCAGGCTCTGTGCAACGAACCGCCGCGTGCCGCTGCATTCACGGCGCAAATTATCGGCTTTTCGAGATCGCGAATTAGCCGCAAAGCCGGATTGTAAAATTTCTCTATCGTTTCGCCGAGGTCGATTGCCGCTCCCTCCTCCGGCACCAGACCGTCGAGATCCTGCCCGGCACAAAACGCCCGGCCAGCGCCAGTCAGGAAAACCGCACGCACAGCGGAATCATCATGGGCTCGCTGCAATGCGGCGCGAAATTCCAGATGCATCGCGTCGTTGAAAGAATTGAGCTTGTCCGGACGGTTCAAGGTTATTGAGAGGATACCATCCGCAAAGGATGTCAATATTGAAGTTGAATCTGTCATGTCGTCTCCAGAACGAATGTGCACATGGAATTCGCGCAGAGCAAGAGCAAGTTTAGTCGGCATGACCGGCGACAGACAGCAAAACGCCCGGCAGACAGAATCTGCCGGGCGGCATGGCCTCAAATCAAGTCAGCCTATTTTTTGCATGGCGCAGACAGATGGCTGTCCAGCAGCTGCCACTTGGCGTCCTTCATCGTCAAGATATAAGCCGGCAATTGCGCATCGCCCGTCTTCTCAAAACAGACATCGCCGATGATGCCCTTGAATTTGACCTTGTACAGGGCATCGCGAATCTTGGTCCGCTCAGCCTTCAACTTCGATTTTTCGCCGGTGAGTTTTTCATCGCGCATGATCTGCGCAAGAAGGTGCACAGTATCGTAGGCGGACGCATCGACGTGGTGCGGGAACGGCTTGTCCAGACCGATCTTCTTGGCGCCAGCGACGAATTTCTTGGCAAATTCCGCGGATTTCTTGTCGCGCTTGTACCAGTAATAGGTCACAAACACGCAATCATCGCATGCCTTGCCCATGCCCTTGATAATTTCCGGGTCAGCCCAGATTTGCGTGCCGATCAACGGCGTATTCAGGCCCTGACGGCGCAGCTCTTTCACAAACCGGATTGCGACTGGCGTGATGCCCGCAAATCCGATGAAGTCGAGTTTCATGCCCTTCAGCTTGGTAACCTGCGGGGCCAGATCGAACGCCTCGGTGGCAAACCCAATCGGCGCTGAACCCATTTTAACGCCTTCCTTCTTGAAAACCGGAGCCATGACCTTCAATCCAACAACCTTGGAAACCACGTCGTCGGTGCCGTACAGGATTACCGAATTCTGCTTCATCCGGCCGAGCTTCTTGAGTGAACGCACGAGACGCACTGCCTGCAGAAATTCACTTTCGGTATAGCGAAAGGCGTAGGAAAAGCGATCGGCCAGCTTTGGCGCGGACGAAGCGTTCGGTATCTGGACGATACCCTCACGCTCGCCGGCAGGGAATGCGACGCGCGCCTCGGCGGAAGCAAACGGCCCAACGACCGCTAGCGCCCCGTCGTCCCGCGCAAACTTGCGCACGGCCACAACGGCCTGCTTGGGATCGCCTGCAGTGTCGAATTTCACGACCCTGAGCTTCTTGCCATTGATGCCGCCGGCGGCATTGACTTCCGCCACGGCGATATCGACAGCCACTTCCGTGGTCTTGTTGATCGATGAATAACGGCCTGTCTTGCCGAAACTCAATCCGATGACAAGGTCTTCAGCCACAACAGGCGTTGCCGGCAGCGACATGGCCACCGCAGCAATTGCGCCCGCAGACCACATTAGTGATTTCCTGATCATTTGCGTCTCCCTTCCTGCTCTCTGGTTTCATCCAACTGTCAACTACAAGCGAATGCCATGGGTTTATCGGTGCAATTTACCTGATCGCATCATCATCCGCCCAAATAGGCCGCCTCGATCTTCTGCTCTTCTTCCGCAAGCTCGGCGGGCGTTCCCGACATGACCGTCTTGCCCAACTCCAATACATACCCGCGGTGGGCCGATTGCAAGGCCATATGGGTATTTTGTTCCACCAGCAGGATCGAAAGGCCCTCGCGGTTCAGGGAATTGATCAATTCGAACAATTCTGACACCAGCAGCGGGCTCAAGCCGAGCGATGGTTCATCCAGCATCAACAGCTTGGGCTTGGATAATAATGCCCGGCTTATCGCCAGCATTTGTTGTTCGCCGCCGGACAGGACCGAAGCGAGCATGTCGCGCCGGTTCGCCAGATTCGGAAATCGCTGATAAATTTCGTCAATTTCCGCATCAACCGGATCATTCCGGGAATACGCGCCCATCAACAGGTTTTCGTGCACAGAAAGACTGACGAAAATCTGCCGGCCTTCCGGCACCAAGGCCAAGCCGGACCGCAAGCGCCGGGGAGCCGACCAGCCGGTTATCTCCGCGTCATCAAATACTATGCGCCCGCCCGCAGGCTTCACCACGCCCTGCAGGGCTTTCAACAACGAGCTTTTGCCAGCACCATTGGCGCCGAGTACGGTGACGATTTCGCCGCGCTCGAGCGTCAGGTTCATCGCTTTCACCGCGTGGGTGCGGCCGTAGCGAACATCAAGGCCGGATACTTCAAGCAGCATCGCCTGGCCCTCCCGCGCCTGTCTGACGTTCCTGGTTGGAGGATCTTGCCGTTTCATCCGGACCGGCCATCGCCTGGTCGGTACCGAGATAAGCTTCGCGGACGGCAGGATCCGCGTTGACCTCGGCCGGCGTGCCCTCGAATATCTTCTTGCCGAAGTTGATTACCACCACATGATCGCACAAGTTGCGCACGAAATGCATGTCATGCTCAACGACAAGCAGCGTGATGCCCCTGTCCGATACCTTGCGCAGGAGTGATTGCAATTCTTCGGTTTCCTGGGAATTGAGGCCCGCCGCAGGTTCATCCAGCAACAGCAGCACCGGCTCGGCCATCAACGCGCGTACAACCTCGATCCGTTTTTGTATCCCGTACGGCAAATCAGACACGACCTGACCGCGGAATTCCTGCAAGCCCGCAGATTCCAACGCCTCCCGCGCCTGGCGCGCCCACGTGTTGTTGCGCGAGAAACCGAGCGGAAACAACTGGCCTGCCAGCGACCGCGCCCGGACGTGCTGGCCGAGCATGACATTTTCCACCGCGCTCAAATGCGGCATCAGCCGAATATTCTGAAAACTGCGGGACATCCCCTTGGCGACACGATCTTCGGCGCGCACATGGGTAACATCCTGACCGTCCAACTCAATCGTTCCGGAATCCACCGGGTAAACGGCGGTCATCAGGTTGAATACGGTGGTCTTGCCTGCGCCGTTCGGTCCGATCAGCGCCGTGCGGCTGCCACGGCGCACATTGAAGGAGACATCGTCGATAACCTTCAAGCCGCCAAAGCTCTTGTCCAGTCCGGAGATGCGCAAAACGTTATCCATGACGCTACTCCGCCGCGCCTGGCGCCGGGGCGCGGCCGCGATTGCCGCTGAGCCGCTCCAGCATGGTGCGTGTAACGACACCTTCGGGCCGGAAGACCATCATCAGGACGATCAATACGCCAAAGGCCACAAAGCGCCCTTCCTGCAACCATTCCTGATCGGTAATCCGGCCAAGATATCGGAAAAGCTCCGGTACAAAGGTAAAAAATAACGCACCGACAATAGGTCCCCAAGCCGTTTGCGTGCCACCCAGGAGCACATAGAGCAAAATATAGATCGACAGCAGGACATTGAAATTTTGCGCTTCGACGTAGTTGAAATGATGACCGTAGAGCGCGCCGCCAAGACCGGTAATCGCGGCGCCGATTGTAAATGCCCAGACACGGGTCATGCGTGTATCGACGCCAAATAAGGTTGATACATTTTCGTCATCATGGATAGAGCGCATGGCCAGGCCGAAACGGGTCGACATGACATAATAACTGATCGCGACGACCAGCAGCGTGATCGCCGCCAGCCCTCCGAATGGCATGTGCGCGTCAACCGGCATACCTTGCGCGGCGCCGAGAAACTCAAGAT
>CAZTMN010000139.1:0-7593 GCA_964615275.1 uncultured Beijerinckia sp. | reverse complement strand
CGAACTTGGCGAATTTGGCCGGATCGCCAGCGGCAAAGAAGACTGCATCGCCTGCCCGGACGCCAAGCTGGGCGCGAATAGCCTCGGTCCGCTCGTGGCCGATGTTGTTGGCGATCGGGCCGGCCGCCTCGGCCTTGCCCTCCGCGTCCCGCCAGAAGATATACCCAAGGCCCGGCTGTCCCTCCCCTTGCGCCCAATTGTTCATGCGATCGCAGAACGTCCGCTGACCGCCGCCGGGCGCGGGAATTGCCCAAACCTGGTTGCCCTCGCGCTCCAGCAACCGGGCGAAAACCTTGAAATTCGAGCCACTGAAATGCGCGCTCACGTCTTCCATCGCCAGGGGTTCGCCGGTCTTCGGGTTGCGAATGCGCAGGTCAGGCTTGTCGGTGCCGTATTTGGTCATTGCTTCGGCATATGCGATCCGCGGAAACGCCGCCGTGACCGTTTTGCCGCCGGAAAATTCGTCGAAAACCCCGCGGATCACCGGCTCCATCGCGGAAAATACATCGTCCTGCGTGACGAAACTCATTTCCAGATCAAGCTGGTAGAACTCACCCGGCAACCGGTCGGCGCGCGGATCTTCGTCGCGAAAACACGGCGCAATCTGGAAATAGCGGTCGAAGCCGGCCATCATGAGCAATTGCTTGTATTGTTGCGGCGCTTGCGGCAGGGCGTAGAACTTGCCTGGATGGATCCGCGAGGGAACCAGGAAGTCGCGGGCGCCTTCCGGGCTTGAGGCAGTCAGGATCGGCGTCTGAAACTCATAAAATCCCGCCTCTTTCATGCGCATTCGCATGCTGTCGATCACCTTGCCGCGCAACATGATATTGCCGTGCAGGCGCTCGCGCCGAAGATCCAAGAAGCGATAGCGCAACCGTGTCTCTTCCGGGTAGTCCTGGTCGCCAAAGACCGGCAGCGGCAATTCCGCTGACGGCCCCAAGACTTCCGCCTCCGTCACGAAAACTTCGACCATTCCGGTGGGTAATTCCGGATTGGTGGTCCCCTCCGGCCGAATGCGCACCCGTCCGTCAAGACGCACGCACCATTCGGAACGGAAACTTTCCACCAGGTTGAAGGCCGGCGAATCCGGATCTGCGACGCATTGGGTAACACCGTACTGGTCGCGCAAATCGACGAACAACACGCCGCCGTGGTCTCGGATACGATGGCACCATCCAGACAGCCGAACGGTATCGCCCGAGTCGCTTTCGCGCAATTGGCCGCAAGTATGGGTACGGTAGCGATGCATATTTGATCCTGAAGCTGAAATCCCGGCCCCGATGAATGCGGCAACTCGGACGAATGGCACTAGCGCCGCGCGCTGTGTACGGGAAAACAGCCGTTTGGGAAAGCCCGGCGGCGCAATCGCATTGCGCCGGGACACACTTCAGCCGAATTCGCTGGCTTTCGGTTTCACACGTTCAGGGTTTCACCCCGAGCCGGTCGAGCGCGCTGCGGGCGGACTTCATCTGCGGATTGTACTTCAGCGCCAACTTGTAATTTTGAATGGCCACCTGGTAGTTGCGCAATGCCTCGTAGGCGACGCCGCGGTTGAAATAGGCGTCCGAATCTTTAATGTTTCGAATAAGCGCTTGATTATAATACGCGATCGCATCAGCGAACCGAAACAATTGCGCCATCATGTTGCCCTTGTTCCGGAAAGCATCGCCATTCTTCGGATCAAGTTTTATCGCACGGTCAAAATCCGCGCCTGCGGCATCGAAATCCCGCTTGACCATGTGGGAAATACCGCGCCCGATGTAGGCCGCGGCAAATTTCGGAGCGATCTGGATGGCCTTGGTGAAGTCCTTCAGCGAATCGTCGTTTTCACCGATCATCCGGCGGGCGATACCCCTGTTGTTGTAGGCCGGAGCCGACTTGGGATCGTACCGGGCAGCAAGACCAAAGTCCGCAATCGCCGGTTTGGGACTGCCGATGCGCATGAATGCAAGGCCCCGCAGGAGATAGGCCGTTGACGATTTTGGGTTCTTTTCTAGAAACTTGGTGCAGGCTTCGATTTGCTTTGTAGGGTCTTGGTGGGTGATGCAAGCCCCCGGCAACTTGTTTGATTTTGCCTCGGCCGGCTTTGGCTTGGCCAGCGCCGTCGTCTTGGCCCAAACTGGTCCAGCTGCAATTGATCCAGCCAGCATGGCCGGAAGCACCAAATATCGAAGCGGACCCAAAATCATTCCGTTCTCCCTTGCCGCCCGGCAGCCTACGTTTTGGCGCAGGTCGGGCGTCCAACCATAAGTCACTGACTCAATTACAACTCGCGCAATACTGAGTGATCCCACGCACTGTTGGGCATTCTATATCACAACCTCACCCAGCACGAGTACCGGCAAAATGAGGGTTTTTCGCGCCGACGCACCGCAACAATACCGCGCAGCATCGAAATTTGCAGCCCCAGGTCCGATTGTCTTGCCGGGTACAAGCTCGCCGCCCAAATACCCCCGGATTTCTGTGGTCACCGTCTCTATTTCTTAACCTGACCTTTGAAAATTATCGAAAATTTCGCCGCTTGTTACCTTCCGTTAGCTTCCCGCGCCTATTTGCTGAGCCGTTTAAGCAAAGGAACCGGCTGTGAAAACAAAAAACCAAACAAGGCGGATTTTGTTCGGGGCGCTGATCGGCACGCTGCTGGCTGGGGGACTGGTAGCAATTGCCATTGTTCAGCTTACTACTGCACTCGTGCTTGCCAGTGTCCTGGCAGTCGTCAGCATCGGCATTCACCTTTCCCAATGGCGCCGGAAAAACCGTGTCATGGCCAGCCAGGACCAGGAAAAACGGCAATTGCTGGAATGTTTCAGGGCCGTCTTCGACAACATGCCTCAGGGTGTCAGCCTGTTTGACAGCGAAGAACGGCTGGTGATCGCCAACAACCAGTACGCCGACTTCTACAAGCTCAGCCCGGAAGATATCAAACCGGGAACGCATCTGAACGAACTGCGCAGAAGCCGCAAGGCAGCTGGCACGCCGGAATACACGTTGGTGAACTCCGATGGAAAATTTGCCGGCAACAATAGCCCGATCGATGGTTATGTCGGCAAATGGCGCCTTGACGACGGACGCACGATTGAGACCCGCCATCATCTCATACCGGGCGGCGGCTGGGTAGCAGTCCATAACGACATAACCGAACAACTCACCCGGGAAGCGGAACGCAAGGGTGCCCGCAAGTTTCTCAACTCGGTAATTGATCACATCCCCGGGGCCGTGATCGTCAAAAAACCGGATGACTTGCGCTATTTGCTAATTAACAAGCAACTCGAACAAGTGATCGGATTGAATCGGAATGCCATTCTCGGGAAGACCTCCCGGGATTTTTTTTCACCTGCGCAAGCCGAAATCATTACGGCGCGCGACCAACTGGCGCTCCAGGATCCGCACGAAACCGTGCACGGTGCCGAGGAACTGGTGCATACCCCTGGACGCGGAAGCCGCAGGATCGCAACCCGGCGCATCGTCGTTCGCGATGGCAATGAAACTCCGGCCTACCTGATCACGATGACCGAGGACGTGACCGAGAAGCGCCAGGCAGAGCAGAAGATCCAGTTTCTGGCGAACCACGACCCGCTCACGGGCCTGCACAATCGCATCTTCTTCCGCGACCAGCTGGAAAGGAAGCTTGATGGCGCTGTGGACGACGAAGGCCTGGCGCTCATCCTGGTCGACATTGAAGGGATCAAGGCAATCAATGACGCGGCTGGCCATGCAGCGGGAGACGAAGCTCTTCGCATAACCGGCGAACGCCTCGCTTCGTTGTTCTGCGATATCGATATCGTCGCGCGCCTTGGCGGCGCGGAATACGCAATTCTGTGCCAGTCGGCCAGTTGCCAACTGGAATTGGAGGATATTGCAAGGCGGATTATCGCAAAACTGCAAGCCCCGATCGAAATTGGCGTCCAGACATTGCGAGTCACCGCGCGAGTAGGCATCGCCATCGCCAAATCCGTTGAGTACGATGCCGGGACGCTCATGCGTTACGCCGATATCGCCTTGTACGAAGCCAAAGAAAGGGATCACACCCAATATTGCTTCTTCGACCTCACGATGCTGGCCAGGAAAATGGAACGCAAGCAGCTCGAAAGCGATATGGCCGGAGCCGTATCACGGGGTGAGTTCGAACTGTACTACCAGCCGATTGTCGATCCGCGCTCGAACACGGTGCGAAGCTTCGAAGCGCTCTTGCGCTGACATCACGGCGAACGCGGGCTGATCTCTCCGCTTGAATTCATCCCGGTAGCCGAGGAAACCGGGCTGATCCGGCCGATCGGCGAACACGTCCTGGAGATGGCTTGCGAAGCTTCAAACACATGGCCCAGCGACATCCGCGTCTCCGTCAACCTGTCGCCGGTGCAATTCCGCGACCGCAATCTTGCTTCGAAAGTTGTTTCGATCCTCAAGCGGACGGGCATGGATCCCCGGCGGCTCGAACTCGAGACAACCGAAGCGGCGTTGCTGCAGGACAACGAGGACAATCTGAGCACCCTTGCCGAGTTGCGCAACACCGGTGCGCGCATCGTCATGGATGACTTCGGAACCGGATATTCGTCGCTCAATTACCTGCGCAGTTTCCCGTTCGACAAGATCAAGATAGACCGCTCCTACATCAAGGATTTGGTCAAGGAGAACGTCAATTCCCTCACCATCGTACGGGCAGTCCTGGCCCTGGCGGCCGGCCTGTCGCTTTCCACGACCGCGGAGGGCGTCGAAACCAAGGAACAGCTGGACATATTGAACCAGGCGGGCTACGACGAAATTCAGGGTTACTACTTCTCAAAGCCAATGCCGGCCCCGGAAATTCCCGCGCTCATAGACAAGATTACCAGCAACAAGATGCAAGCCGCCTAGCAGCCGGCAAAGCGCCTCAAGCTGCCGGCGATGCCACGGCCAGGTTGGCGCACACATCGTGCAGCGCCGGCATGACATCCGACGCAAACAGCTCGATAGAGCGTGCCGTCTCGGCCAGCGTCTGATCGCCGAATGCGATTTGGACGACGCAATAATTGCATTGCGCGGTCGTCAACTGATCGCGCAGAAATGCTGCAACCGTATCCGGCGAACCCGCAACGCCCTTGCCCTGCCCGTGCAAAATATCCCAGGTGTCCGGCCGCGGGTGGCTCTGCATAAGCCCGAGCTTGCGGAATAGATGGGTAAAGCCTGCATGCCAGTGGGGATAGGCGCGCCGGGCTATTGCAAGCGCTGCATCGTCCGTTTCGCCAACAACGACAAACCGTCCAAGCCCCATCAGTGGCAAGGGCCGCCCGCTCTGCTCCTTTGCCCAGACATCGCGGAAAACCTCGTTGCACTCACGCGCCTCGTAATCCATGTCGAGGTTGATCGTCGCCCAGCCGCGCTTGGCCGCCCGCTCGGCGCTTTCTGCCGTATGCACCCCGTACCAGACCGGCGGAAAGGGTTTTTGATACGGCTGGATTTTCAGTTCGGGGGCCTTGTAGGGATCCTCCAGGTGCGGATTTGCCAGCACACCGGTTTCGAGCGCCCCCAACACCCGCGGCAGCAATTCGCGATACGCTGTCTCGCGCACCTCCGGATCGATGCCGAAATAGGCAATCTCGGTCGGCGAAGAACCGCGCCCGAAACCGACGTCGAGCCGGCCGCGCGACAGCTGGTCGACCATTGCAATTTCTTCGGCCAGCCGCATCGGATGATAGATCGGCAGCGCATAGACCATTGGCCCGAACCGCAAACGGCTGGTGCGCTGGCTCGCCGCCGCCAGCATGACATTCGGCGATGGCGCCATGCCGAGCGTTGTGGCGTGATGTTCCGCCACATGCCAGCAGTAAAACCCGTGTCTGTCGTAAAGCTCGAGCAACCGTAGCCGCTCTTCCAGAAAATCCGCCACCGGCAGGTGGTCGTTGTCCATGTGATCAAATATGCCGAAATGCATATGGCCTCCCGATTTTTGACCACGTTGGCATCCACCAAAGCAGCGGGCAAGAACTTTTGAATCCTACCCGCTACCCCGCTTCCGTTGGAACCACGCAGGCGCTACAATGACGGCAGTGTCAAGAAAAGCTGGCAGATCCACATGGCGCCTTTCACAGTCCACAAACTGCATCCCCATACCGGGGCTGAAATCCGCGGTCTCGATATCTCCAGGCCATTGGACAACGAGACAATAACTGCCCTGCGCCAGGCGTGGCTCGATCATTGCGTTCTGGTCTGGCGTGGACAGAACCTCGATACGGACCAGCAGCGGCGCTTTGTCTCGTACTGGGGACAGATTGGCGGGCGCGCCCGGCGGCTCGGCGCCAAGGCGGCACGCGAGGATGACGGGCCGGACTATGATTCCGACGCGATGCTGATTTCCAACATTCGCAAGGACGGCAAACCTATCGGTGTACTGCCCGATGGCGAATTGTGGTTCCACCACGACATGTGCTACGCGCGCGACCCCAACCGGGCGAGCTTCCTCTATTGCATCGAAACCCCGTCAACCGGCGGCAATACCAAGTTCGCCAACATGTATGCGGCCTATGACAACCTGCCACAACGATTGAAAGATGCAATCGAGGGCCGCACTGTGTTGCAGGTGTTCGACTCCGTGCAGAATTCGCGCCTCGACCTGGAAAATTGCGACCTCGAAAACCTGAAGCATTACCGCCAGCCGATGGTGCTGCGGCACCCTGAAACCGGCAAGCGCGCCCTCTACGTCAATCGGCTGATGAGCCATTTGGTCGAAGGGCTCGACCAGGCGCAAAGCGACGAACTGCTGTCGGAATTGTATGAATATACCGAGGACCCTGACCTGGTTTACGAACACGTCTGGAAACCCGGAGACATGCTGATCTGGGACAATCTGTGCTCGATCCACGCCCGCACCGATTTTCCATCCACCGAACGGCGTTTGATGCGGCGCATGACCATAGCCGGGCAAGAGGTAATTCCTGCCTGGGCTTGATCGGGCGGCGGTTAGCCGAACCGGTTGCCCAAACCCTGACGCTAATCAACGCAGTTAATTGGGAAAGGCCCGCAGGCAATGACACCATTGAAGATCGCGCATGTCGGCATCCACGTACCGGACCTGGACGAGGAAATCGCCTTCCTGGAATTGCTCGGCGCCGAAGTCACGAGCACCGACAAAATGGGCCGCGGCCGCGTCGCCTTCGTCAGTCTCGAAGGGATCTGGCACCATTCCTTTGCCGTGTTCGAGGATGGCGGGCCGGTCCCATCCGGCGACTCACAGAAGGAAAAACTCGGCCTTGATCACATTGCCATGGCGACCGACAGCCGCGCCTCCGTGGACGCATGGAAGGAAAAGCTGATTGCCAACGGCATCAATGTGAAAGGCCCCCAAATCCAGGGACCGGCCGGCGGCGGCCTGGAAGGCGGCTCGAGCAGCTACACGATCTTCTTTCACGACCCCAACGGAATATGCTTCGAGATATTTGCCGAAGCGCAGACGGTTTCCGAATTCCGCGCCAGCCGCACCGTTGAAGCCTGACGCACGATCGCGGGGAGTGACGACGTGCGGCGCAGTGAAGAAGATCCCGCGTGCGAGAGTTGGGTTTCATCGCAATTGCCCCTCATCCGCCCCTCGCAAGCTCGGGACACCTTCTCCCCGCTTGC
>CAZTMN010000138.1:0-7806 GCA_964615275.1 uncultured Beijerinckia sp. | reverse complement strand
TCGATGTAACCACGGTGCAACCGAGAGCCCGTCTTGGACCCTCAAACGGTTGCGTTCACGCCTCGTTTCACAGCAGCTCACCCCGCCGAAAACGGCGGCCTTCCGCCACTCTTGCGATGTCGGGAAATCTGGAGCGGGCGATGGGATTCGAACCCACGACCCCAACCTTGGCAAGGTTGTGCTCTACCCCTGAGCTACACCCGCGTCCAGAATTCGCGCGCATGGCGCGCGACCGGCGCTATATGACGCAAACCGGCGCGTAATGCAATCACCTATATGCATCAACAGGCAAAGAAGCTAAGAGTTTCGAAATGAGCCCGCGATTCCGGGCATCTGCCGGGTTCCCTCAACAGGTTTGCCGCCCGGAAATGACTTGCCGGAACGGATGCATGCAATATTGGGAGAAATGGTGAGCGACAGCCCGGTACGCAATGCCTGGATGAGGATTGGCACGCGCGGCTCCCCGCTTGCGCTTGCCCAGGCGCACCAGTTGCGTAGCAATTTGGCGGCTGCCCATGGCGTGCCTGTGGACGACATAAACATCGAAGTCATTCGCACCACTGGCGACATGATCCAGGACCGGGCGCTTTCGCAATCTGGTGGCAAGGGTCTTTTCACCAGGGAACTGGACATTGCCCTGATCGACGGATCCATCGATATTGCTGTGCATTCATCCAAGGATCTGCCCACCCAATTGCCCGATCCGCTATGCATAGCGGCCTACCTTCAGCGCGAAGACGTGCGCGATGCATTGATTTGCCCGTCCGCCGATTCGATTGCCGCATTGCCCTCGGGTGCGCGCCTCGGGACCGCGTCCCTGCGCCGTGGCGCGCAGGTCAAACGTTTGCGCCCCGATGTCGAAATCGTGTTGCTACGCGGCAACGTTGAGACCAGGTTGCGCAAGATCGCAGACGGCGAGGCCGATGCAACTCTGCTTGCCTACGCCGGCCTGAAGCGGCTAGGCCTCGAAGACAGGGCGCAAGCGATATTGGATACCGCGCAATTTCTCCCGGCTGTTGGTCAAGGCGCCATCGGCGTTACTGCGCGCCGCGACGATTTTGCAGTGCTTGAACAGCTCGCGGTTGTTAACGACGGTCCGACCATGCATGCGCTGACGACGGAACGCGCGTTCCTGGGTGTTGTCGATGGCTCCTGCCGCACGCCGATTGCCGGGCTGGCCATGTCCGATGGCGAGCGATTGTCGTTTAGCGGTATCGTGCTGCGGCCGGATGGGTCGGAATTCCACGAGGTGTCGGAAACCGGCCTTGCCGAAAATGCGACCGGAATTGGTCTAGCAGCGGGCGCCGCCATGCGCGCAGCTGCGCCTGCAGACATGTTCGGTTGAACTCATGCATATCCTGTTGACCCGGCCGGAACGAAGCGGACGGAGTTTTGCGCAAAAATTGCGCGCCGCAGGGCATCAAACAACGATCGCTCCGGTTTTGGATATCCGGCCGTGTGGGAATTTGCCGGACGCGGGGGGTTATGACGGTTTGCTGGCGACCAGCGCCAATGCCTTCCGGTGCTTGCCGGCGGATGCGGCCCTGGCGCAATGGATCAGGCGGCCGTTGTTTTGCGTTGGCGAGCGGACCGCCGCCGCCGCCCGTTCGCGTGGATTGCCGAAAACCAGTGTAACCGCCGCGCATGCCGGGGAATTACTGAGCCAGTTACCCCGGTTTCGTCCGCCACCCGCAAGGCTCTGTTATTTGGCTGGCAGGGACCGCAAGCCCACCCTTGAACAGGGATTGCAGCAAGCCGGATATGAAGTCGAGACGCAGGTAGTCTATGAAGCCGTACCAGCGCCGGATCTGGCCGTTCCTGGCCGCGAAGCGTTACATGCGGGCACCATTGATGCGGTGATGCATTTTTCTCGCCGCAGCGCCGAAGTATTTATCCAGCTTGTAGAACGAGCAGGTCTTGCTGCGCAGGCGGCTGCCGCGCAGCATATTTGTATCTCTACCGACGCCGCGCACGGACTGGATCGTTTGGGCGCCAAGACCATCAGCATTGCGGCCCGGCCAGACGCCGAGGCAATGATTGAAGCCCTACCGCGGCAACCGCCAGACTGTTAGTTTTTCTCATGAGCAAACCACTGGCGCAGACTGATTCGCACGGCTCGGATTCGCCTGAACTGTTTGACAGCGCCGGTGAAGCAGGTCGGGTTGATGATTCGACCGCCGGGGATCTCGTCGCGGACGTGCTCGTGCCCGTCGCGGTCGATACCGCCTATTCCTACAAGGTTCCCGCTGGGATGGCCGTTGCTGCTGGCGATCTCGTTGACGTTCCATTGGGTACGCGGGAAGCGTCCGGCGTTGTCTGGGACCTGCGCCGTTCCGCATCCGGTTCCAATCTCAAAACGATTGCCGCAAAGCGGGACGTCCCGCCGCTGCCAGCGCCGTTGCGTGGTTTCATCGACTGGGTGGCGCGCGGTACGCTGAGTCCGCGCGGCATGGTATTGCGCATGGCGGTACGGGCGCCCGACCATGCCGGTCCCGAACAGGTGCGGATAGGCGTGCGGCTGAAGGACGGCGGTGAGCCGCCGGAGCGCCTGACACCGGCGCGGCAGCGGGTACTGGCATCGGCGCAGGGCGGGCTGTTGTTCTCAAAGCGCGAACTGGCCGAGGCCGCAGCCTGTTCCACCGGCGTGGTTGATGGTCTGATCGACGCCGGGGCGCTGGAAACTGTTGCGCTGCCGCCTGAGCCCGTCGCCCTCGATCCGGATGTCGAATTCGCCCGCCCGGCATTCGAGGCCGATCAGCAGGAAGCCGCGGATGCCCTTGCTGCCCGTGTTGCGGAGCAGGCTTTTTCCGTCACCCTGCTTGAAGGCGTTACCGGTTCCGGCAAAACGGAAGTGTATTTTGAAGCGGTTGCGGCAGCGCTGGCGGCTGGCAAGCAGGCGTTGATCCTGATGCCGGAAATCGCGCTGACCGCGCAGTTTCTTGATCGTTTCGCCGCCCGTTTTGGCGTCCGCCCCGCCGAATGGCACTCCGGCGTCAATCCGCGCAAGCGCGCGCGTATCTGGTCCGGGGTTGCGGAGGGGACTGTGCAGGTTGTCGCCGGCGCCCGCTCGGCGCTGTACCTGCCGTTTGTCCGTCCCGGTGTCATCGTCGTCGATGAGGAACATGAAGCGGCCTACAAGCAGTCCGACGGCGTTCCCTACAATGCCCGTGACATGGCCGTGGTGCGGGCGCGCCTCGAACAGGCTGCGATAGTGCTGGCCTCGGCAACGCCGTCCCTGGAGAGCCGGGTCAATGCCCGGCAGGGCCGGTACGGCCACCTTCGGCTGGAGAACCGCTATGGCGGCCGGGTGCTGCCCGAGCTGCATGCGATCAATTTGAAGGCAGCTGGTCCCAAGCGCGGCGAATGGATTGCGCCGGGGCTTGCCGCCCGTATCGGCAAGGCGCTTGAAGATGGCGAACAGGCGCTGCTGTTTCTCAACCGCCGCGGTTATGCGCCGCTGACCGTGTGCCGGTCCTGCGGTCACAAATACGATTGCCCGCAATGCAGCGCCTGGCTGGTTGAACACCGCTTCCGCCGAGCACTCGTATGCCATCACTGCGGCCATACCGAGCGGCGGCCCGACAGGTGCAGCGAATGCGGTGAGGAGGATTCCCTTGCCGCCTGCGGACCGGGGGTCGAACGCCTGGCCGACGAGGTTGCATCGCGCTGGCCGGACGCCAGGCGCATCGTTCTGTCTTCGGATTTTCCCGGCGGAACCGAACGCCTCAAACGCGAGTTGGAAGCTATTGCGGAGGGTGAATTCGACATCGTTATCGGCACCCAGCTTGTCGCCAAGGGACACAATTTTCCACAGCTTACCCTTGTCGGCGTGATCGATGCCGATGCCGGCCTGTCGAATGGCGATCCGCGTGCCGCCGAGCGGACGTTCCAGCTGTTGCAACAGGTGACCGGCCGGGCCGGACGCGGCGACCGGCCGGGGACCGGGATCGTGCAGACCTGGTCAGCCGATCATCCGGTGATCAGGGCGCTGCTGTCGGGCGACGCCGAGCGCTTCTACGAGGAGGAAACCCGCCAGCGCCAGCTTGCCATGCTTCCACCCTTCGGGCGGCTGGCGGCGTTGATCATCTCCGGCAGGGACCGGGGCGAGGCCGAGCGCTATGCCCGGGCGCTGGTCCGCGCCGCTCATGCCTTGCCGCCGAGCGAGGGATGGCGGTTGACGCCAGCGGGCGAATTACCGTCCGAAGGCGATATGACGATCCTTGGCCCGGCAGAATCGCCGGTGTTTCTGGTTCGCGCCCGCTACCGCTACCGGCTGTTGGTCAAGGCTCCGCGCAGCGCCGACCTGCAGGGCTTCCTGCGCGCCATGCTGTCCGCCGCGCCGAAATTGCGCGGCAACCTGCGCGTCCATGTGGACGTCGATCCAATGAGTTTCTTTTAGTCCGGATGTACTGGCGCAGGTGCAGGCTATTCCTCGCCCTGCGCCACCGGCCGCGACGGATCGGCGCTCCAGTGCGACCAGGAGCCGACATAAAGCGGCGCATCGAGGCCGGCCGCGTGCATCGCCACGATCGTATGGGCCGCGGCAACGCCGCTGCCGCAATAAACGCCGACCGCTTTTGAGCCGTCGACGCCGAGGCCGGTGAAATCCGCTTTCAACTCTTCACTGGATTTGAACAGCCCGTCGGCGCCGATATGCATCGCCGAGGGGGCCGAGATCGCCCCCGGAATGTGCCCGGTGTTGGGCTTGTCCGCTTCGCCGATGAAATTGGCCTTGCCGCGCGAATCGATCAGCACGCCCGACTTGCCCAGTTCCGCCGCTTCGTCGGGGCCGATAACGGCCATGTTGCCGGCATTCAGCGTGATTGTTCCACCGCCCGGGCCTTTTGACGGGCTTGCCGCAGTGGCTTTCCCCGCTGCCTGCCAGGCTTTGAAGCCGCCGTCGAGCAGGCGGATGTTGTCATGTCCGGCCCAGCGGAACGTCCACCACGCGCGGCTGGCCTGCGATCCGGTCGATGCGTCGTAGACAACGACCAGCGTGTCGTTGTCGATACCCCAGCTGCGCGCGTTGTCTTGCAGGGTGGCGATGTCGGGCAATGGGCGATTACCGCCGTCCTTCGACGATGGCCCAGCGATATCGCCAGCCAGTCCGACGGCAATCGCGCCGGGGATCACCTCGCGATCCAGTGGCGTTGCCTTCAGGTCGGCGCTAACGTCGAGTAGCACGATCTTTCCGCCGGTATCCAGCGCTGCTGCAAGTTCGCTAACGGAAATCAAGGTGTTCGAGCGTGGATCACTCATCGGTGCTTCCCCTTCGGTTACAGCCCCTGCGCGGGGTGCTTGTTTTGTGTGAAGACTATTGAAACGTCCGCGGGCCGCCCGTCAAGCCAGCCCCGATCCCGGATAGGACGCAATCTGCTCCAGCGTGTAACCGCGCATGTCCTTGCCCGCGTTCAGCGCCTCATGCCATGCCGCGGTTTTGTCGAGCGCTGTCTGAAGCGTCCAACGCGGTGTCCAGCCGAGTTCGTCGTGCGCCTTGGCGCAATCGAGCTGGAGAATGGCGGCCTCGTGTGGATGCGGGCCTGGATCGAGCTCAACCAACCCGCCAAATCCGGCGGTCAGATAATCGGTAAGCCACCGCACCGGTTTGACGCTTTCCGGACCGGGGCCAAAATTCCAGCCCTGGTCAAGATCTCGCGCCCCTTCGCCGATACGCTGCGCCAACAGCAGGTAGCCGGACAACGGCTCCAGCACGTGTTGCCACGGCCGCGTGGCGTTGGGCGAACGGATTACCAGCGGGGCTCCGGCCTGCCGGGCGCGGAAAAAATCCGGAACCAGCCGGTCCGCGGCCCAATCGCCGCCGCCTATCACGTTTCCTGCCCGCACGCTGGCAAGTTGCGTACTGC
Source organism: uncultured Beijerinckia sp. (assembly GCA_964615275.1). Taxonomy (GTDB): domain Bacteria; phylum Pseudomonadota; class Alphaproteobacteria; order Rhizobiales; family Beijerinckiaceae; genus Terripilifer. The sequence goes on along the minus strand of CAZTMN010000138.1, from coordinate 1,942 downwards.
TGCCGGCGAAGAACGATCGCCGGAACGAAGTGGCGATCAGTTCCGCCGCGCCTTTCGACGCCGAATAGGGGTCGTGGCCGCCCATGGCGTCGTCTTCGGCATAGGCATGATCGGCGCCGGTATTCTCGTAGCACTTGTCGCTGGTGACATTGATGATGGATTGCAATCCGGTCACCTGCCGCGCTTCCTGTAGAACCGTTGCGGTACCGAGGACATTGGTTGAAACGGTTTCAACGGGGTCGGCGTAGGACGGCCGCACCAGGGATTGCGCGGCCATGTGAAACAGAACCTGCGGCCGGGCTCTTTCCAAAGCCGCCGACAGGCCAGTTGCATCGCGGATATCGCCCGTAGTGTGCCCGGCCAGCACGTCGTCAATCCGGCACGTTCCGAAAAGACTGGGCTTGGTCGGCGGGGCGAGCGCGTAGCCGTGAACCTCTGCGCCAAGCGCATGCAGCCACAACGCCAGCCAGCCGCCCTTGAAGCCGGTATGGCCGGTGACGAAAACGCGCCGGCCGCGCCAGTATTCCTGGGTAATGTCCGCGCCGGCCATGACAGGCGGTCCTCGCAGTTAGGGTGTTGATCGCAATCGCTTTTGATGGCGGCAGGTCAAACGGGAAGTCAAGCCCGGCAATCCAGTCGAATCCGCCGCAGCTGCTCAGGGTTGCGCTGCAATATATCATATGATACCCGAACGCGGCCTGCGGATTCTGCCGCTCTTCTGGAGTATTTGGCGGTTCCGTTTCCAGACAGTTTGTGTTGGTTTTCGCCCATTCAAGCAACCAGATTTGGCTTAATGGCGTCTGCTTCCTTGGTTTACGGTGACCGGCCTGTCCCGATGCGGCCAGGACCGGAATCGGACCCGGCTTGATGGTGTTTGGCTCAACGGTTGACAAGTAAAGGCATTACAGGTGGCTCAACCCGATTCTATCGTTTCCGGCATGGCGGGCCGTTACGCTTCGGCGCTGTACGAACTGGCGCGTGAACAAAACGTCGTCGACAAGGTCAGCGCCGACCTGAATACGTTTTCCGGCATGATCGCGAGCAGTCCCGATCTGCAACGGCTGGTCAAAAGTCCCGTATTCAGCGCGGAGGCTCAGCAGAAGGCGTTGAACGTCTTGCTCGACAAGGCCGGTATTGCCGGCATAACCGGCAATTTTCTGAAACTGGTCGCCGCCAAGCGCCGTCTGTTCGCCGTCGAAAGCATGATATCGGGCTTTACCAAGCTGGTGGATGCGGACCGCGGCGTCGCTCGGGCTGAAGTTACCGTTGCCGAGCCGTTGGCAGACCAGCACATGGCCGCGCTGAACGCAGCCCTTCAACAAGTATCCGGCGGCAAGTCGGTCGAAGTCGACGTCAAGGTTGATCCGGACATTATCGGCGGCCTGGTCGTGAAACTTGGCTCCCGCATGGTCGACAGTTCACTCAAAACCAAGCTCAATTCAATCCGCACACGTATGAAAGAGGCCGGCTGATGGATATCAACGCCGCAGAAATCTCTGCGATCCTCAAGAACGAGATCGCCAATTTCGGCAATGAAGCAGAAGTCACCGAGGTCGGGCAGGTTCTGTCCGTCGGCGACGGTATCGCCCGCGTATACGGATTGGACAATGTTCAGGCCGGTGAAATGGTCGAGTTCGAAAACGGCGTTCGGGGCATGGCCCTGAACCTGGAAGCGGACAATGTCGGCGTGGTTATTTTTGGCTCCGACCGTGACATCAAGGAAGGCCAGACCGTCAAGCGGACCGGCTCGATCGTCGACGTTCCGGTCGGCAAGGGCCTGCTTGGCCGCGTGGTCGATGCGCTGGGCAATCCTATCGACGGCAAGGGACCGATCGAAGGCGCCGATCGCGCCCGCGTTGACGTCAAGGCGCCGGGCATCATTCCGCGCAAATCGGTGCACGAACCGATGGCGACTGGCCTGAAAGCGATCGATGCGCTGATC
>CAZTMN010000137.1:0-7938 GCA_964615275.1 uncultured Beijerinckia sp. | reverse complement strand
TTTGAAGCCAACGAGGGCGTCATCATCATCGCAGCCACCAACCGCCCGGACGTGCTCGACCCGGCGCTGCTGCGCCCCGGCCGTTTCGACCGCCAGATCGTTGTGCCCAACCCGGACCTGTCCGGCCGCGAGAAAATTCTCAAGGTCCACGTCCGCAAGGTGCCGTTGGCGCCCGATGTCGACCTGAAGATCATTGCCCGCGGTACGCCCGGTTTTTCCGGCGCCGATCTCGCCAACCTGGTCAACGAGGCGGCCCTGCTCGCGGCGCGGCGCAACAAGCGCATCGTCACCCACCAGGAATTCGAGGATGCCAAGGACAAGGTCATGATGGGCGCCGAGCGCAAGTCCATGGCCATGTCCGAGGAAGAAAAGAAACTCACCGCCTATCACGAGGCCGGCCACGCCATCGTCGGGTTGTTCGTGCCGGCCGGAATTCCGGTCCACAAGGCGACGATCATCCCGCGCGGGCGGGCGCTCGGCATGGTGAAATTCCTGCCCGAAGGCGACCGCTATTCGATGAAATACAAGGAATTCACCTCGCAGCTTGCGGTTGCAATGGGCGGGCGCGTCGCCGAGGAACTGACCTTCGGCAAGGAAAACATAACCTCCGGCGCCCAGGGCGACATCCAGCAGGCCACGAAAATGGCCCGCACCATGGTCACCCAGCTCGGATATTCCGACGAGCTTGGTCTCGTCGCCTATGGCGACAACCAGGAAGAAGTCTTCCTCGGCATGTCTATGGGCAAGCAGCAGAATATTTCCGAAGATACGGCGCAGAAGATCGACACCGAGGTCAAGCGTCTGGTCCATGAGGGCTATGTAACCGCCCGCGATATCATCACCGAACGCCATGACCAGTTTGTCACCCTGGCCGAGGCGCTGCTCGAATACGAAACCCTGACCGGCGATGAAATCAAGGACCTGCTCGACGGCAAGCGACCCAACCGCGAACCGACCGACGAGCCCCCCGCACCGCGCGCATCCGTCGTGCCGAGCGTCGGCAAGAAGAACCCGCCGCCGGAACCGGACACCGGCGGCATGGCCCCCCAGCCGGGGGAATGAGATAAGTCCAGCAATAATTTTCAAGCCCGGCAGCCATGCCGGGCTTTTTGCCAATGCAAGCTCACCATCCATAATGGCGCGACCATGGACGCAGCGAGAATTCTGATCGTCGGCAATTGCGGCTCCGGCAAAAGCTGGCTCGCCACACGGCTTTCTTCCATGCTTCGAATCCCGGTCCACGATCTTGACCGCTATCACTGGGAAGACAATTCGTACGCGCGGGCCAGGCCAGCGGAAGAGGCCATTTCACTCACGAAAAAAGCCGCCGAGCAGGACTGCTGGATTATCGAGGGCGTTTACGGATGGATGGCTGAACAGGCAGCTCCCCGTGCCAGCTTCCTCGTTTGGCTTGATATTCCCGTTGGTGATTGCCTGCAGAACTTGCTTGCCAGAGGACCCGGAGAAGGAACCCCGGAAAATTTCAACGCCTTGTTGAATTGGGCAGCCGATTACCCAACACGCGCGACAAGCAGCTCGTATTCGGGCCACAAGCGCATATTCAGTCATTTTTCTGCGGACAGGGTCAGGTTGCGATCAAGGTCGGCAATAACAGATTTCTTGAAGCGTATTACCGCCCGAACCAGTGACGGCGCGGTCTGCCAATTTTGACGCGGATTGGTACACTTTTCCCCTAGGAAATTTCGTCCAAAAGTGCATTCATGGGATCAATCAAATGGAGGCAAGGCGGCACGATTACAGCCGCAGGATAACTCAAGGGTGGAAACATGGACGATCGCACTTTGACCGCTACTGTCGCGCAATCCTATCTGGCCGGGCTGAAGCAGTCGGGCATCAAATACGTCTTCGCCAATGCCGGGACCGACTTCGCGCCGATCATCGAAGGGCTCGTGCGTTCGTCCGAAGAAGGCAAGCCGTTTCCCGAGTTCATGACCGTCCCGCATGAGAATGTCGCTGTCGCGATGGCGCACGGTTACTACGAAATCGCACAGGAAATGGCCGCCGTCATGGTGCATGTTACCGTCGGCACCGCCAATGCCCTCAACGGCATCATGAACGCTGCGCGCGACAATGCACCGATGCTGCTTGCCGCCGGGCGCACGCCGCTGACCGAAGACGGCGAGCCGGCCTCGCGCAACGGGCACATCCATTGGGGCCAGGAATCCTTCGATCAGGGCGGAATGGTCCGCGAATACGTCAAGTGGGACTACGAATTGCGCCACGGCCAGCCGCCGGAAACCATTGTCCAGCGGGCCGTCGATATCGCCATGAGCGACCCGAAGGGCCCGGTCTACCTGACCCTGCCGCGCGAAGTCCTCGCCGGCCCTGCCCGGCCTGCGCCTGCACCGCAAAACCGCGGGCCAGGCACACCGCCGGCCCGCCCGGCGCAGGAAGCGCTCGACCAGGCCGCCGACATGATTGCAGCTGCGGACAACATCTTGATCATCGCCGGATCGACCGGCCGCAGTCCGGCGGGCTTCAAACACCTGCAGGCGCTGGTCGAGGACGCCGCGATCCCGGTCACCCAGTCGGCCAATATCAACCTGCCCTACAGCCATCCAATGATGCTGGGCGCGCCAACAAAGAACCTCTTGGAATGGGCGGACCTCATTCTGGTGCTCGATTCACCGGTACCCTGGATTCCCCAGCAGGGCGCTCCGGGACCCGGTTGCAAAATCATTCATGCTGGTCCCGATCCATTGTTCTCGCGTTATCCGCACCGGGGCTATTCCAGCGACCTGTTCCTGGCTGGCAATGTTGCCGCAACGCTTCCCGCCCTGCACGATGCCCTGCGTGGCAAACTGAAAAGCGCTGCGGCACGCGTCGACAAGCGCCGCAAGGCGGTCGCCGAAATAAAGGACGCGATCACGGCCCGCCGCAACAAGCGGCTGCAGGAGGTCAAGGACCTGGTGCCGATCCACCCGGTCTGGACCGCCCATTGCATCAGCGAGGTGAAGTCCAGCAACGCGATCGTTGCCAACGAACTGGGCGCGATATTCGACTATTTGCGCTTCGAGGAGGCCAATTGCTTCCTCGGCACGGGAACTGCCGGCGGCCTCGGTCGCGGAATGGGCGCCGCCATCGGAGCTAAACTGGCAGCGCCCGACCGGCAGGTGATCGCCGCTGTCGGCGACGGCTCCTACATGTTCTCCGTCCCCACGGCGGCGCATTTCGTCCAGCGCGCCTACAATCTGCCGACGCTTACAATGGTCAACAACAACAACGAATGGCACGCCGTCCGCAATGCGACGCTCAGCGTCTATCCGGACGGGCGTGCGTCCAAGGCCAATTCGATGCCGATCACCGAATTGTCGCCATCGCCGGCCTTCGAGAAGACCATCGAGGCTTGCGACGGATACGGCGAACGTGTGGAAGATCCTGCCAAGCTGCAAGGCGCTATCGAACGCGGCCTGAAGAAGGTGGAGGATGGCACACCGGCGCTGCTCAACCTTATTACCCAGGCAGCACGCGGATAATACCTGCAATTACTTGCAAGCACCCGGTTCAACCGGGCGCTGCTCATGTGTCTCAACCCGACGACGTGCGCAGTTTGCGCGCTGCCCACGCCTGTCTGGACAAGGCCAAACGCTCGGCCGTCAATTTGGCAATTCGTCCCCTGAAACGCTCCACAAGCGCCGGCGGCGCGCTTTCCGGCGTCCCGGCATCGAATGGCAGGTCCGGTGAATATTCCAGTCCGAGCTGGATGGCTTTGGCCAATTCATCGCCGTGCAGCGCCGCCGCAAGTCTCAAACCAAAATCGATCCCGGCGGTGACGCCGCCGCCGGTGATCCGGTTTCGGTCCACAACGACCCGCTCGCGCGTAGGAACCGCGCCGAATTCCGGCAGAATATCGAGCGCCGCCCAATGGGTCGTAGCCCGGTAACCCTCCAGCAATCCGGCCGCACCGAGCGCCAGCGCCCCGGTGCAAACAGAGGTTACCCAGCCTGCGCCTGATCCTATGCGCTCCATCTCCTCCAAAAGATCGGCCTGTTTCAACAACTCTCCGACACCGGGCCCGCCGGCTACGAACAGGATATCAACATCCCCTACAGCAGAGAGCGGCGTATCGGCATCAACGCACATGCCGAAATCTGTCCTTACCGGCTTGCCATCCGGCGAACAGATGATGATTTCAATATCAGGCAAACGCGCAAATACCTCGTGCGGACCAACAAAATCGAGATTGGTCATCCGATCGAAAACCAATGCGGCGAGTTTCGTCATGGATTATCCTCCCACCAGTCCAGCAACACTTATCGTCCGATCAACCCGTCGAACAATGGCATGGCGATGATGGCGCTTGCGGCAATCAGCACATAGGCGATGGCGCGATAGCTACCCTCGCTGGACCCGCTGAAAAAGCGCGCGCCGGTAAACAATCCGCCGAGATAGAGCGGCCAGGCGATCAGCGCAAAGACAACCACATCGAAGGTGAAATAGCCCTTATAGAAAAAATAGGCGCTCATCATTGTCGACATCAAGGAATAGAACACCATGATGCTGGCGCGGATGACCGGGGGTGTCGAACGGCTCGACAAAAAATAGGCAATGACGATCGGCCCGGATATGCCGGTCGCACCTCCGGAAAAACCGGCGAAACCGCCGACGCACAGCGAAACCGGCGCCGTCGGCGTGCCGCGATAGCGCCAACCTGACATCAGCACCGCCAGCATGATCAGCACGACCACGGTCAGCGCCCAGCGCAAATGAAGCGGATTGGCGTGCACGAGAACATAGGCGCCAAACGGCAGCATGCACCAGGCGGCAATGGTCAGCGGCGCCAGCTCACGCTTGTTGCATTGACGGATAAAGGCATAACCGTAGGGCGTCGCGCTGAGCAGGTCGAACAGATAGAAGACCGCGACTGCCTTCTTCGGCCCGATAATCGAGGCGCACAGCGGGATGAAGATCAGCGCACCACCAAAGCCGGAAAAGCCGCGCACGATACCGCCGGTCAACACGATGGCGGCCACCAGCCAGGTCGACGGCATTTGCAGCAGCGGCCATGCGTCACGGCCGAATTGCGCCAGCCATGTTGTCACGGTTTCAACCATTTCCGAAATCAGCCCTCGAAACGAATACAGGCTCTGGCGCAGACCATCACGCGCCTGTAACTTTTACCCATGCGCACTCCTCCGATTCGCATCATTGGCATAGACCCCGGCCTGCGCAATTGCGGCTGGGGCATCATCGAGGCGGATGGCTCGCGCCTGTCCTTCGTAGCCTGTGGAACCATCCATTCCAATGCAAAACTGGACCTGGCGTCGCGTCTGCGCCAGCTACACGAGGGCCTGAGCGCCGTGATCCACCAGCACCTGCCCGTAGAAGCGGCCGTCGAGGAAACGTTCGTCAATCGCGACCCGCAATCGGCGCTGAAACTCGGACAGGCGCGTGGCATCGCCATGGTAGCGCCAGCCCAGGCCGGTCTGCCGGTAACGGAATACGCCGCCAACGTCATCAAGAAGACTGTAGTCGGCGCAGGACACGCCCAGAAACAACAGGTCGCGATGATGATCGCCGTCCTGCTGCCAAAGGCAGGCCCGCAAAGCGCCGACGCCGCCGATGCTCTTGCTACCGCGATCTGTCACGCCCAGCACCGGGGCGCAAACAGGTTCAGCGCAGCTTGATCATCCTCCCGATGGACTACAGGTCTATTCGCATTCCATCGTGCGCCAATCGCAGATCGCCTGGATAACAGCGGCGGATATCGCGCGCTACCTCATCCATGGTGTGCGGGCCGATGGAATCGACCGGCATATGCACTTTCAACATTTCCTTCACCACGGGCCAGGTCGTGTCGAAACTGCCGAAATGGGTGGCGACCAGGGAACCGCAATTGCAACGCACGGCAATATCGCCCAGGGCGGTGGGGCTGGTATGAGCCCAGGTGCCGACATTGATCTTGCGGCGGAATTCCAGCGCACTTTCCGGAAACGTGCATTCGTGAATCAACAGATCGCAATCCTTCGCCATGTCCACCAGCCGCTCGCAAGGCGCGGTATCGCCTGAAAAAACCACGGACTTGCCCGCGGTACTGTCGAGCCGCAATCCGAAACATGGCGATATTTCCAGCGGGATATGCTCCACGTAACAGGCCGTGATCTTCACCAGTTCATCTTCGAATATGACGCCCGGCTCGCACTCCTTCACCCGTGGCTTGAGCACATGCACGTTGGTCTGGCGGTTCTTGTACTGGGTGCGCGCCTCAATATCCTTGGTGAAGGCGCCGCTTTCGAACAGGTGATCGACAAATTGCCTCGTGCCCGGAGGACCCAGCACGAGCGGCGGGTTTTTCCGGTCCATGATCCACGACGTAAGCAGAAAAAACGGGAAGTCGGCAATGTGGTCGTAATGCAGGTGCGACAGCACTACCACGTCAACATCGCGCGGATTGACGCCAGAGCGGATCAACTGGTGGGTCGCGCCGTGACCGCAGTCGAACATATAGTGGCGGTCCTGCTCGGTAATCAGAATACCGGAATGGTTGCGGTCCGGATCCGGCACTGCCGCCGCCGTCCCCAGCATGGTTACGCGCATGTTTTCCTCCCCCTCGTGAACTATCATCGGACCCCGTTCAGGACCCCTTTCGTCGCCAGAATGCGGGCAGCAGCCGGGCCAATCCAGCGTTCCATTCACAAATCCACGGCGATTGCCTAGACTAGCGCCATCAGAATTGTTTCCGTGCCGGAGAATGACATGGACGACCAGCAATCAGCACCGGATCGCGCGCCAGCGGTAAACCTGACATGGCCGGGAAACGACACGTCCCGCGTACCCTACCAAGTCTATACCGATCCCGGCATTTACGCACTAGAGCAGGAACGCATTTTTCGCGGTCCCGTGTGGAATTTCGTGGCCCTTGAGGCTGAGCTGCCCAACATCGGCGACTACAAGAACACCTGGATCGGCGATACGCCGATCATCGTTGTGCGCAACCGCGAAGGCGCGATCAACGCGATGGTCAACCGCTGCGCCCACAAGGGTGCGCTGGTCTGCTACAAGCCGCGCGGCAACGTACAGGAGTTGACCTGCGTTTATCACAATTGGGTTTATGACCTTGACGGTAAACTGACAGGGGTCGCCTTCAAGCGCGGCGTTGGCGGCAAGGGCGGCGTAGCGGACGAATTCGATGCGAACGAGCACGGATTGCAACGCCTGCGGGTAGAGACGCACGGCGGCATGGTATTTGGCACGTTCAGTGATTCCACACCGCCGTTCCGCGACTACATTGGCCAAGAACTGACGGCCAACATTGACCGTGTTTTCATCAAACCGCTCAAGGTCCTCGGCTATCACAGCCAGATATTGCCGAATAACTGGAAGCTGTACGCGGAGAACAACAAGGATTCCTATCACGCCAGCCTGCTGCACGTATTTCACAATACCTTCGGCGTGGTGCGCCCAACCATGGGCGGCGGAATAAAACTGTCGGACAGTGGCTGGCACCATTTGAGCTACACCGAACGCACCGATTTGAAGGACGACGAAATCGGCAGAGAGAAAGTTCGTTCCCTGAAAGATCAGTACAGTCTCAATGATTCCACCATGATGGAGCACAGGCTGGAACTCGGCGACAACATCACCAACGCCATCCAGACCGTCTATCCGACGCTGGTCGTGCAACAAATTCTCAACGCGCTCGCGGTGCGTCAACTGATCCCGCGCGGACCAAACGAGAGCGAGCTTGTCTGGACCGTACTGGGTTTCGAGGACGACGATGAGTCCATGACCGAACTACGACTCAAGGTGAACAACCTTGTCGGTCCTGCCGGCTTGATCTCGATGGAAGACGGCTGTGTTGGCGGGTGGGTGCAGCGCACCGCGAAGGGTGACCCAGCAGCCCGAACGATCATGCCGATGGGCGGATATGGCATCGAACCAAGCGAGGGCTCACGAGTCACGGAAGCCGGAGTTCGC
>CAZTMN010000136.1:0-7971 GCA_964615275.1 uncultured Beijerinckia sp. | reverse complement strand
GCGCCTCGATTTCCGGATTGGCAATATCGCAGAGTGTAACCGGCATTCCAACCTCCTTTACCGCCTTAAGCAGGTTGTCAGCGCCCAGCGGCGTGGCGCCAAACCGCAGCAGTACGAAGCCGTGGCCGAATAGGTCGATGGTCGAGCGCGTCTCGTGTTCGTCCAGCCATGCGTGAGGAGCGCGGGCACCTGGCCGCGCCGTCTGGGTGATGGTAGTCGTGGTAACCGGCGGGACCGGCGTTCCATCATTCACGCAAATCGGGGATTCATCGTACCTGTAACCGACGGTAATCCCCTCTTGCTCGTATTCCTCGTTGAAATCGTTTTCGAGTATCAGCTTTTTGCCCTGCTCGCGCAGCAACCTGCCGGCCTCATTGTCCTTCAACATGTCCGGGCCACACTGGACGCTGACAAGTTTGAGAAAGTTGCTGGTCGCCGCTTCGTTATTGTAGATCGCCACTGGCCGGCGCTCGGCTTCATAGCTGTCCAACAGGTGCTCCCCACCCCAGCCGGACAAATCGGCGTTCAGCTTCCAGGCCAGATCGACAGCTTCCTGTATCCCGGTATTCATGCCAAGCCCGCCGGTCGGGGAATATTGGTGGGCGGAATCGCCTGCCAGGAACACCCTGCCCTTCCGATACGAATTGGCGACGCGGCGGTTACGTTCCCACGCCAGCAGTGAATTGAGCTTGTATTTCACTTTTTGCCCGACCGCCTTTTGAATGAAAAAATCCGGATCGAAATCGGCAAAGTCCGTCATCAATTCCGGCGTAACCATCGAAATACGCCACAACCCGCGGCCATCGACCGAAATGAACTGGGCCCAATAGCCGTTCTCGTCATAGACCCAGTACATCATCGCCATGAAGCGCTTGTGGATTTCCAGGAGTTCCTCGGATTCGAAGAAAATGTTGACGTCAAAACTGAGGCTCTTCGTATCCGGGAAGGTTATGCCGAGCGCCTCGCGAATTTTCGATTCCGCACCATCGCAGGCAACAAGATAACGCGCGCGGATGGTTTGCTGCTCGCCGCTGTCGCGGTTTTCGATCCGCGCCGTCACGCCATCTCCATCCTGCTCGAAATGCAGGAACTCTGTACGAAAGCGCGCATCCACCGTGCCGCTTTCCAGGGCGCGCTTTTGAATCATCGGGTCGAACCAGAGCTGCGAGCAGCGCTGGTGCCCTTCGGGCGTATGCGGCCAGACGCGATCCTCGTATGCGGGGAAATGGAAACTGGCAATCTCGTATCCGGTCAACGATGTAATGAACGACACGTTCAAGGGATGATCCGGCGGCCAGGCTTTTTCGCGCAATTCCTTCGCGAACCCCCAGCGGCGCGCAAACTCCATGGTCCGCGTCGAAATCATGTTCATCTTGGGATGTGAGACCACGCCATTGCGGCGCTCGATAACCATGCAGGACTGGCCATGGAAGCCAAGTTCGGCGGCAAGCGCCATGCCCACTGGCCCGCCGCCAGCGATCAGTATCGGAGTGTCAAAGTTCGCATCAGTCATTGTGTCCGCCCCTGGCGCTTGCGTTATTGTTCAAGGATATAGGTTTGTTTCGCTCCGGCCTGCGCTTGGCATCACGCCCGAACTTTTCGATTGGCGCAGCAAGCGGTCCGCGATTGCCGGCTTCAAGCAAAACGCTCGTCAGCCATTGCATGCCCGGATCGGCGCTGTTTCGGCGATGCGTCAGAGCGTTGATTTGCAGGCGGGGAAAGCCGTCCGGAAGGTCATGAACGTCAAGGCCGCAGGTGCCGGCGTTTATCTGCGCCAGACGCCGGGGAACAATGGCTACCAGGTCACTGGAGCCGACGACGAAACAGGCGCCGGAAAACATTGGCACCTGCATCATCTTTTTTCGGCGGATACCAAATCGCGCCAGCGCGGCGTCGATCCCTCCGCCAGTCGTTGTATCGAATGTAACATCGACGTGGCCCAGGTCGCTGAGTCGCTCAGGGTTGATGCCCCCACCAAGCGCCTCGTGACCCTTGCGGGCAATTACCGCGTAGGAATCGCTGTAAAGGGGAGCCGACTGCAGTACCGATGCTGTGCCGGAAAACGGGCCGGTCGCCAGGTCAATCTGATCGGCGATCAACAGGCGTGCGGCGCTGTCGGTCGGGACATGGTCGATATCGATCGTGATGCCCGGCGCGCGGCTGGAAATCTCCTTTGCCAGCGAGGTCGCAAACACCATGATCCCATAGTCCAGCATACTGATGCGAAACCGACGCCGCGCTGTCGCCGGGTCAAACTGCGGTTCCCGCTCCAATGCACGTTGAATGCCGGCCAAGGCTTCGCTCACGGGGCCTGACAATTCGTTGGCCCGGACGGTCGGCTGCATCCTGCCATTTCCAGGCACGAACAGCGGATCCCCGACAAGTTCGCGCAAACGCCTGAGACCCTGGCTGACCGCAGGCTGCGTCAAGCCCAAATGGTCGGCGGCGGCGGTCGTCTGCCCAAGGTCGTGCACGGCCTTGAACACCTTCAGCAAATTGAGATCGACCTTCTGGAGAAATCGCAAGTCAGCAGGCATGAGAAAAATAAATCAAAATAATAGTTCAATATCAATAATAAATTTTACGAATATCAAATGCTGGTTTATGGTTCGCCCAGTCAAATCCCGGTGGAACATTCCCACGATTTCGGAGTGAGCAGACATGAGCGCATTGGCGGAGAAGCTGGAAGCTTCATCCATTCAGATCGAACAGGTCAATTCCTACCTGGGAGCCGAAGTATCCGGGATCGACCTTTCGCAACCGCTTTCAGATGCCGACCTGGCCGTGCTGCGGCAGGCTCATGCCGACTACGAGGTATTGGTGTTTCGCGATCAACCGTTGAACGCGGAAGATTTCATGGCATTCGGGCGGCGCTTCGGCCGATTGAGCGTGCATCCGTTTTCGCCCAACGACATGGAGAACCCGGAGCTGATCCTGTTCAAGAACGACGCCGATACGCCGCCCTGGAAAACCGACTGCTGGCATTCCGACGAGACGTTCCGCAAGGTCCCGCCGATGGGAACAATGCTGCACGCCACCGATGTACCCAAGTTTGGCGGCGACACGATGTTCGTCTCCATGACTGCCGCATACGAAGGTCTGAGCGACCGGATGCAGCAGTTCTTGTCCGGGCTGGAAGCCTACCACGACTTCCTGCCGTTCAAAGAGGTGTTTGGCGAAAGCGCCGAGGGCCGGAAAAAGCTGATCCAGTACGAGCAGGACTACCCGCCGTCGCTGCACCCGGTGGTCGCCGAACATCCAATGACGGGCAAGAAGCTGATTTTCGTCAACCCGCAATTCACCAATAAAATCAAGGGCATGGAGGATGCGGAAAGCCGGAAATTGTTGAACCAGTTATTCGATCTGGCGAAAGTGCCGGAATATCAATACCGCCATCATTGGCAAAACGGCACGCTGGCGTTCTGGGACAACCGGTCGACCCAGCATTACGCCGTGCATGATTATTTTCCAAAGCGGCGCTACATGCAGCGGGTTACAATTGCGGGAACGGAATCGCCGCGACCGGCCTTTGCGCCGGCCGATTTCGAAGCGATCCGCAGCCGCAAAACCCGCGCGCCGAGCGAATTGCTTGCCCTGCACGGCGGACACGCGCCCAAAAAAGGCACCTGATTGCCAGCAAGCAGGATGAACCGCGGGCTTTGCCACACAATAACCTGAAGTTCTGATATTATCCGGCCCGAGAGTCACGCGGCCAGCCTCCCGGAGGCCAAAGGCCGCTCGATGAGAGGATCGGAAATGGCAACGTGGATTGTTCTGGGTGTCGTCGTCGCAGCCGTACTATGGGTTATTCTCACCTACAACGGGCTTGTAAGCCTGCGGCAGCGGACCAACCAGGCTTTTGCCGACATAGACGTGCAATTGAAGCAGCGGCATGACCTCATCCCCAACCTGGTGGAAACCGTCAAGGGTTATGCAGCACACGAGCGCGAAACGCTCGAAGCGGTCGTTGCAGCGCGTAACGCAGCGGTCAATGCCGAAGGCCCGGCGCAACAGGGCGCCGCCGAGGGCATTCTTGGTGCGGCGCTGGGCAAATTGTTCGCACTGGCCGAGGCCTACCCGGACCTGAAAGCCAATACCAACTTTCTGCAACTGCAGGAACAATTGGGCGATGTGGAGAACAAGTTGTCCGCTGCACGCCGGTTTTTCAACAATGCGGTGAGTGAATTCAACGCCGCAATGCAAGCCTTTCCGGCGGTGCTTTTCGCCAGGCAGATGGGCTTTTCAGAGCGCGAATTCTTCGATGTTGGCGATGAACAGCGCGCGCAACTAGACGCGCCGCCGCAAGTGAAGTTCTGAAGGACCTGGAGCAGATGCTCCCGGCGTTCGGGCTTTACACGCATATTCGGGCAAACCGCTGGCGCTCCATCTTCCTGATGGGCACGCTGTTCATGCTGGTTTACGCACTGACCTATGCCGGCGTGCTGGGCGGCCTTGCGGTTACCCGCAATTGGGGGCTTCAGGCGCTGCTCTACCAGGCCTGGCGCGACTTTCTGACTTTCGCGCCGTTCGTGACAATTGGTGCGCTGATCTGGGTCGCGATAGGTTATGCGTTCAACCGGCAAATCATCGACGCGATGATCGGCGGCCATGCCATTACCCGTGCCGAAGAGCCGAAGCTCTACACGATGCTGGAGAACCTGTGTATCTCGCGCGGGATGAAACCGCCGAGGCTCGAAATTCTGGAAACGGATGTTCCAAACGCATTCGCCACAGGCGTCAACGAGCGGCAATATTCGGTCACCCTGACGCGCGGTCTTATCAACACGCTCAATGACGACGAGATTGAGGCGGTGATCGCCCACGAACTCACCCATATCCGCAATGGCGATGTGCAATTGATGGTCATCGCCATGGTCATCGCCGGTGTTGTCGCCTTTGTCTGCGAAATAATCTTTCGCAGTATTGGCCGCGTCCGCTGGCGCTCCAGCGACTCCTCCAGCGACAGCGGCAAGGGCAAGGGTGGAGCAGCCGGCGCCATCGCGATTGTAATGCTCATCGTCGCCGCCACCTGGGTTTTGTCGCTTCTGATCCGGTTCGCACTGTCGCGAACGCGCGAGTACCTGGCGGACGCAGGCGCCGTGGAGCTTACGAAGAACCCCGACGCCATGATTTCCGCCTTGCGAAAAATTGAAGGCAGGAGCGAACTTCCGACCGCTCCTTCGGGAATAATGGAAATGTGTATCGACAACCCGCGCGAGGGATTTGCGGACCTGTTTTCGACCCATCCGCCCATGGATGCGCGAGTGAAGGCCCTAGTCGATTACGCGGGCGGCCGCGAAGTCTTGCTGGAAGACCCAAAAACAAAGCGCAAATTCAAGAGCCCCTGGTCGCCACAGGCCGGTTGAGCCTCCCTGCGCCGGTCCCGCACCTTGCCCAATCCTGACTGGCAACATCTGCATCAACGCGAAGATGTTATATCAATTTTTACCAACAATCGAACGACGGCCCAATCTTAACGTTTGATACACCCGGCTCAATTAGTCTCATTTGTGTTGGATTGTTCCAATAGTTTACATAAATTATCCGGGCGGACCGGAAAATTGGTTAGCGTTTATTCATATTAACGCGTTGGTGATGGTGCGGGTGACGTACCGTCAACGTTTGCGTGCATATATTACCGGCGTCTTAACAAGAAGAGGCGCCACAATGAACTCTCTAAAGACTGCTTTCCAAAACTTCCGGAAGGACAAGCGCGCAACGATCGCTGCCGTTATGGGCCTCAGCATGGTTCCCATCATGGGAATGTCCGGAGCCGCAATCGATTTCGGCCGCGCAATCAAAACTGCACAAACCCTTCAGGCCGCCCTTGATGCGGCAACGCTATCAGGTGCAATTCTCGCAGTAAGAAACCGGGACGAACGTGCCTACAACACATTTCACGCAAACTTGCCGGCGTCAAAATTACAGGGTGTGGCCAGCGTCAACTTCCACACCACGGACAATCTGACACTTGGGTCGATCTACTACGGCGAAGCCTCAATCACGATTCCGACAGCCGTGATGAAGTTGCTCGGGATCGACACGATCACCATCACCCGCAAGGCATCCGCACAATTCGGCACCGGTGACAATTCCTGCATTCTGACGCTGGGCGGCGAACTCGACCTCGAAGAAGAGACTACAACGTTTAACGGTTCCCCCAACGTCAACTTGAAAGGATGTACGATACGGTCCAACAAAAGCATGAAGTGCAATGGACACAACACGGGAGCGGTCGCATCAATTGCAGCGGGGAACATTTTCAATTGCCCCAATGCACAGCCAGGGGCTGGTACGGTCCCCGACATATACTCCGGTTTGTCGGCCAATATAGAGAACCGATGCGGATCACAATCTGGAAACAATTCTTGGACCGGTGGCATTCAGCCAACCGGTCCTAATTTTATCACGGTGGCCCGCAACGGTTACAACGAAATTCACGTATGCGGGAACCTCAACATTTCCGGCTCTGGCATTCTCGCCGGCACATCGGCCACGGCGGACACAGTGATTGTTGTCGAAAATGGCAACGTCAACATAGAGTCGGACGCCGATATCACGGCGCTGAGGACAACCATCGTTATCGCCGGCCAACAGAAGGACGGAAAGATCACATTTCCAAAAGGAAATGGCCATAAGGCAAAACTGACGGTTTCCGGTTCGCTAGCGGACGCCAACCCCTGGGCCGGGATTGCGATCTACCAGGACCCAAACTCGCCCGACCTGGTGAGCGCAAGCTGGGGACCGGGCGCCTCACTGATCATCGATGGCATCAACTACCTGCCGCGCACAGAGGTTACATTGAGCGGCGTCGCAGCCACGGGCGCCAGCAATTGCTCGAAACTGGTGAGCCACTCCTTCCGGATCAACGGCGGCGTCAACCTCACCCAGGATGGCAGCGGCTGCAAGGATGGAAAGGTAACCCAGTTCAACACCTGGCCCCGCCTCCTCAGCTGACAGCAAAGCACAATCACCGTTTCCCGGCAATCAAGAGGCCTGCACCACTCTGCAGGCCTTTTTTGTGCGCCCGATATCGTGAAACCATTCGGTAACCATAATCGATCGTGAAAATCATTTCATCAAACCATCAATTCAAAATTATCCATTGCTAACCTATCGTCGGACAACCTCATGCTTCCGGGACGCCCGATGATTAATTACGTCTTGCGACAGGTGCGCGCGTTCCGTGCGGACCGGTCTGGCAATATCGCCCTCTCCTTTGCGCTGTTTTCGATACCGACGATGCTGATCACCGGGGCGGCGATCGACTATGCACTCTTGAACCGGGCTGCAACCCGCCTGCAAGTTGCCGTCGACCATGCCGTGCTGAACTCGGTCAAACAAAATGGCGACCGCAAACTACTTGCAACAAGTTTCTTCGAGGCTGCCTACGAGAACCAGGGCGGTGCGGGAAAGCCGCTATTGTCTTTTACCGAATCCGGCGGTTCGTTTTCGTTGAGCGTTACTGCAACAATTGAAACGGCCGTGATGAAGTTGGCCGGAATCCCGTCGCTGAACATCACGCGCACGGCAACCGGTTCCACATGGACAAAGTCCATTCCCGGTATAACCGACATGTCCTGTCTGGCCTCCGGAGACGGCGATGGTAACGCAAATGCGGACAGTCTTGTTCTCGACGGCACGGCAAGCGCGTCGCTTACGGGATGTAAGTTGCGTTCCAATGCGAGCATCAATTGCGGCGGCGTCGACACGGGATCGAGCGCAGTCGCAACAGGTGCAGTGACGGGGTGCGCGAACCCAATTGTCGCCCAACAGTCCATTCCCGGCATTTATTCCAGCGTCGCGGCGCAAGCCGAAAACCATTGCGGAACAACAAGCGCCGCGGTAACCTGGTTCGCCGGCGAGGCGAAACCCGGCGGCCCCAACGTGATTGAAGTCGCGCATCCCGGCTATACAGCGTTGCATGTCTGCGGGAGCCTGACTTTGCAGGGCGAACTGGAGATAAACAGC
>CAZTMN010000135.1:0-8006 GCA_964615275.1 uncultured Beijerinckia sp. | reverse complement strand
CAAAGTCTTGGGTTGGTGCCTGTAAAGCGTTCCCCTTGATGGCGACAAGGCGAGCTATTTCCCGGCGCCGGACGGACACAATGTGCCTGTCGTTTCAGGGCTGCTTTCGGTTCGCTCGTGGATGGCCCATGCACTCGGCATCAGCGAAGACGATCTGCTGAAACACTACCAGCAAGCGGTTCGCAATCCGCTGCCGCCAACACCGTCAAACGATCCCGCCTGTCAGCAAACCGTACACCGCGACGTCGACTTGACCAGGCTATTGCCAATCCCCACGCATAACGAACTCGACAGCGGCGCCTATATTACTGCCGGTCTGATCATCGTTCGAAATCCGGTTTCCGGCGCGCAGAATGTCGCCATTGTCCGGCTGCAAGTATCGGACAAGGACAGGCTGGGAGCGTTGATCCTTCCCCGCCACACATTGGCCTTCAACGAGCTTGCGGAGAAACAAGGCAAAGACCTTGATCTCGCGATAGTAATCGGCGCCAGCCCTGCCGAATTGCTTGCTTCGCAGGCCATTGTCCCGATCGGTTTCGATGAACTGAGCATTGCCGGCGCTCTTACCGGCGCCAGCCTGCCCGTCGCCAAATGCCTGAACAGCGATATCGTTGTCCCGGCCAATGCGGAGATCGTACTGGAAGGCCGGTTGCTGGCAGGTGTACGGGCGCCGGAAGGACCGTTCGGGGAGTTTCCGCAATATTATGGCGAACGCGCAGACCGTCACGTCATCGCCATAGACCTGGTGACCCACCGGGAGGATCCGATTTATCATTCCATCACCGGCGGTAGTCTTGAACATCTGATGCTGGGTTGCATCCCGCGCGAAGCAACAATCCTGGAAAGCATCCAGCAGAACTTTCCGTCAGTTGTCAATCTCACCCTGTCGCGTGGCGGCGTCTGCCGATATCATTTGTACGTGCAGATGAACCCGCGTTCCGCAGGAGAAGCGAAAAATGTCATCATGGCCGCGTTTGCCGCGCATTACGACATCAAGCAGGTGATCGTCGTCGACACGGACGTTGACATCTACAATCCACGGGAAGTCGAGTGGGCGGTCGCAACACGTTTTCAGGCGTCATGCGATCTTGTCATCATTCACAATTCGCAAAACTCAAAACTCGACCCGAGCACTAACAATGGCGTCGGCTCGAAAATGGGGCTCGACGCAACGAAACCATTGGACGCGGATGATTTCACCTTCAAACGGATAGCGGTTCCCGGCCAGAACAGCATCGACCTGAACGAGAGACTGGACGCGCAAGGCGCGTTGCCAGAAACTTACAAACGATAGGTCAACGGGCGTAACGGCTGGCAGGACGCTTCAGCCCCAAGTTTTCGCGCAAGGTTTTTGCTTCATATTCCGTGCGAAACAGGCCGCGCTTTTGTAATTCCGGAATGATCAAATCAACGAAATCGTCAAGCGCACCAAGCAAATACGGCGGCATGACGTTAAAGCCGTCACAGGCGTGCTTCGCGAACCAGTCTTCCATCACGTCGGCGACGTGCTCTGGCGTCCCCTTGACGACGAATTTGCCGCGCGCGCCCGCTACGACCTGCGCGGTCTGACGCAACGTCAGGTTTCCGGTGCGGGCAATATCCATCACGTAGTTGAAAATTCCATGCCCGGAAAAATTGTCGGGCTTGAATTCCGGCATGGGACCATCCGGATCATACCCGGACAGGTCGGCCCCACCCAGAACGCGGGACAATATTTCACGCGCAACAATCGGATGGGTGAGCGAATCCAGGTGTTGTTGTTTCTCCTCCGCCTCTTCCATGGTCCGTCCGACGAGGGGACTTAGGCCTGGCATGATTTTCATATCGCCGGGAGAGCGGCCATGCTCTGCGAGACGTGCCTTCAGCTCACCGTAAAACGTGATGGCCTGCTCCTTGTTCAGTGGCGCGCAAAAAACGACTTCGGCGAAGCGTGAAGCAACCTGGATCATGTCTTCGGAGCCGCCCGCCTGAACGATAACAGGCCAACCCTGGGGTGAGCGCGGCACGTTCAAGGGGCCGCGCACCTGAAACCATTTGCCCTTGTGATCGATGCGGTGCTTCTTCACCGGATCGAGGAACAACCCGCTTTGCTTGTCCCGGATGAACGCATCGTCCTCCCAGGAATCCCACAGGCTAGTGACGACCTCCGCGAACTCGCGGGCGCGGTCATAGCGTACGTCATGGGCGTAGTGCTCTTCGCGGGAAAAATTATACGCATCTCCCGGTACACCCGATGTCACCAAATTCCAGCCGGCGCGGCCATGACTGATGTGGTCGATCGAGGCGAACTTGCGCGCGACATGATAAGGCTCATTGAAACTGGTGGAGGCCGTGGCAACTATGCCGATCTTGCTGGTCACCGCGGCCAGCGCGGCAATCAGGGTGACCGGCTCCATGTTGGCGATATATTGAGCCGACCGCGCCAAAGCGTCGGGGTGCGCCTCGCGCACCGAGATGTTATCGGCAAGAAAGATCATGTCCATCTTGCCGCGCTCCGCTGTCAGCGTGATATCGCGGTAGTGCTCGAAGTTGACCCCAGCATCGGCCTGCGCCCGTTCGTGCCGCCACGAGGCTACATGATGGCCGGTCGGATTGAAGAACGCTCCCAGCCGCATTTTTTCGCCGGGTTGACGCATGTTGTCTCCTATTGCCCTGACCGGACAATGCTTTCGAAAAAAATTTAGGTGTCCCGGGTGCTTTCAGCAAACAATTCGTCGACGGACAATTTCCGGCTGGTCAGCCCCTGGTCATGGGAATAGCGGGTCACGGCTTCGAGGATATGCCGGTTCGCCTTGATGCCGTGGCGCGTCAGGGATTGCGCGATTGCGTCATGACTTTCAGGCGGAACAATACCTGCGTCGAAGTAATATTCCATTTGTTCCATGCGCATGCGATCAGCATATTCATTCGCTGCCGCGAAAGCCTTGAACAAGTTGAGGATGACCCAGGGATGACGTTCCGCGATCTCCCGGCGAATGACCGTGGCATGATTGACCGGATAAACGCCCGTTTTCTTCAAATACCGGGCGCCCTCGGTCTTGCGGTCAAACAGCGGCGCAACCTGCGGGTGCGCCTCCAGGTCGATAGTGCTACGATCAACCAGATTGGTCTCGCGTATGTATAACAGGGTGGCGTCGAGCTCTCCGGACGCCATCATCGTTCCAATATTCTTTTCCGGCGGAATCTGGTTGATGACGATACCGGGAGGTGGCTGGAAGCCGACCGCGCCCGCATGGCTGCGTTCAGGCGACCGCTCCATCCAGTATTCCATATCAGAGGCTTCGAGGCCGAACTCGTCCTTCAATATGCCACGCGTCCACAGCGCCGCCGTCTGCTGATAATCCGGGACGCCGACTTTCTTGCCTTTTAAATCCGCTGGCGAGTTGATCCCGCGATCGGTGCGCTTGAGCGCCCAGTTCTGGAAAAAATGCCGCGTGGTGAATATTGGCAGGCCCACCCAGCGATCATCGCCCCGGTCTATCGCCATCAGAAACGACGAAAGCGACATTTCCGATACATCAAAATCGGCAAACTTGAGCTGCCGCCAGAATATTTCGGACGGAAAAATTGCGCTGCACATCAAGTCAATTCCATCCGGCTTGACGATGCCATCGTGCAATGGATTGGTGCGAGGATTCGACGCCATGGCAATGCTGAGAGGAAGATTCACGGGAGCGTTTCCTGTTAAAGTTATTGGTGCGGCCACGAACCGCCAATGCGCGCGCCAGCCGGAATTCATCCTATCGGTTAGCCAGAGCGCTGGTCAACAAAGCCGATTGCGCACAGTCCGGGGCAGCATTGCAGCAGTTTTACCCCGCCGATAACTGCTTCTGCATAATCGCGTAAATGCCGCGGGCTATCTCGCCCTCCAGCGGGAACGACAGCATCCCCATTACGGAATAGCCAAGAAGCCAGGGCATGACATAGAAGCGGAACATGAAGAAGAACCAGGCCACATACAGCGGCACCAGCGGATCGAGCAGGAAGCCCGGTGTAACCGGCTGAAAAATCCGCAGGACCGGATTGGTGGAACGGACGAAGAAACGCATGAAAAAGAAATCGGATGTCACCGGGAGAAAGATGTTCATCGCCGCCCGGCCGACCAGCGTCCACATGATCAAGCCAAGCGCGTAATCGACGATCACGGCCCAGAGGGGTATCGCTGCCAGCGGTGCGGTGGACATGGGTCTAATAATCCGGGTCTACAGGCCGTTTGAATTGAAAACGGCAAAAGGGGCGGAATTTCTCCGCCCCTTTTTAAACATCATTGAATATGGATCAATGACTTTCGTCGAGGATCGTCTTACCCGTAGGTAGACGAACTTCGTCGACCATTGCCTGGGTCTCGGCATCCGGTTCCGGCGTCATCAGCGAGACGACGACCATGCAGATAAGGCTCACCGGCATGCCGATGATACCGAACCGCAGATGATCGATGCCAAGCCAGGGCGAGCCACCCGTCCGGACGTACCAGAGATACGCCGTGCCGGCGACGAAGCCGCCGATCATGCCCGCGATCGCGCCTGCCGCGTTGGCCCGCTTCCACCATATGCCGAGCACCAGCGGGAAGAACAGGCCTGAATTGGCAAAGCAGAACGCCCAGGCCACCGCACCGAGAATCCCGGTCAATTTGAGCGACGCCACGAACGCAGCCAATGCGGCGATGCCGACTAGCAATATTCGCGCGACCACAAGTCGCCGGGCGGTATCCGCCTTCGGATCGATGATCTTGTAATACAGATCATGGCTGAGCGCGTTGGCGATCGCCAGCAGCAGACCGTCCGCAGTGGACATGGCAGCAGCCAGGCCGCCGGCAGCAACCAGGCCGGAGATCACGTAGGGCAGACCCGCGATTTCCGGCGTCGCCAGAACCACGATGTCAGGCCTCATAAAGAACTCGTTGAGTTGCAATATGCCATCGCCGCTGTGATCGACCACCTTCAACATGCCGACCGCAGACCAGTTCTTCACCCATTCCAGCGCCTGGATATCGGCGATCTTCTTGCCGATGACCGAGGTCGCCAAAGCGGGATCCAGCAGCTGCAGCTTGGTCAGCGTCGCAAGAGCCGGAGCCGTGAAATACAGCAGGAAGATGAACAGAAGCGACCAGCCGACAGACTTGCGCGCCGCACGCACGGACGGCGTGGTGAAATAGCGCATCAGAATGTGCGGCAGCGACGCCGTACCGGCCATCATGGCGAAGGCGAGCGTAACCATTTTCCAGGCCTGCATACCGCCCTGCGGGTCGTTATGCGGCGTTGTCAGCACGCGCAATCCGGCAACCGCTTCCTTGGCCGCCGTCAAACCGTACTGCTGTTCAAACCCGGCGATCTTGGTCACTGCATCCCCATAGGAGAAGTGTGGAATGATGCCGAAACCCTGCTTGTTGGACATCCAGATAACAGGGATCAGATAGGCGATGATCAGCACGATATATTGCGCAACCTGAGTCCAGGTCACACCGCGCATACCGCCCAGCATCGAGCACAGGAGGATCGAGGCGACACCCAACCAGACGCCGATTTCAAACGGCAGTCCAAGCGCACGCGCCGCGATCGTTCCGGTCGCGTTGATCTGTGCCGTCACGTATGTAAACGAGGCGACAACAAGCACAACAACGGCGCAGAAGCGGGCAAAGTTGCCGCCATAACGGGTGCCGATAAAGTCAGGGACCGTATAACAGCCAAACTTGCGCAGGTAAGGCGCCATCAGCGCGTTCACCAGAACGTAGCCGCCAGTCCATCCGACGATAAACCCGAGATAGGGGTAACCGCCAAAGTAGACGCCACCGGCCAAAGCGACAAAGGACGCGCCGGACATCCAGTCCGCCGCGGTCGCCATGCCGTTGTAGAGCGCCGGCACTTCCCGGCCCGCCACATAGTAGGCGCTGACTTCCATCGTCCGGGACAGGTAGCCGATGATCGCATAGATCGCGATGGTGAAACAAAGGAACAGGATGCCGATCAGGCGCGCACCGGCGCCCATTTTTTCAAGTATCGCCATCAAGCCGAAGAAGACGAGAAACCCGAGCGTATACAGGCCGTAGACCTTGCCCAGGTTGTCGGTAAATTTCGAGCCCGTGGGGGCTGCGTCAGATGTGCTCATGAACCTGCCTCCCTACTTGCTGCTTGAATCATATTCATCATCTATGCCGTCCTGAACCCAGTTCTGGATCCAGATCAGCGCGACGAAGGCGATAAGCGAACCCTGAACGCACATGTAATAACCAAGCGGAAAGCCCAGAAACGACACGCTGTTCAAGCCTTTTGCAAACCATGGAATGATGAAGCCGAAAATGAACCACAAGACGAGCACGATGACCGTCAAATTGAAAGTCCGGCTCCAGTGACGCTCGCGAGCACCCTGATTTTCGTCAGACATATTGACCCCCTATTTATCGCGGCAGGCGTCGCCTTTCCGTCCCCAAAAAGGCCCTCCCACGTCAATTTCATTTTTTTGTCAGCATTCAAATCAACGAAAAATTAGACTTTGGTCTAAATTCGCGTTCCGGGTAATTGCCCACCTGGTATAGAGCCTTCAAAAACCCCTACAATCAATGGGTAAAGCGATTGGGAAGAATTCAGAACGATCTGTTCGCAACTTGCGAACGCAGGCTCGCAAAGATTGTACTTTCGCCCCCTCGCGCACCAGCGATTCCTTTTCTATAGGTTATCGGCGAAACGATTGGTTATACTTTGCGGACTGGCGATCATTGTTCACCGGACGGTGCGTTGTGTGATCGCCGCCGGATCAGACCGTGTGAACAGCGCAAACCCAAAAGGGCGGTAGTTACCTTGATTTCATCACTGGCAAATCTGATGCACTCGATCCGGCACAGCCTGTTGCCGAGATTGTCGATTCGCTTCGACAAGAGTCCGATCGACACAATGGGGAAATTGGGTTTTTTCATACACACACGCTCGGCCTATGTCGCGCAGACTTCGCTCTATGGTTATTTGAAGACCCGCATGGGCACACAGTTCCGCGACATGTTCACCGACGACAATTACGTCAAGTCGATCAACCTCGCCAAATGGCGCGTGTACGGCTCCTGTCTTTCGGACCTGACCGTCTTCGTTTGCGCCACGATCGCCAAGGATGCCGAATTGAGCCGCGAAGAAACAATCGATCTGGCGCGCCAAAGTTACGCCCGTTGCGTGCTTGAAACCTACGCAGAATGCGAAGATGCAAGTCTGGCAAATGAACTCATAAACAAATTCAATGAGCATTCCGAATCGGTACTTTGGGCCAATGCGGCGATCGGTGAAACGGCCTTCACAAGGAGCCCGGTCGACCTCGTGACCTGGGCCCCGATCGCTGACGAACTGAAGCGTTACGACCACAAGATCGTCAGCAATTCGATCCGGTTCCGCTGGCGCGATGTTCGTAGCCAATTGCGCAATCGCCTCGCTCCCGATGCGATCGTGCTGGACTGGCGCGGCGCAAAAGCCGGGCTGCACGGAAATCAGGCCGTCAATTGATCGCGCACGATTTGCGCGACCAGTTCCATTCGTTTCAACGCCGACGTGAGTTCACCGCGCGTTGACTTCGCAAGGCGCGAAACATCCACCTTGTTGCCGGCGGGATAGCCGTCAGCCATGTCCTGTACCTGCTGGTCTGCGATCCGGGTCAGGAAAAAGCGTTGGGCGTCGCTGAGCGCCTGCAAATCCCCGGTCGGGTCCAGCCCTTTTTCGGCAAGGCCGGTTAAACGCATCATGGTCGCCCGCTCCAGTACCTGATGGCGCAATGCCAGGATACGCGCCGCGGTTACCACATGTTTGAGGCCGTGCAGCTTCAAGTCCACGCGTCCGTTTTCGGTCTGCAAATTGCCAAAAAAACCAAAAGGCCCCGCTCCGCCGCCGGCAGATTCCGCCAGCACTTTCAGAAAGGTCACTTGCCCCTCAACCGCGCTCCAGATCCGCTGCCACATCTGCTCGGCCATCGCGAGTGCGCCATGCACCGGCCGGAAGTCGTAGAAGATGTCGACAGCGAGCAAATCCTGCGGA
>CAZTMN010000134.1:0-8420 GCA_964615275.1 uncultured Beijerinckia sp. | reverse complement strand
TCAGCGGAATGCCGATGATGGTAAGATCGTCGCGAAACTTCGACGACGGAACCGGCCTGGAGGAATCGTAGAAAAGGTAGCCGCCTTCCTCGATGTCTTCGACGTCTTCGTTCCAGGTCTCCGGGTTCATGGCGACCAGCAAGTCGGTTCCGCCGCGCGCGCCGGCGTAACCCTTGGCACTGATACGCGCTTCATACCAGGTCGGCAGTCCCTGAATGTTGGACGGGAAAATATTGCGCGGTGACACCGGTACGCCCATACGCATGACTGCCCGGGCGAACAGTAGATTGGCGCTTGCTGATCCCGAGCCGTTAACGTTTGCAAATCTGACTACGAAGTCATTAACGCTTTGGATCGGCATGCTTCCTCCGCATGAGTGATATTCAACGAGAACTTCTGCATGTCCCAGGCGCCTGTCGGGCAGCGCTCGGCGCACAAGCCACAATGCAGGCACACGTCTTCATCTTTCACCATGACACGGCCGGTCAACAGGTCGCTGGAGACGTAGAGGTCCTGCTCTGTGTTTGTCGCCGGGGCCATCAGATGCTCGCGAAGCTCGGTTTCTTCGCGATTCTGGGTGAAAGTAATACAGTCCATGGGACAAATATCTACGCAGGCATCGCACTCAATGCACAGACTGGACGCAAACACGGTTTGGATGTCGCAGTTGAGGCAACGCTGGGCCTCGTCGAAGCCGAGACTCTCGTCAAATCCGAGTTCGACTTCCAGGGTAATGTCTTTCAACGCGACATCGGCCTCCCGATGGGGCACGCGATAGCGCTTGTCGAGCTCGATCTGGTTGTCGTAGCTCCACTCGTGAATTCCCATTTTCTGGCTTATCAGGTCGGTGCCCGGCGGTGGGCGCTTGGTGATATCCTCGCCCTGACAGCGCATGTGGATCGATACTGCCGCGTCATGTCCGTGCGCGACGGCCCAGATAATGTTCTTGGGACCAAAGGCGGCGTCGCCACCGAAAAAGACGCCGGGAACGGTGGATTCAAAGGTGACCGGATCGACTGTCGGCATATCCCACTTGTCAAATTCGAACCCGATGTCGCGTTCGATCCAGGGAAACGCATTTTCCTGTCCGACGGCCATGAGAACATCGTCGCATGGCATGTGGACGTCCGGCTCCCCAGCGTTGACCAGCCGGCGGCGTCCGTTGTCGTCGTACTCGGCCTTCACCTTCTCGAAGACAACGCCATTGAGCTTGCCATTGTCGTGGGTAAATTCCTTTGGCACCAGGAAGTT
The DNA here is from genome assembly GCA_964615275.1 of uncultured Beijerinckia sp. Classification (GTDB taxonomy): domain Bacteria; phylum Pseudomonadota; class Alphaproteobacteria; order Rhizobiales; family Beijerinckiaceae; genus Terripilifer. Next base: position 7,169 of record CAZTMN010000134.1, on the reverse strand, counting down.
CATGATCGGAATGCCTTCCATCATGGCGTCTTCCTTTTCCCACGGGGAGGCCTTCATCTCCTCGAAACCGGAGCGGACGATCACTTTGACCTGTTTGCCGCCAAGCCGCACGGCCGACCGGCAGCAGTCCATCGCGGTATTGCCGCCGCCAAGGACGATTACATTTTCGCCAATGCTGTCGATATGCCCGAAGGAGACGCTTGACAGCCAGTCGATGCCGATGTGGATGTTGGCTGATGCTTCCTCGCGGCCCGGTACTTCAAGATCGCGGCCACGCGGTGCGCCGCTGCCAACGAAGATCGCGTCATAGCCTTCGTCAAGCAGCTGCTTCATCGATTCAATCCGTACACCACCGCGAAACTCGATACCCAGATCGAGGATATAATTGCATTCCTCGTCCAGCACGTTGTCAGGCAGGCGGAACTTCGGGATCTGGGTACGCATCATGCCACCGGCCCGCGGGTCCTGGTCGTAGATCACGACGTGGTAGCCAAGCGGGGCAAGGTCGCGGGCAACCGTCAGCGACGCCGGGCCGCAACCAATGCACGCGATGCGCTTGCCGTTCGGTTCGAACGGGCCCTGCGGCAGCCTGTGCCGGATATCATCCTTGTAATCTGCCGCCACGCGTTTCAGCCGGCAAATGGCCACCGGTTCTTCCTCGACGCGGCCGCGCCGGCATGCCGGTTCGCAGGGACGGTCGCAGGTACGGCCGAGCACGCCAGGGAAGACATTCGACTTCCAGTTGATCATGTAGGCGTCGGAATAACGGTTGGCGGCGATTAGTCGTATATATTCGGGAACCGGTGTATGCGCTGGGCATGCCCATTGGCAGTCGACCACTTTGTGAAAATAGTCCGGGTCGCCGATGTCAGTAGGTTTCACAGATCGTTCCCTCTAAATCTTGCCATTCTCGGGCAAGATACGATGAATGTAGTGTTTCCCGTACCTTCCGGATGCAAAGACTGGTCCCGAGCAGGCGGCAGGTCAAGATATTTCAAATTCGGGCCAAGGCTGGAAGGATTCAATTCACGCATTTTTGTGCAGTTGCGCCCGGGAGCGGCCTGCGCTAGCGTCGCGCGCTCAAGCAAGCGCGTCCGGTCAACAGGCGGCTTGACCAATGGTGGCAGGTGCGGGAACGGGCCGCAGTTTTCCTGCTGCGGGGGAGGGGAGCGGTATGAGCGGCGTCGACGGCATTGCCAAAGTGCTGATGAATATTTGTCTGGCTGCCGTGCTGGTGCTTGGTGTCGGATGGATATTGTCCCTGCCGGACTATGTTGGTCTGGCCTTCACCTTTCAGCAGGCGCTGGCGGTCATACTCGGCACCGCGATAGCTGCCGTTATGCTGCGGTACCCCTATTTTGCGAAAACGGGGCTGCTCGACATTGTCCTGGCCGCTATCGGATTTGGCTGCTGGTTCTGGATGGCATGGAATTTCGAGCCATGGATCGTGGGCATGTCGGATCGCACGCCGGACAAATGGATTCCGGGCGCCTTTGCCATCTGGCTGATGACCGAGGCGATTCGCAAATCCACCGGCCGTGCGATCTATATCCTTGTCCTGATCACGATTGCCTATGCTTTCTTCGGCAACCATCTGCCGGGCGTACTGGAAGCGGAAGTGTTCCCACCGACCAAGGTCGTTCTGTTCCTGTACGCGGACAACAACGGCATCCCCGGAATTGTGCTGCGCGTTGTTACCGAGATGGTGCTTGCTTTCATTCTGCTGGGCAAGGTCATGGAAGTCAGCGGCGCCACCAAATTCTTTACCGACCTTTCGCTTGCGCTCATGGGGCACCGGCGCGGCGGCCCGGCCAAGGTTGCAGTGGTGGCATCGTCGGCGTTTGGCACGATAAGCGGCTCGACGGTCGGCAATATCATGTCGACCGGCATTGTGACGATTCCGCTGATGAAAAGGACGGGTTTTCAGCCCCGGTATGCGGCCGCGATTGAAGCGGTTGCATCGAACGGCGGCCAGTTTGCACCGCCGGTCATGGGCGCCACCGCCTTTATCATCGCCGAGTTTTTGGAGATTCCCTACTCAGACGTTGTGATCGCGGCTGCGGTCCCGGCCTTCATGTACTATCTTGTCCTGTTCCTGCAGGTGGACTCGATCGCCAAGCGGTACGGGCTTGAGGGTTTGCCGCGCGAGGAATTGCCCAAGGCTGGCGCGGTCATGTGGTCCGGATGGGTGTTTCTGGTTCCTCTGGGCATCCTGATCTATTTCCTGTTCGGTCTTGGATACAATCCCGGCAAATCGGCGCTGTATTCGGCTTTTGCCCTGTTCCTGCTCGGTATCGTCAAATTGCGCCGGCTGCCGACAAAAGAAGAGTGGCGCGAGTATATCATCGGCGGCGGGGAAAGCCTGCTGCCGCTGTTGCTGATATCCGGCGGCGCCGGTGTCGTCATCGGTGTCCTGAATGCAACGGGGCTCGCGTTCCAGCTTTCGCTGATCCTGACGACTCTCGGACAGCAGCAGGGTGTGATAGCCATGCTATTGTTGACTGCGGTGATATCGATCATCCTGGGCATGGGAATGCCGACCGCAGCGATCTACATCATCCTTGCGACCGTCATCGCGCCGGCGCTTGTAGACATGGGTATCAAGCCGCTCGCGGCGCATCTTTTCCTGTTCTATTTCGGCCTGATGAGCATGTTGACGCCGCCGGTAGCGGTAGCCAGCATGGTGGCGGCCGGGCTCGCCGGGGCGGACATGTGGCGAACCGGTATTGTAGGGGTCCTGCTGGCCTCCACCGCCTATCTCCTGCCGTTCTTCTGGGTGTTCAATCCGGCGATTTTGCTCGAAGGATCGACGACGGCGATAGTTCTGGCGATCGCGTCGGTCCTGGCGGCAGCATTCCTGCTGGCAGAGGCCGGATTTCACCTCGGTCAGGACGGCGGTATCGAAAAGCTGATGGGCATCGGCCTTTTTGCAGCTTGTCTGGCCGTCGGGACATCGACACTCTGGCTCGGCGTCGAGAACTGGGCGGTGCTGCTGCCGACAATTGCAGGGGCGGCGCTTGCATACTCCGTTTCGCACATGAAAAAGGTCTACGCCGCCAAGCAGCAGACCGCCGGATAGCGCCAGACGAAAGCCTGTGAAAGGATTATTCGGCTGCCCGCGGGTTTCGGCCGGTTTCTTCCCGCCGCGATGACGCCAGCCAGGCGCCGAGATCCATTTTGGCGCGCGCCGTCAGTGCCCGTTTGCGCGCGGCTGATTTTTCCGAACCGCGCAACCGCTTTCCCTGGGGCGATGTCTTCTGAAACTCGATTGGCGGAAACAGACCGAAATTGACGTTCATCGGCTGGAACGAGGGCGGGCCAGCGTCGATAGTCTCGATATGGCCGCCGGTAATGTGATTGAGCAGGGCGCCAAGAGCGGTTGTTGGCGGCGGCGGCTCGAGAGTGCGTCCCGCCAGATCGGCGGCGGCCATCCGGCCGGCGATTAGGCCTGTGGCAGCGCTTTCCACATAACCCTCGCAACCGGTGATCTGCCCCGCAAACCGGACGCGGGGCTCGGTTTTCAAACGCAATCTTGGATCAAGCAGGGCGGGTGAGTTGATGAACGTGTTGCGGTGCAAGCCACCCAGCCGGGCGAATTCGGCATTCTCCAGTCCCGGTATCGTTCGAAACAGGCGAACCTGCTCGGCATGCTTCAGCTTGGTCTGGAACCCGACCATATTGTAGAGCGTGCCCAGCACATTGTCCTGGCGAAGCTGCACCACGGCATGGGCCTTCGCGGCGGGAGCGCCGGGCTCACCGTTGGCGTTCGGATTGGTCAGGCCGAATGGTTTCATCGGGCCGTGGCGCAAAGTGTCGGGACCGCTGGCTGCCATGATCTCGATCGGCTGGCAGCCGCTAAAATAAGGCGTACCTTCCCATTCCTTGAACTCGACCTTTTCGGCCTGGTTCACTGCCTCGACAAAGGCAGAATATTGTTCGCGATCAAGCGGGCAATTGATGTAGTCGGCCGCGCCACCGCCCGGTCCGACCTTGTCATAGCGGGACTGATACCAGGCTTTCGAGAAATCGATGGAATCGCGATGGATGATTGGCGCGATCGCATCGAAGAACGCCAGCTGTTCCTCGCCGGTTAGAGCGCCGATGGCCTCCGCCAGGCTGGACGAGGTCAGGGGGCCCGTCGAAATAATCACATTATTCCAGCTCTCTACGGCGATACTCGAAATTTCTTCATCAATTTTGGTGATGCCGGGATGGGCTTCGATAGCCCGGGTAACAGCGAGGGAAAAGCCGTCACGATCGACGGCCAGTGCGCTTCCGGCCGGAACCTTATTTTCGTCGGCGCAACGCATGATCAGCGAAGCCATCGATCGCATTTCGTGATGGATCAGACCGACGGCATTATTGTCTGAATCATCGGAACGGAATGAATTCGAACAGACAAGTTCCGCCAGATTGCCTGTCTGGTGGGCCTCGGTCATGCGCCCTGGCCGCATTTCGTGTAGGAAAACGTGAGCGCCTGTTTCCGCTGCCTGCCAGGCGGCCTCGCTGCCGGCAAGACCGGCGCCGATTATGTGGATTGCGGGCTCGTCCCGGCTGTTCCTGCTCATCACGGCGTTGTGAGGCTGTTGCTTCATCGGGTCAAGGAGATACACAGCACTTCCAAATAATACGCCCGCCAGGGGAGGGACTGGCGGGCGTAATAACGGCAGCTCAAGGGGAGGGAGGAACGCTGCCGGAAAACCTGTTCAATATTGCGCTGTATCGTAAGCGATCCTGGAAATGTCCCCGCGCTGTATCCCGAGATCCGCCAATTCGCGGTCGGTGAGGCGCGCGAGTTCCCGTTTCGTCCTGTAATACCGGCGCAAGCGGTTCAGATAACCACCTAGTGCCTTCATAATCGGTCCTGTCCTTTCAGTTGCCTGTCTAGGTTCGGAGCCTATCAACATTGTCTGAGAGATAGTGTGCTGCATCGCACAATTGAAGTATTTAATTAACGTAGCAGATATGCAAAAAACGCATATCTATGAAGGGCGTTCATATCAAGGTTCAATAATTGCGCTTCGAAACAAGGATATATTTTGAAGATAGAAAAAATTATCACAATAACTTGAAGAATATTCCGACTATATCTTTCTCCAAAGGCAAATTGGCGAATATTTCACATCGCTGCATCGCAAAAATCGAACGCTTTACAATGCTGCGGCGAAGACCCTGAAATCCGGCCTTTGCCGCAATCAGTCAGCCCCTTATGGCCCACTCTTCGGTTTGGCGGGCGGTTTCATGCTGAAATTGAACCCGATCAGCTTCCAGCTCAGTCCTTCGCGAATGTAGCTGTGCTTGAAGGCAATGCGCAGCGGCCGGGTTTCGTAAAATCCGGTCACACGCAACACGCGGCGATCGACGACGCGCGCAGGACCGTCAAATGCCGGGGTCTGGGCGCTGAAATTGCCGAACCGGGCATCCTTTTCGATAAAGGCGCGAAACGCCTTTTTCAGCTCTTCCGGATTGGTCCGCTTGCGCCAGCGCTCCGAAATGAAATCGTAAAAGCCCTTGAAATCCTTCGCTTCAACGGACCTGGTAAAGGCGAAATTGGCGTTGTGGGCCAGTTTGATCAGCTCTTTCTCGCCCGGCACCGCGTGCGTGCCTGCTGCGAGACCGGCCGGCGTGAAAAGCATGTGGTGAATGACCCAGGTTCCGTCCTTCTTTGTCAGGGTCAGCCGTACGGGCATGGAATTGCCCTTTGCATCCTTGATCGAACCGGAAAGCGTGCCAATGGCGGATTCGCCCGCGCCATTTATCTTCCGGCTGGACCAGCTTGGCTCGCCGGCGCCCTTCAGGTTGGCGCGCGCAACATATTGCTGGAAGACTTCCAGGCGGGTCGCCTTGCGGAACGCCGCGGACGTCATTTCGTAGGCGGCTTTGGGTTCTCCAGAGCGCAATTTGGCGACAAACGCGTTTCCGGCATCGGCTATGCCCGACGTCAGCCAGAATACGAAAGCCACGATAATCGCGCCGAGAACAGCGATACCGCCCAGAATTTTCAGAAACTTCCGCATCGTACCCTTCGCCCCTCTTCATGCCGCCGCGCAGTCCGCACGTTCCTTGCATCTCCTAGAAGTTCTGCTGCGCACATTGTGTGCGCCAGCGCACAATCCGGTCGATACCGGCTATTCGCGCAGCTTGAGCAGCTTGATGGCATTTTCCTTGAGGATGAGCGGCCGGACCTCGTCCCGGAAGGGCGCGGCCTCGAAATCCTTCAGCCAGCGGTCGGGCGTGATCGCCGGGAAGTCAGAGCCAAAAAGCACCTTGTTCTTGAGCAGCGTGTTGGAATAGCGCACCAGGATTTCGGGGAAGTATTTCGGCGACCATCCCGACAGGTCGATGTAGACGTTCGGTTTGTGCTGGGCGACGGACAGGGCCTCCTCCTGCCAGGGAAAGGAGGGGTGGGCCATGATGATCGGCATGTCGGGAAAATCCACCGCGACGGCATCCAGATACATCGGGTTGGAATATTCCAGCCTGATGCCGTAGCCGCCGCGCATGCCCGAACCGACGCCGGTCTGGCCGGTGTGGAAGAGGGCGGGCTTGCCGGTTTCGGCGATCGCCTCGTAGAGCGGGTAGGCCATCCGGTCGGAGGGGTGGAAGCCCTGCGTCGAGGGGTGAAACTTGAAGCCCTGGACGCCGAATTCCTCCACCAGCCGCCGCGCCTCGCGGGCGCCGAGCTTGCCCTTGTGCGGATCGATCGAGGCGAAGGGGATCATGATATCGGAGTTCTCAGCGGCCAGTTCAGCAATCTCCTCATTGGCGTAGCGGCGGTGGCCGAGATTGAACTCGTGATCGACGGTGAATATGACCACGGCGATTTTCCGCTCGCGGTAGTAATCGGCGATCTCGGGGATCGGCGGGGTCATGAATTCCTTCTTGAAATATTTCGCCATGCCTTCCTGCAAATCGCGCGCATCCTCCCATTGCGGCGTGCCGCATGGCGCTTCGGCGTGGGTGTGAACGTCGATTGCGACGAGATTGTCGAGGTCGAGGGGCATGGGCTGTCCGTTGATTGCTGCTGATCCTGATGCGTACCTTAAAGGCAATGCGACGCCAGCGGTAGAGGCGGCGTAGCGCGGCGTTTATCATATCGGGGCCTTGCCCGCATGATACGCAAATCCCCCGGCCGCTGGTGCGGTCAGGGGATTTGACGGGGGTTTGAT
>CAZTMN010000133.1:0-8453 GCA_964615275.1 uncultured Beijerinckia sp. | reverse complement strand
TCCGGGACAAGCACACGCTTCATGGGGATCTGCTGACGGAATTCTTCCGCGAACCCGTCATAATACTTGTTGATCAGGTCGATAAGTTCCACGCCGGTCATCAACTTCAAGTTGCCTTTCGTTTTGGCGAAGTCCTGCGCGGACGATGTATAATTTCCGGTCGCAACCATTATGCCGACATCGCGCTCTTCCACCATCGCGTAGAACGCTTTCACGCAATCCGCATTGATATTTGCGTTTCGGCATTTGACCTGAATTTTCAATATCGGCGGTTCGATTCCAAGTTCGTCGCGATGGGCGACGACATCGACACCATCGTCCTTCACGCCGCGCGTCGTTTGGGCGCGATATCCCATGGCGCGAAACAATTCCGCGACAAAAGGCTCCAGCAGCTGGCCTTTCAGCGCCGATTTGATGCGGCTGACGATGTAATCGTTGGTTGTTTCACTGATGTCGAGAAGGGCCGTATCGGGGTTTTCTTCCAATTGCTCGCAGTGGCGCAGAACCTCGTAAGGGTCGTCTGGTTCAAAGCGTTTTAGAAATTCGAGTGCAAACTCGCGCACCCGGAACAGGTTGAGCGTGGAACCGATCTCGTAAAGCGCGCCAGGGGAAAACTCGTCGCGGCTTGCGCTCCCGATCCACTCCACCGGCCGGCGGTGAGCGAAATGTTCGCATCCTTCCGGATCGTAAAGGTAGGGGCCCGTGACCTTGCCCCAATGCAATGTCCTGTCGGTCTTGCGCGGATAGATGACCCGGTCTCCGATCCGGACTTCGTGGACGAAGCGATACATTTGTCCCGCGTAGGCCGGCGCCGACGCAGCGTCAGGCAACTGGCCAAACTGGGCAAGCTGATCTTTGAACGCGCCGCGTACCGGCGGCAATTTTCCAATGTCGTCATCGATTGCAATTGAACTGATGGCAATTTGGTTTTGATTCAAAAATATAGTGTCAGCCTGTCCGGCGCCTCCGGCGCGCACAGCCCATATCCTGAGCATATTCATGGTAAACCTCGAACGTGTCTATTTCCGTTACGGTAACAGCCAAGATCGAAGGGAGATTTAAGATAGTTACTCGAAATTTCGTTACAATTGTTAAGTAATCGGTAAATTCCGGGCGGCTGCGTTGCGCCCTGCGGCTAGTCTCTTTTGAGTGGCTTGTAGGTGACAGTAAGCAACAGCGCCAGCAGGCTGGCGCCCAGCATGATGGCAAATGCAATCGTGTATGTACCGGTGGTGTCAAAGGCGGCGGCGCCGAGCCAGGCGCCGGCGCCGCCAAAAATATGATGGGTCATGACGATCAGCCCGCCGATGGTGCCCAGATTCTTCAATCCGAAAGAGTCCCGGATAAACAGCACCGTAAGCGGGGCGGTCATGAGAAATGTGACGCCAAAGACGATCGCGAAAATCATGATCGACAATGTTGACTGGTCCAGCGCGACGAGCACGAACACCGCGGCCCGCGCGGCGAACGCAATGGCGGTTCCAAACACCGGGCCTTTCCGGTCGCCGAGGGCGCCTGCGGCGATAACCCCGATCAGGCCGACAACCCCCATAAACGCCAGCAGGTTTCCTGCGAGCAGGGTATCGAGTCCGCGATCCTGGGCAAAAGCTACGACATGGGTTGATACGAAGAAATCGTTCAGGCCGCAGATTGAGTAAATTACCATCAAAATCCAGAACTGGCGGGTGCACATAGCTTCGGCGAGCGTCATGCCCTCGCGCGCGGGCCCGGATTTCTCGTTTCGTACAGCTTCGGCGCCCGGTGATCCGTAGAGAATAAATGGCAACAAAACGAAATGCGTCAATCCGACCCACACAAACACGGAGCGCCAACCGATTGTAACCAGCACGGCGGCCAGGATGGAAATTATGACCAATTGACCGACACTCATTCCGGACGAGGCAATCCCGTTGGCAAACCCGGCATTCTGCGGGAAGGCGCGGGTCACCATGACGCCGACGGGCGACATGGCCGCAATGCCGTTGGCGAAGGCGTAAATAACGCCGTAAATGACCAAGACGTGCCAGGGCTCTGCAACCTGGCTCATGGCCATCAGGCAAAGTCCGCTGATCCCCAGTCCCCAGCCGAAGATCTGCCGCAGGTTCATGGTGTCGGCCATCCGCCCGCCGGCGAACATTGCAAACGCGGTAACGACCTGGAAAACGCCAACCGCCTGACCGATGTCGGTTCGTGTCCAGCCCAGTTCGTCGACCATTGGTTTGAGTGTCAGGCCGATCGAGAAACGCGCGCTGCTGATGAAAAGTGCAAGAAACCCGGCAGCCAGTATCAGGCCGGCGCTACCGGAAAACATCTTTCTCAAACTCATGTGGTTCATGTCCGAAAAGCGCCCGCGGGCCGTGCGCTGCATTTGGTATAGTCTAGTATCCTTTGCCCTCTATTGAATGAAAAGGAAAGGGGTATGCTGCAAGAAGGTGGTTGTAGATTTTTGAATAAATTGCTATTATAGGTTGTAGGAATTATTTGACAAATTATAGGTATAAAAGCATATTCTCGCAATGATCCGTGCGGCGAAAATCTTTCTACAGTTTGTCAGCCTTGCTTCCGGCAGGTTGGCCGCCGCCGTGTTGATTGCCCTGGGCCTCATCGGCCTGAGCGCCGGCGGCGCCCTCGGATTGAATCGCGGCGGCTCCGGCGGGAGCGGTAACGGGCCGGATCGTGCTGGCAGCCACGGATACGGCCAGTCCCGGAACGTTGCGTCGATCCCGGCCGGCTGGCGCGGGTTGCGCCGCCAGCGTTTGGCCGGCCCCTACCCTGTGCGTGTGGTTGCCGTCGTTGACGGCGATACATTCGTGGCGCGTGTAGCCGTGTGGCTGGGGCAGGAAGTCGTGACGAGAGTGCGTCTGCGCGGTGTCGATGCGCCGGAGATGAATGGCCGATGCGAAGCGGAGAGCCGGCTCGCGCGCGAGGCGAAGCAAGTTCTCGGCGAATTTCTGGCAAGCGGTGCGGTATTCCTGCGTGACATTGGAACCGGCAAATACGCCGGGCGCGTTATCGCCCGCGCCTATGTGGCCGGGCGTCCCGGCGGCCTGTTGAATGAAAAGCCATTGGAGGCAGGAGCCATGCTGCTCGCAGGCGGATATGCGCGTCCGTATCGCGGAGGCCGCCGAAACAGCTGGTGCGGCGCGTCCGTAAGCTCCTGGCATTGAATCCGTTAGTCGCCTCTTGCGTATCGCGCCGGATCGATCTGGATCCAGATTGCGCGCGCCTTGGCAAGGACTTCGCCCTCGCTGTTGAAAATCGCTGTACCGGCGAAAAATTTGCGGCCGTCCTGCCCGATGCGCCAACCGGCAACGAGGCAATCGCTTCCTGCCGCGGGTAGCTGGAAAATCCCGGCATGCAATCGTCCCAGCAGGGCCATCAGCCCTGGTTGCAGCAGGCCGAAATACCCCGGGCAATCAAGCGCCGCCCAGACAAATTCGGGTTTAACCAGGCCATCGTCTGCGGCAAGCGCCGGATCCGGCCTCCAGGGTGCTGCAGCGATCTGTCGGTTCCCATGCGGGCCGGCAAATATGCGCATGCCATCCTCTGCGGGCCGTCCTGTGCCGCAAACGAAACAACCGGGGAAAATGTGTTTGTCAAAGCCCGCGTAGTTTTCCGCCGCGGCCTGCGCTTCGGGCCAGGACGGCGCAGCCGGAACATCGAGATCAAGCGGAGCCGACACGCCCCGGGCAATGCACGTCGCACCGTCGAACAATTGTGCGCGATCGCCATCGTTTTGCAGAAGCAGGTTTTGCTCCAATGGCGGTGGCGACAAGAGCGTTACCTCAACCGGTCCGATCAGTGCGTTGGCAACAACCCCGCAGCAATAGCCGCCGTTACCGGAATCCGGCGGCCCGCAGAACTGCTTGTCAATTCGGATCGGTATTGCATCCTGGTTCAAGGTCCGGCCCCGCGTTCAATCTGTTGCCGCTTGGATAGTGCATATTGGCGCGCTGCGGATCAATGGGCTAGAACCCGCCTATGAACTCAAGAGCGGAAAAATAACTTGCCGCAGCCCGCGCGTTGTTCAGCCATTTGGCGGAATTGCTGGATGCGGACCTGTATGTCCGCCTGTGGAATGGCGAGCAGATTGCACTGGGCTCCGCACCATCGACCGGTCCGGGCATCGCACTTCGCAGTCCTGATGTTCTTACGCGCCTTCTGCGCAAGCCGCGGTTGAACACCATCATTGAATTGTTCGCAGCCGGCGCGATCGAACTTGAGGGTGGTACGCTTCTGGATATCGCGCACCGGCGCGGCGGTATGCGCACCAAGAGACTTTTCAAACGGCTGAACAAAAGACTTCTGTTGAAGCTCAGCGCTGCTTTTCTGTTCGCCGGAAAATCCGGCGCGCGCGACAGCCATGCCTTTTCCGGAGCAATTGAGACTTCAGTGGAAAGAGGTCGTGACGACAGCGCGCTGGTCCAGTTCCATTACGATTTGTCCAACACATTCTATTCGCCGTTTCTGGACGAGCGCATGGTCTACACCTGCGCCTATTTTCCCGACTGGAACGCATCGCTTGACGAGGCGCAACACGCAAAGCTCGATATCGTCTGCCGTAAACTGCGCTTGCAGCCCGGCGAGAAATTTCTCGACATAGGATGCGGCTGGGTCGGCCTGGTAATTCATGCAGCGCAGAATTATGGCGTCCATGCTCACGGCGTAACCCTGTCCGAGGAACAATATGCTTTTGCGCAGGACCGTGTTTCGGCCCTGGGCTTGCAGGACAAGGTGCATGTCGAGCTGAAGGATTACCGTCACATCGATGCCTGGGGCGCCGACGACAAGATCGCCTCGGTTGGCATGTTCGAGCACGTCGGCATAGACAACCACAGCGCCTATTTCACACAAATGAACAGCCTGCTGCGGCCGCGCGGATTGTACCTGCATCATTCGATCGCCCGGCCCGGCAAACGCAACATGAAAAAATTCCGCCGCAAGCGGTCCGAGTACAAGGCGCTGACAACCTATATATTTCCAGGCGGGGAACTCGATACGCTGGGCATGTCGCTAAATGGACTGGAAAGTCACGGCTTTGAAGTGCACGACGTGGAAGCGCTGCGTGAACATTATCAGCGCACCTGCAAACTCTGGACTGAACGCCTGTATGAAAACCGGGAAAAGGCGGCGGAAGAAGCGGGTTGGCCGAAGACAAGGCTCTGGCTCTTGTACCTGGCCGGCTGCTCACTCGCATTCGAGCGCAGCGCGGTTGGCATTTTTCAGACGCTGGCGTCGAAAAAAGACAAGGGCCCGAGCGGACTGCCATCCACCCGGACCGGATTGTATCAATAATTGCGGTTTGCTGTCGCTCAGCCGAGCTTGGCGAGGGTGCCGGTTTCTTCCGCCAGGAGATAATAGAACGCAACGCGGGACTTGGTATTGTCGCCTTTCATGCGCTCGCAGACGCGTTTGATCGCGGCATCGTCCGAAAGGCCCAGTTTCTTCTTCGAAAATCCGTCGCGAACGCGCGCCAGCTCTTTCGGATCCGAGCAGGACACCAGTGAGGAATCCTTGTTGCGCAGGGCAATGCCAAGATATTTCTTGATTGCGGAAACTTTCGCTTCGTCGGCGGACGGCGCATATTTTTTCATATCGCCGTCATGATCAACACCAGCTGTCATAATTCAGCCTCCGCCTTGGTGGGAGCCTGACACCGAAATCCCGCGTCTTTCAAATTCCGGCAAATCAACTAATGCCACTGTCCAGGAGCATTAAGGCAGAATGATAGCAGATTCGCGCGATAATCAAGTGCACCAAGCCTGCAAAAGCCTGATTATCTGCGGAAATCGCGGAATATTCTCGAACTCAGGGGATTGAAAGGACCCGTGCGCCGATATGTACGCGGTTGTAAAGGTCGATAACATCCTCATTGTACATGCGAATGCACCCGAATGAGGCCGCCGTCCCGACGGAGCGCCGCATTGCCCGTGTCGTGCCGTGAATGGCGATTTCGCGCCGCGCCAGGGTGATTGCTCGTGCGCCCATCGGGTTTCGCGGCGATCCGCCCGGGATCACATCCGGAATCCGTGGATTCCAGCGCTTTACGGCGGCAGGTGGCGACCAGGCCGGGCGTACGAATTTCCCTTCGACATGGGTCCAGCCACTCCAGGCTTTGCCACGGCGCCCGATCGCGACCGGGTAGCGGATCGCGCGGCCATCGCCCAGGGAAAGGTAGAGTTTTCGCTGGCGCTGCACGATGACAATGGTTCCAGCCGGATAAGCCGTTGAAAATGAAACCAAACGCCTCGCTGCCTCGGTGCTTGTCACGGCCCCCTGGGCAAACATGAAAGCAAGCGAAAAAGCCCCAAAAACAGCAGATTTTGCAAATATACCCATGCAACACCCCGGAACTTGTATCAGACCGTGCCTGCTCAGCGCACCGACCGCGCCAATTGTAACAAAGAATCCCGGTTTCGGATCGGCAACCTCGGAGCAAGGTAAATTCCCGGCAAAATCGTTGATGGTCGGACCGGTTTCGTGCTTGGCTTGATCCCTCGGCAAACCGGATCTGGGTTTCATGGCAAAACAGCCCGACGATTATAAAGCGATGTGTGCCCGCTTTCGTGCAATCCTTGAAGCAGAAGCGGCTGAAACCGCGGCCTTGCTGGAGGCCACGGAGGGTGATAGCGCGCCGGTAGAGCTTGATCAGCAGAACACCGGCAGGCTGTCGCGCATGGACGCCATGCGCTCGCAGGCGATGGCCAGCGAAACCCGCCGTCGCCGCGAAATGCGCTGTCAGCAGATTGATGCGGCGCTCAAGCGAATAGACGAAGATGAATACGGTTGGTGTGCCGAATGCGGCGAATTCATTGGCGAAGGTCGCCTCGAAGCCGATCCGGTATTTCATCTATGTGTGAAATGTGCCGGCCGCGGCTGATCCGAGCCAGCTATCGCAGCGCTTTTTCGATTGCCGGAAGTAACCGCTTTTCCAGCCCTTGTGGCGATATAGGACCGATAAACTTGTATACGATCGTGCCATCGCCTTTGACCACGAATGTCTCCGGCACGCCATAGACCCCCCAGTCTATTCCGGTTCGGCCATTCGTATCGGCGCCGATGCGCGAATACGGATTGCCCAGCCCGTCCAGGAAACGCTTGGCGTTGGCGGGCTGGTCCTTGTAGTTGAGGCCGAAAATTCTGACTCCCTTGCTTGCCAGACTCTTGTTTTGCGCAAGCTGCATCAGTTGTGGATGCTCGTCGCGGCACGGACCGCACCAACTCGCAAAAACATTGACGACCGTTACGTTGCCCTGCCGCAGGCTGGCGTCATCAAATCCGGGAAGTCCCGTCCCGGCCAGCGCCGGAAGCGAAACCTTCGGCGCCGCCTTGCCAATGAGTGCCGAAGGCACCTGCGATGCATCGAAGCCGAGACGGCTGAGGAACAAGGCGCTAAGGCCAAGAAATAGCACCAGCGGGACCAGCGCCAGCCAACGCATGGCTGAACCGCGTGGGCGGGTATCGGTTGGTTCACTCACCGGAATCGCCGTCCCGGGGCGGAAATTTCGACAGCGCGCGGCGCAATCGCCGGTAGTCGGCGATGATGTACAAAATCAAGGCGGAAACAGCCACGCCGGTTACGGCATAAGCGGCGGCGATAAACCCGGCATGCTTGCCCATCACGCCTCCTGCGGCTTCGCCTGTGCGGCTGATGCGCGGATTTCCTGCGCCGCCAATATCGATTGCCGCCGCAACCGCCGCCGCAGGATTTCATTTCGGGTCGCCATCAAATGCAAGGTGACGAACAGGAAGGTGAAGGCGACAGCCATTGTTAACAGGGGCCATAACATCGACCAGTGGATCGACGGCCCGCCAAGCCGCATGACGGACGCCGGCTGGTGCAATGTGTTCCACCAGTCAACGGAGAACTTGATAATCGGCAGGTTGACCACGCCGACAAGTGTCAGGATGGTTGCCGCCTTGCCGGCTTGCGAGGGCTCTTCGATGGCGTGCCACAACGCGATCAAACCGAGGTAGATGATAAACATGACAAGCACCGAGGTCAGCCTGGCATCCCACACCCACCAGGTACCCCACATCGGCTTGCCCCACAGCGAACCCGTGACCAGGCAGATCAGGGTGAAGATTGCGCCAAGCGGCGCGGCGGCCTTTTGCGCCGCATCGGCCAGCGGATGACGCCAAACCAGCGTGCCCAGGGCCGACAGCGTCATGATCGCATAACAGAACATCGCCAGCCAGGCCGAGGGAACATGGATATACATGATCCGCACCGTGTTGCCCTGCTGGTAGTCGGCCGGAGATGCGAGAAACGCGCCGTACAATCCAAGCAACGCGAGCACTATCGTTGCTGCCGCGGTCCACGGTATCAGCGCATTGGCCAGCCGGAGAAAATTTGCGGGGTTGGCGAAATTCCACATGAGCCAGATGTATGGCCTTGCCAGGCGAAAAGCAATTCGCGGATTGCGCCGTCATGACGCCAGATTTCAGCGCCT
>CAZTMN010000132.1:0-8549 GCA_964615275.1 uncultured Beijerinckia sp. | reverse complement strand
GAGATGACTTGCCCGTGCCCCGCGCACCCCACAGCAGGGCATTGTTGGCCGGCAGGCCACGGGCAAACCTGCGGGTATTTTCCGACAGCGTGTCGCGGACCCGATCGATCCCCTTGAGCAGAGGCAAATCGACCCGGTTGACCTTCGCTACGGGCGACAATTCGCGCTCGGCGGCATGCCATACAAAAGCATCAGCGGCCTCGAAATCGGGCTCCCGGGCCACGGACGGGGCCAGTCTCTCGAGGGCGGCGGCGATGCGCGCAAGGACTTCAATCTCGGCGGCGGCTGATGGCTTATCGGACATTATGGCTGTTCAATATTTGATGGTGCGCTCGGTTTTACCGGCTTTACAGCCTGGTAGCCGCCACGTCCATGCGCAATTGCCCGCGGAAGCGCTGTTGCAGGCCGGCTTTGCCGGAAATCCGCCCCATTGCGTTGTTCCGGCATTGCTTTGTGTGCGTTCGTAGCTATATTCCCGCCAACTTCGCGCCCTGTGTGTCAGCATGGCTGACTTGAACCTGCCTGGAGAAGCGCCGCACATGAATTTCATCACGCCCGCCTATGCACAAGCCGCTGGTGGCTCGCCAAATATCGTCATGCAGTTGGCGCCCTTCATAATCATTCTGGTGATCATGTATTTTCTGATCATCCGTCCGCAGCAGAAGCGCGCCCGCGACCACCGCGAGATGATCAGCAACGTCAAGCGTGGCGATACGGTCGTTACCTCCGGTGGCTTTGTCTGCAAGGTGACCAAAGTCGTTGATGATGCTGAAATCGAAGTTGAAATCGCGCCGGAGGTGCGCGGCAGGCTGGTCCGTGGAATGATTGCGGAGGTGCGGGCCAAGGGAGAGCCTGCGAAAGCTTCCTGAGTGCCGAAGCGAAGCTGGCGGCGCCGTATTGCGGCGCTTCCAAGCTGCGATGAGCTGGCCGCAGTATGATTTGTTTAGCGGCGCTGCCGTGCTAAGTGGCCGAGATGGCGCAATCAGGCCTTTGAACCGATATCCGGGAACCGGTACATCATGCAAAGATTTTCCCGCTGGAAAGTGAGCTCGATCCTGGCCATAACGTTATTGGCCTTTCTTTTCATTGTTCCAAGCTTTCTGGCGGAAAGCACCCGCAACAAGATCAATGCGTATTTGCCGAGCTGGATGCCGGCCAAGGCAATCGTCCTTGGGCTGGATCTGCAAGGCGGCGCTCACATGCTTTTGCAGGTCGATTCCGCTGATGTGACCCGCAAGGAAGTGCGCAGCCTGCGGGATGACGTACGCAGGATGTTGCGGGAGCAGAAGATCCGCCTGGCGGGGGGTATTGGCGCTAGCGGCAAAACGGTCCAGGTTCGCATTCCCGACAGCGCCAATCGTGAAAAGGCGCTTGTGCGGTTGCGCCAGATGGCGAGCGGCGGCGGGATCACCGCATTCGGGACTTCGGCGCCCGACAATTTTACCATTGACGAACGCGCTAACGGCTTGCTCCGGATGACGATCACGGAAGGGGCTCTGAACGCCAAAATCCGTCGCGCCATCGGTCAGACAATCGAGGTGTTGCGCAAACGCGTCGACGCATTCGGTACGACCGAGCCGAATATTCAGCGTCAGGGCGCCGATCGCGTCCTGGTGCAAGTGCCCGGTCTGTCGGATACCCAGCGGTTGAAGAGGTTGATCGGCGAGCCGGCCGTACTTGAGTTTCGCATGGTGGCCGATCCTGGCGCCGATCCGTCCAAGGTTGAACGGCTGAAGGAATACGCCAAGGATGGCAAGACCGTTATCCAGGAATATTCGGTTGAGAAGGATGTTCTGGTTGAAGGCAAGGACCTGACCGACGCCCAGCCCGGCTTTGATTCCCGTACCAACGAACCGGTGGTGAACTTCCGGTTCAATATTCGCGGCGGCAAGCGGTTCGGCGAAGTTACGACGCTGAATGTCGGCAAGTTGTTCGCGATTATCCTCGACGGAAAGGTTATTTCGGCGCCACGTATTCTGGGGCCGATAACCGGTGGCTCCGGTCAGATTTCCGGCCGGTTTACGGTTCAGGAAGCCAACGACCTGGCTGTGCTGCTCCGCGCTGGCGCGCTGCCGGCCAAGCTGACCATCGTGGAAGAGCGCACCGTGGGGCCGGGGCTCGGCCAGGATTCCATCGACGCGGGCAAGTTGGCGTCCTACATCGCTTCGGTGCTCGTCGTCGTCTACATGCTGGCGACTTATGGAATGTTCGGAGTATTCGCGAATATCGCGCTGTTCATCCATATCGTCATGGTGTTCGCCGGACTGGTACTCTTCGGGGCAACGCTGACGCTACCGGGTATTGCCGGTATCGTTCTGACGATCGGGATGGCGGTGGACGCGAACGTGCTGATCTATGAACGTATCCGAGAAGAACACCGGATGGGGCGTTCGATCATTTCGGCACTGGATGCCGGCTTTCAGCGCGCCTTTGCAACAATCGTCGATGCGCAATCGACAACAATGGTGGTGGCGATCATTCTTTACTTCATGGGATCGGGGCCGGTTCGCGGGTTTGCCGTGACACTGGGTCTTGGCATCATCACTACAATCGTTACGGCGGTGACCATGACGCGCATGATGATTGCGCTCTGGTACGGCTGGAAGCGCCCAACCAGTCTGCCGATTTAAGTTTGGCCGCCGATCTGACAGGACCCAAATCATGATTCGTATTCGTTTGGCGCCGGATAACCTGAAATTCAGCTTCATGCGGTTCCGTCACGTGAGCTATCCGTTTTCGGCGTTCATGTCGATTGTATCGGTTGTTCTGTTTCTGACTGTCGGGCTCAATTACGGTATCGACTTTGCCGGTGGGACTCTGCTGGAGTTGCGGGCGAAAACCGGTCAGGCGCAGCTCGGCGAGCTGCGGTCCCTGGGTAGCAAGCTCGAGCTCGGTGAGCTTGAGGTGCAAGCCTTTGGAAACGGGCAGGATGTGTCCGTGCGGGTGCGTCTGCAGCCTGGCGGGGACGAAGCCCAGCAGGTAGCCGTTCAAAAACTCCAGGCCGCCGTGCGTGACAAATACGAAATTCGCCGGGCGGAAGTCGTTGGCCCGCGTATTTCCGGGGAACTCGTGCAGGCTGGCACGATCGGCGTTGTCTTGTCGATAATCGCGGTGCTGATCTATCTCTGGTTCCGTTTCGAGTGGCAACTTGCGGTGGCTGCGGTGATTGCGACCATGCACGATCTGGTGATGACGCTCGGATTCTTTTCTATCACCCAGCTGGAGTTTAACATCACGTCTATTGCCGCGATCTTGACGATTATCGGCGTGTCGTTGAACGAAACGGTGGTCGTGCTCGATCGTATCAGGGAAATGATGCGAAAATACAGGCGCATGCCGATTGATGATCTGATCGATGTCGCCATCAACGCGGTTCTTGCCCGCACGATCATGACGACATCGACAACCGGGTTGGCCCTACTGGCGCTGGTAATCTTCGGTGGCCACGTGATCCAGTCGTTCTCATACGCAATGATGTTTGGAATTATTGCCGGCGTTTACTCATCGATCTTCATCTGTTCGCCGGTGTTGATCTACCTTGGTATGCGGGCGGAGATGATGTCGGGAACCGAAGCGTCCCCGGCGGGCGCAAAATAGGCTGGAAAGCGTCTGAATGGCGCAACAACGTCCACGTTACGACGGTTTCATACCGGGTCAATATCCGATCGACGGATATGGCGCGGGAGGATTCGTCTTCGCTGGCATGTCGCACCGCGGATCGATCCTTGCGCTTCCCGATGGCATTCACGCATGGCCTGTGTCGTCCATGAACGATGTGACACTTGAAGCGCTGGAGAAAGTTTTCAGCCAGCCACCGGGCGAGGTAGAACTGCTGCTCATTGGCGCAGGGGAAAGGCTTGTGCCAATACCGTCCGATATCAAGTCGTTGTTGCAGGCCAAGTCGATCCGCAGCGATCCAATGGCGACGGCCCATGCGGTATCAACCTACAACATATTGCTCGGTGAAAAGCGCAAGGTTGCCGCCGCGTTGATTGCGGCCATGTGACGAACAGTTTCCGGCAAATCGGTGCTTCCATGAGTGCGTCTTCTGATAGCCCGACCGTCAACGGCGCTTATTCGTATTGCGAAAATTTGCTGCGCGACCGCGACCGGTTGCGCTGGCTGGCGTGCCTGTTTGCCCCGGCACGGGCCAGGCGGCATTTGCATGCGCTTCTGGCGTTTAACCATGAGATTGGCCGGGTTCGCGCCATTGTGTCCGAACCGTCGCTGGGCGAAATACGATTGCAATGGTGGCGCGAGGCGATAGGAGGCGAGCGGCCAGGAGAAGCTCGCGCGAATCCGTTATCTGCTGCACTGCTGGCTACGATCCGGGACAATGCGCTGCCTCCATCGGCTTTCGATCGCTATATCGAGGCGCGCCGGTTCGATCTATACAACGACCCGATGCCGTCGCTGGGCGACCTGGAGGGTTATTGCGGTGAGACACAATCGGCGATGTTGCGGTTGGCGTCGATCATCTTGTGCGGCGGTTCGGAACCAGGCGGCGCTGATGCCTGCGGCCACGGCGGCGTTGCTCTTCAACTGACAAAAACCATGCAAGACCTGCCGGTCCACGCCACACGGGGACAATGCTTTTTGCCGAAGGATCTGCTCACGCGCCACGGCGCTCTGGCGGAGGCTGTTGGCGCCGGTGTGAACAGCCCCTCGTTGCTGGGCGCGCTTGGCGAATTGCGGGCGCTCGCGCGGAACCACCTGCGGATGGCGCGCGATGCGATGGCGCAGCTGGACGAGCGGGCGCATCCGGCCCTGGTGCAATTGGCGGTGGTGGAACCTTTGCTCAAGCGAATGGACCGGCGCGGATATGACCCGTTCACGCATGAAATCGAACTGTCGCAATGGCGCGCCCAATGGGCGATGTGGCGCTGG
Source organism: uncultured Beijerinckia sp. (assembly GCA_964615275.1). GTDB lineage: Bacteria > Pseudomonadota > Alphaproteobacteria > Rhizobiales > Beijerinckiaceae > Terripilifer. The sequence goes on along the minus strand of CAZTMN010000132.1, from coordinate 3,662 downwards.
TAGGGCCAGCTACGAGAGTTCAGATCGTGTGTCCGAACACGCCTTTTGGTGTGACGGCAAACGTGTTGCGCCGCGCGGCCTGCTTTGGCTTGCCAAACTGATAGCGGAAGCCCAGGCGGATGTCCTGCGAAACGATGTTGCGCGTTTTGAGTATCGTGAAAACCTGGCCGGTAGCAGGGTCGAAATGGTTGTATTTGAACCTGCCAAGGTTGATGTACCGATAGCCCAGGTCAATCGCGGCGTGTTGCGTGACTTGCAATATAAATCCTGCCATCAGGGCCCAGGAAGGGCTCCAGCTTTTGTTTTTCCCGTTGGATAATGTCTGTACAGCGCCTCCGAGCGCCGCGGTTTGCGGTAGTGGGTTCGATATATACAAGCCGGAAGTCTTGAAGCGGGTCACCCCGATTCCGGCTCCAACATATGGCGTCACGCCGTGCCAACTGCTTAAATCGCCATAAATATTAGCCATGACGCTGCGGCTGGTGAAAGATATGTGATCACGGCGGGCTGGAACGGGGAAGGGGCCTACATAGTTCCAATTGTTGAAAGGCGGTGTGTACGCGGACCATTGTGCCGCGTTGCGGGCTTCGCATGTCATGTCGAAACGCAGGAACCGGTAGCGGAGACCGGCACCGACCGATGCGCCATGGAGCGGGCGAATTTTCTCGTTGCGGAATTCGACCGGACCGATGTTCGGGGTTGTGGAGACGATCGTGTATTGTGACTTCGGATTGCGGTACCAGCTTCGCATGATATCGCCGCGCAGATACCATCGCAGCGAAGTGTCCTCGCCGGGGGCCGCTTTCAACGTCGACCGAAGCGGGCCAAGGATATCAGCCGCAAAGCTGCCTTGCGGCAGGAGAACGCCAGCAGTCAGTCCTGCAACAGCACAATACGCAATCAGACGCATGAACTCGATCCTCAAACACAAAACACGGGAATCCCGCGGCCAGAAGAAGGCGGTCGCGGAAAGCAAGAGGCAATTGTCGCCCGGATCGATTAAGGATCAATTAAGGTTAACAGTGCGTGTCGACACGCGCGTGCGCGGGATAAATCGCGGCATTGCATTGCGCCAGGGTTTTCGCCGGCTTCGAATAGGGAGCTAGCGCAGCGCGGCGTTGACCTTGTCGAGCTGCTCCAGGCCGGGGCACAATTCGGCCTCGTTCAATTCGTTGAGCGGCTGCTCCACCGTTCCGAGGTTCACGTGCAGGTCTTCCGGCTCGGGATCGATGTAAACCAGCCCGGTGACGATTTCGCCAACAGCCTTGTACCGGTTGAGAATTGCGATCGCTGCGTTGCGGTTGTTGATGTGATGGTCGCGGGCGATCTTGCGCAGCCGTACGGTCGTGCCATCGTGCAACTCGATGACTTCCATGGCGCCGGACTCGTAATCGGCGGTAATCGGAGCCTGCGGCGTGATGAAGTCCAGCGTGTTCAGCGCAGCATTGTGGGCGCGAACATAGTCGAAGCTCTTGGTCGAGCCGGCATGATTGTTGAACGCCACGCATGGCGAAATGCAATCGATGAATGCGGCGCCTTGATGTTCGATGGCTGCTTTAATCAGCGGCACCAGTTGATCCTTGTCGCCGGAAAAGCTGCGGGCGACGAATGTCGCGCCGAGTTCCAGCGCCATCGCTACCAGGTCGATCGAGGAATCGGTGTTGACAACGCCGCGCTTGCTCTTCGAGCCCTTGTCGGATGTTGCCGAAAACTGCCCCTTTGTAAGTCCGTAGACGCCGTTGTTTTCGACAATATAGACCATATTGACGCCGCGCCTGATGGAATGGGCAAACTGGCCCATGCCGATAGATGCTGAATCACCATCGCCGGATACGCCCATATATATCAGGTCGCGATTGGCAAGGTTTGCGCCGGTCAAAACGGACGGCATGCGGCCATGCACGGAATTGAAGCCGTGTGACTGGCCCAGGAAATAGGTTGGCGTCTTGGAGGAGCAGCCGATGCCGGACAATTTCGCAATGCGATGGGGTGGCAGGTTCAACTCGAAACAGGCGCGCATGATTGCGGCGGAAATCGAGTCATGCCCGCAGCCGGCGCAAAGCGTCGATATGGTGCCTTCGTAGTCACGATGGGTGAAGCCCAACTCGTTCTTTTCGATTGAAGGGTGCTGGAATTTTGGTTTTGGCAGGAAAGTCATTGCTGGGCACTTTTATTTGGCGTGGACCGGATCGTATTGCTTGCTCCGCGTATCGTCGCTTGAAAGGGCATCACGTATTGCCTGGCTGATGAAGCGGGCGGTAATCGGTGTTCCATCGTAGTGGACGATTGAGCGGACCTTCGCGGGGTCGAATTCGCTTTCGACCAGTATCAGCGTGCGCAATTGCCCGTCCCGGTTTTGCTCGATAACAAAAACAACATCGTGCTCCTCGATGAAGTTATCGACTTCCGGAGCGAACGGGAATGCGCGGATGCGCATTGCGTCGACCGCAACGCCATCAGCCTCGAGCAGGTCCAGGGCCTCGTTCATCGAAGGGCTGGTCGAACCATAATAAAGTACACCGGCACTGGTTTTCTGGCTGGCGTTTCTGCGCACCGGTGCCGGGACCAGCGACTTGGCGGTCTCGAACTTTTTGAGCAGTCGCTCCATGTTCTCGACATAGGGTTTGCCGAGCTCGGTGTATCGCGCGTAGGCATCCTTGGTCGTACCGCGGGTAAAGTAGACGCCGCGATTGGGGTGCGTGCCCGGATAGGTGCGATAAGCAATGCCGTCGCCATCGACGTCCAGGTAGCGGCCGAATTCCCTGCCGGATTCCAGGTCGTCGTAATTCATGACCTTGCCGCGATCGTATTTGCGGCCCTGGTCCCAGGTCAGTGGTTTGCACAGCCGGTGGTTGGAGCCGATATCCAGATCCAGCATAACAAAAACCGGGGTTTGCAAGCGGTCGGCCAGGTCGAATGCGCGGGCGCCAAATTCGAACGACTCGTTGGGATCTTCGGGAAACAGCAACACGTGCTTGGTGTCGCCGTGAGAGGCATAGGCGGCGAGCAACACGTCCGATTGCTGGGTGCGCGTGGGCAGGCCGGTTGACGGGCCGCCGCGCTGAACATCGAATATTACGGCAGGAATTTCGGCGAAGTAGGCTAGCCCGAGGAATTCCTGCATCAGCGAAATCCCGGGCCCCGACGTAGCAGTGAAGGAGCGTGAGCCGTTCCACGCTGCTCCGATGACCATGCCAATGGATGCCAGTTCATCTTCGGCTTGCACGATGGCGTACTTGTTGGCGCCGTTTTCGTCCTTGCGCAACCGGTTGCAATAGGCGGCAAAGGCTTCCGCCAGGGACGTGGAGGGAGTGATCGGATACCAGGCGCAGACGGTTGCACCGCCATAAACGGCGCCAAGGGCTGCGGCTGCATTGCCTTCCAGGAAAATCTGGTCGCCGACGGCATCGCAGGCCTCAACTCGCAGTCCGATCGGGCACTCGAACATCTCCAGCGCCTTGTCATAGCCGATTTGCAGGGCCTGGTGATTGGGCTCGATGAGCTTGTCCTTGCCGCGAAACTGATCTCCGATCAGCTTGCGGATGACGTCCATGTCGATGTCGAGCAACGCCGCGAGTGCGCCGACGTAGATGATATTCTTGAACAATTGGCGTTGGCGCGGATCGGTGTAGGCCTTGTTGCACATTTCCGTCAGCGGAATG
>CAZTMN010000131.1:0-8582 GCA_964615275.1 uncultured Beijerinckia sp. | reverse complement strand
GCCGCCCTCGCACGAAGAGATGGCTGATCCTGGCCGGGGGGCTGCAGGACGCGTCTAGTTAAACCGCAGCAGGTTTGTCAGCATGTTGCGGACAAACGACGGTTCCGATCCGGCCGTGGGGGTCTTCCGGGAAACAAAGTCGAATACCTTGCCGTCCCGCAATCCGTAATTCGCGACCCGCTCGACCCGCTTTTTCTTGTCGAAATACACGGCGAGAACGCGCTGGTCCTGCACTTCGCGCTTCATGAAGGCGACTTTGCGGGTGCTCTTTTGACTGATGTAATACCAAGCGTCGCCACCGATCGTGGAGGTGGTTGTTGGAGTTCCAAGCACAACCAGAACCTGTTCGGCGGAAGAGCCAGGGCGAATCTGGCTCATGGCGTTGCCGTCGATTATGTAGCCATGATAGACGGAGCCGTCGTAGCCGAGGCATCCGCCAAGGCCAACCGGAGCGGCCAGCGCCGTGCAGAACATTGCCACTCGCGCAAACCGCGAAAACCTGGCAGCCTGTGCGCCATTGCCCCTGCTCTTCATCATAAACTCCACTCGCCGGCTTTCCCTTGTGCCCGTCGGTCAACTGCCGGCTCCAGCCGGAAGGGCTGGTTAGCACTTTAGCAGGATTGCGTCCATTTTTCGACGAGGCAGGATTTCCCGGGGCCGTCCTCTGCGAGGCCGGAAAGGCCCAAGAGCGATTTACTACGGCATCTGGCCGCTATAGAAGGTGCAGTCGACAAAATGGCTGGCGCCCGGCGCGCACCTTCGCCATTGCCTGGGAATTCACACATGTTTGGCCTTTTTCGCAGCAAACGTAACGAGGCTCAGATCGAGCGGCTTAACGATGCTGTCATGGAGCAGGCGAGGCAGCCCCGGTTCTATTCAAGCGTGGGCGTAGCAGATACGCTGGAAGGCCGTTTCGAGATGGTAGTGTTGCATGCCTTCCTGTTGGTGCGACGGCTGGACCGGGAACCTGAACCTGGGCCTGAAATTGCGAAAGATCTGACCGATGCGGTGTTTGCGCGGTTCGAAATTGCCCTTCGGGAAACCGGTGTGAGCGATATTGCGGTGCCGAAGCGCATGAAGAAACTCGCGTCCGGCTATCTTGGAAGGGCGAAGGCATATAGCGAGGCCCTGGATAAAGCCGATGAGCTGGAACTTGCCAGGGCCCTGGGGCGCAACATCCTTGGCGAAGACAGACCGGGGGGGGAAATCGTGACACCGTCGAGGCAGGCTCTGGCGCTTGCCGGCTATGTACGGGCCTCGGAACGCAGCCTGGAGGGGCTGTCGCTCCAGCAGGTTCTGGCTCCTGAATTGAGCTGGCCCGATATTCGTGAGCAGGCGGCGTAGGTGGAGCCCCAGGGTGCAATGACAAGGGAATCCGACACAGAGCCGTTGCTGAGCCGCGAATACCCTGTGCGCGAGTTGCAGCGTCTGGGACGTGACCCTGTCGAGATCACGTCGGAAGGTCCCGAAAACCAGGCAATTGCCGAGGCCTTCGGTCTGGAAGGAATTAGCAGTCTATCGGCCGTGTTTACGGCGCAGCCGCAGGGCAAGTTCCTGCATATCAATGGCGAGGTGCGTGCCCGGGTTACCCAGATATGCGTTGTTTCGCTTGAGCCTTTTGACAGCGAAGTTCGTGAACCGGTAGATGTGCGTTTCTCTGATGATCCGGCACTCTACAATGCGCAGGATAAAGATTTGCCCGGGAACGAAGCGGAATGGAGCGACCCGCCCGATCCGATAGCAGGCGAAACCATTGATCTGGGCGCATTGGCCCTCGAGCACCTGGCGCTCGCCCTCGATCCGCACCCGCGCAAGCCAGGGGTCGAGTTTCAACCGGGAGCTGAGCAAATTCAGGCTGATGGGGAAGAAGAATCGCCGTTTGCGGCGCTCAAGGCTTTGCAACACGTTGACAAGCCGGAATAATGCTATGTGCAGCGGGCGCGGCTGCGGCCCGCTGACTATTGGAGATTGAAATTATGCCGGACAGGGTCCGCATAGCCATCGATGCCATGGGCGGCGATTTCGGCGTTGAGACGACGGTCTCGGGATGCGCGCTGTTTGCACAGAAGCATCCGGAGGTCGAACTGCTCCTGTTCGGCGATGAGGGGAAATTGCAGGCCGAAGTCGGCAAGTTTCCCGCGTTGGAGGACGTTTCGCGCATCGTTCATGCAGAAGTATCGATCGGTATGGGGGACAAACCCAGTCAGGCTATCCGCAACGGCCGCAAGACGTCCTCGATGTGGAAAGCGATTGATGCGGTCAAGCAGGGCGAGGCTGATTTTGGAGTCTCGGCGGGCAATACAGGCGCACTGATGGCGATGTCGAAGGTCATTCTACGGACGTTGGCGTCCGTTCAGAGACCTGCCTTGGCCGGTGTCTGGCCAAACTTGCGAGGTGAGGCGATTGTCCTTGATCTTGGCGCCTCCATAGGAGCGGACGCCCAGCACCTCGTTGACCTGGCGATCATGGGTGCAGCGATGGGCAGTATTGTACTCAAGCGCGATGTGCCGACCGTTGGCCTTCTCAATGTCGGGGTCGAGGAAATCAAAGGCATTGAGGAAGTGAAAGCGGCGGCCCGGATCTTGCGCGGCATCGAATCCAGCCACCTGAAGTACCACGGCTTCGTCGAGGGCGACGATATTGGCGCGGGAACCGTTGATGTCGTTGTAACGGAAGGTTTTACCGGAAACATTGCGCTCAAGACGGCAGAGGGCACGGCGCGCCAGATCGGCCAATATCTGCGCACCGAATTGCGATCCTCTCTGATGTCGCGGATCGGCTATTTGTTTGCGCACAAGGCGTTCGGCGCTTTGCGCCAGAAAATGGATCCGCGTCGCTCAAATGGGGCGGTGTTCCTCGGGCTGGACGGGATTGTTGTTAAAAGCCACGGTGGCACGGACGGCCTGGGATTTAGCGGAGCTATCGAAATCGGTTATGCCATGGTGCGCAATGGATTGCAGACGAAAATCCGCGAAACGCTGACCGAAGCGCATGAAATACGCATGACGCTGGAGCCACCAGGGGTTGCCTGATAGAGGTAAGCGCCCGCGACGGCATAAACGCAAATCGGACTGGAAATGAATTTGGGGCAGAAACCGGTAATTCGATCAGTAGTGCAGGGGATTGGTGCGTACCTGCCCGAACGTATCGTTACAAATCAGGATCTTGAGGCGATGGTCGATACAACGGACGATTGGATCGTCCAGCGTACCGGCATTCGCCAGCGCCACATAGCTGCCGACGGTGAAACAACATCCCTGCTTGCCACCCGCGCCGCCGAACGCGCGCTGGCCGCTGCAGGGCTGGATGCGGATGCAGTCGATCTCATTATCGTTGCAACCGCCACGCCTGATTATACGTTTCCATCGGTTGCAACGCAGGTGCAGGCGGCGCTGGGTATCACCAAGGGCGCGGCGTTTGACGTTCAGGCGGTGTGCTCGGGTTTCGTCTACGGTGTGACCGTGGCCGACAAATTCCTGACATCAGGATCGCACGAATGTGCGCTCGTTATTGGTGCAGAAACTTTTTCGCGCCTGCTGGACTGGGAAGACCGGACAACCTGCGTGTTGTTTGGCGATGGCGCGGGCGCGGTGGTGTTGCGATCCGAGACTGGCGCCGGGACAATTGAGGATCGGGGCGTGCTGGCGTCGAAATTGCGTTCGGACGGACGCCACCTGAAAAAGCTTTACGTGGACGGCGGACCCTCGACTTCCGGCACTACCGGCCACTTGCGCATGGCCGGGCGCGAGGTATTCCGGCATGCCGTCGGGATGGTGACCGATGTAATGACCGATACCTTTGATGCAACCGGGCTCGGACCTGCGGAACTGGATTGGTTTGTCCCGCATCAGGCCAATGAGCGCATCATTGACGCCTCGGCGGACAAGTTGGGACTCGACCGGAACAAGATAATCAAGACTGTTTCGCTGCACGGCAACACGTCCGCCGCCTCAATTCCGCTGGCTCTCGCTACCGGGGTTCAGGACGGGCGAATCAATTGTGGAGATATTGTGATGATTGAAGCCATGGGCGGAGGGTTTACCTGGGGAGCTTGTATTATCCGCTGGTAATAATTCACTAAATTCTGGTGAGTTGACATAATTGTTTTGTCGCGCAACTAACTTTGATTATTGTGGTTTAATTATACGTTTAGGGACGCCATGGTGATTTCAGAAGAACCCGGTGACCGCGAAGTCAGCACGATTACGCGGGCAGATCTTGTTGAGTGCGTATTCAATCGTATCGGATTGCCGCGCAGTGAATGTTCCAATCTTGTGGAAGCCGTCATCAAGGCAATCGGGGATGCAGCCGTAAAGGGTGAAAATATCAAGATTTCTTCGTTTGGCACGTTCGTCGTCCGGCATAAAAAACAAAGGCTCGGCCGCAATCCGAAAACCGGCGAAGAAGTGCCAATCACGCCGCGCCGCGTGATGACGTTCAAGGCGTCGAATATATTGCGTGCCCGGGTAAACGGGGGCGCGGATAGCCCGCAATAGCCGGACAATACCAAGCTCGCTTTGCGCAATCGTTGCCGGTTTGCCGCCAATTCGAGATATCCGTGGCCGACAAAACCTCTGCACGGGTTTGCCACCGCCCTGATTCTTGCTTAATTATCTATTAGTTAGTGTGCAAGCTGCATCCGGCGCCAGCCTGTTATGGCTGGCTCCTTCAGACGAGTTTGGTTTGCAGTGCTCAACTGGCGGAAATTTCAAATGGCAAAAGACGCGGAAGCATACCGGACGATTGGCGAGGCCGCCGAGGAACTTGGGTTGCCGCAACATGTGCTGCGCTTTTGGGAGACCAGATTTTCGCAGATCAGTCCGATGAAGCGCAGCGGCGGGCGCCGTTACTACCGGCCAGCCGATGTACAATTGCTGTCGGCAATCCGGCACCTCCTCTACGGTGAGGGGTACACCATCAAGGGCGTGCAAAGACTGTTGAAACAGCAAGGCGCGAGTGCATTGATTGAACTGGTCCGTCAATCGCAGGCAGCCGATACGCCGCCGGCGGTACATGGGGCGGGACCCGATGCTTCCAGCGGCGCGCCCGCCGTTTCGCGAGACCCTGGGGGCGTGGCCGGCCTCGGGGCTTCGGCAACGGCTGGCGGGGGCCATATCGAGGCCCCGGGGCCAGCGCAGACGCCGGAAAGCGTTGCCGGAAATCGTGCCGAAGCCGCGCCCGGCGGCGATCTTCCGGCGCAGGTACGGGGACAGCTTGCAGCTCTTCTGACAGAATTGGAGGAATGTTCCCGCCTGCTGGACCAGGCCCGCAATGTTTGATCATCTGGAGCCGTATGCGTTTTCTTTGAGCCGGTTCCCGGCTCAGAAATCCGGACTTGACGGTTCCATCCATCGTTCCGGAAACGCCCGGGTGGCGATTTGGAAAGAATGCCGGCCGGGCGCCTGTCTGAAGCCCCGATTTGCCGGATTACGGCTTTCACTTTTGCCGCCGCCGCACTATAAAGCGCGGGTCGGAGTGTAGCGCAGCCCGGTTAGCGCACTTGTCTGGGGGACAAGGGGTCGTGGGTTCGAATCCCGCCACTCCGACCATTCAACCCCTTAAAATTATTTCGAAATCAATTTCGCCCGGGACGTTGACCCGGCGCAGGCGGGAAACACAACAGCAAGAAACGCAGTTTTACCGAGGCCATCCCCAGCCCAGGCAATCGGAGCGGCAACCGACAAATCCGCTTTTCGTTTCGTGGCGCGTCCATGCCTGTCGATGCGCGCCAATGGCCGCGATTGCGTTGCTGGCCCGCACGCGCCCGCCGGAAATGCGCCTTTTGACCGGCGGAAAATCCGCTGCGGTACGTGTTGCTGGGCCAACGGCCCGGCCGGTACATGACGACTTCGGCGACCGGGACGGCGTAATATTCCACAAATATATGATTTCAAGCCATTAACAGGTAGTGCCGGGCATCGGGATTATTGCGGCAAATCATTCTGGTTCTTGAATGGGCCGGGTAATTTGCCAGATAAGAAGAGTGGTTGCCCGCCGGTCGCGCTGTTTCGAGATTGTTCTCACACAGGGGCACGATCCGCAATCGAAAGGTCAGCAGGGAGCGCGAAATGTCATATTCATCGCATTTTGGGCGTCGAATTAGTGCTGGAATTGCCCTTCTGTGCCTTCTTCCCTGGCTGATGTTTGCGCATGGGAGCAACAGCCAGGAGCGTAAGACGCCGTCAACGCCGGTTGCGGTTGTCCTTTCGGTCGACGGCGCGATTGGCGTTGGGACAGCGCTCCATATCGAAAACGGCTTGCAGGAAGCTAAGCGGCGCAATGCCGGTATCGTTGTGCTGCAATTGAATACGCCTGGCGGATTGGTCAGCGCGACACGCGAAATAATCAACTTGATCCTGTCATCGCCCATACCGGTAGCGGTTTATGTTGCGCCAGCAGGGGCGCGTGCGGCGAGCGCCGGGACTTACATGTCCTATGCTGCCCATGTCGCTGCGATGGCGCCGGCCACGCACCTGGGGGCTGCAACGCCGGTCAGTTTGGGTACGCCCGGAACCCAGAACAAGAAGGACGGCGACACGAAAAACAAATCTGCGATGCAGAACAAGGTACTCAATGATTCCATTGCCTACATGCGCTCGTTGGCGCAACTACGCGGGCGCAATGCAGAATGGGCAGAGAAAGCCGTCAGGGATGCGGCGACGTTGACGTCAGACGAGGCTTTGAAAAACAAGGTTATCGACTTCAAGGCGAGTAACATCCCGGACTTGTTGCAGCAGGTCGATGGCAAGGCCGTATCGGTGCAGGGCAATCAACGCATCCTGTCCGTCAAGAATGCAAGTATTTTTGAATTCGAAAGTTCGTGGCAGACCAAATTTCTTTCAGCGATAACCAATCCCAATATTGCTTTTATCCTGCTGCTGGTCGGTTTTTACGGGATCGTCTTCGAGTTCTGGACGCCTGGACTTGGCGGTTCCGGTGTTGTTGGCGCCGTGTGTCTGGTCGTGGCATTTGCGGCGCTTTCCATGCTGCCGCTGAATTATGCGGGTCTAGGATTGCTGCTTCTCGGTTTGGCGCTCATGATCGCCGAGGGGTTTGCTCCAGGGTTTGGTATCCTTGGGATTGGTGGTGTTGTCGCCTTTATACTTGGTGGAATATTCCTTTTCGATCCAGCCGGAGCCGATATCGATTTCAGCGTCTCCTGGCCGGTACTGATCAGTACCGCGGTTACAACCGCACTGTTGTTTGTGTTTGTCCTTGGAATGATTGCCCGCTCGCGGCGCAGGAAAGTTGTATCAGGAAGTGAATTCCTGATTGGCGCACGCGGCGTAGTGGTCGCATGGGACAAGCTGGCCGGACAAGTGCGGGTCGAGGGTGAGATGTGGGCCGGACAATCGACCGAGCCGATGTCCGCCGGCCAGAACGTGGAGGTGCAAGCCCGCGAAGGTCTGACTTTGCAGGTTGCTCCGATCGAGAAGGAGGTGTGACGATGCAAGCTCTATTCAGCCCAATGGCAGCGTTTTCCTCGATGCTGCCCATAGTCATAATTTTACTTATCGTGGCATCATCGATCAAAATTCTGCGTGAGTATGAGCGCGGGGTTATTTTCCTGCTCGGCCGTTTCCAGCGCGTGAAGGGCCCCGGCCTGATCATCGTCATCCCGATCATACAAAAGATGGCGCGCATAGACTTGCGCACGCGGGTTTTTGACATTCCATCGCAAGACGTGATTTCACGCGACAACGTTTCGGTGCGTGTCAATGCCGTCGTGTATTACCGGGTTATCGATCCGGAGAAGGCTGTTATCCAGGTTGAGGACTTCGCCATGGCGACGAGTGAACTCGCGCAAACGACATTGCGCGCCGTTGTCGGTCAGCATGAACTGGATGAGATGTTGGCTGAAAGGGAGCAGATCAACAGCGACATTCAGCAGATCCTCGATTTGCGAACGGACGGTTGGGGCATAAAGGTTTCCGATGTCGAGTTGAAGCATATCGATCTTGACGAGCAGATGGTCCGGGCCATCGCCAAACAGGCCGAGGCCGAGCGCTTGCGCCGCGCCAAGATTATCGATGCGGAAGGTGAGTTACAGGCGGCGGAGAAACTCGTCGAAGCGGGCCGGAAGATGTCAGACAGCCGAGAATCGATGCAGCTGCGTTACCTGGGAACGCTCAACAACATCGCCGGCGAGAAAAGTTCAACCATCGTCTTCCCGCTGCCACTCGATCTGAATCAACTCTTGAACGGCGGTCGCTGAATTCCTGGTTTCCGCAAGTCGGCAGCCAGCTGGTTAGAATACGCCAGGGAAGCGGTCCGGGCCTATTCCCGCATCCCTACTCGGCGGCCATGTTCAAGGCGCCCGTGGGGATTTGCGAAGCGCGCGTTTCGTCCGCCTAAAGCGTTTTGCGTTTAATCCGGACCGCCGGATTGAACGGAAACGCCGATCAGATATAGGAAAACCGTGCGTTTGCCTCATTTCTTGATTCAGAAATAAGGCAAAGCGCTTTAGGTCTGCGACCAGCCGATATTGTTTGCGGGTGCGCAATCATCGCTGCAGGCGCTTTGCTATACTCCGGGGTTGTCGACGCACGGCAGCGTGACGCCCGCGGCTCTGGTGTTCACGG
>CAZTMN010000130.1:0-8593 GCA_964615275.1 uncultured Beijerinckia sp. | reverse complement strand
TCCAGAGCCTGCCATCCCTGATGGGCATCCTGCGCGATACATCCTATCCGTTCGTCGTCTTTTGCGACGACCTTTCGTTCGATTCCGACGACACATCCTACAAGTCCCTAAAGGCCGTTCTGGAAGGCGGCATCGAGGGACGTCCCGGCAACGTGATCTTCTACGCAACCTCGAACCGGCGCCACCTGCTGCCAAGGGATATGATGGAGAACGAACGCTCTACAGCGATCAATCCCGGTGAGGCTGTAGAGGAAAAAGTGTCGCTCTCCGACCGTTTTGGCCTCTGGCTGGGATTTCACCGCTGCAGCCAGGACGATTATCTCGAAATGGTCTACGGCTATGCGGACCACTTCGGCCTCGACATCAGCACCCAGGACACGAGGGCAGAGGCAATTGAATGGGCTGCAACGCGCGGAGCCCGCTCGGGCAGAACGGCGTGGCAATTCATCCAGGATCTGGCCGGCAGGCAAGGCCGGAAGATCGCCTGAACACGCTTCCATTTGCAATAAGCTTCGCCATGCCATCCTCGCAACCTGACGGAACATCCGCATGACAGTTGACTGGTTTGCAACCTTTGATTGGTCGACGGCTCTGCCGGTTGCGATCGTTTTCCTGGCAGCCGGGTTCTGCAAAGGCGTCGTCGGGCTCGGGCTGCCGATATTCGCCGTCTCCTTGCTGACCCACATCCTGGGAATTCGCGAGGCAATTTACATAACGCTGATCCCAGCAATGCTGACCAGCCTGGCCCAGGCCGTCGCAGGTCCGGCGTTCAAATCGTCACTGAAGCGGCTATGGCCGATCTTGCTGGTCGGCGGCGTTGCGATCACGATATCAACACAGCTCGGCATGAAAGGCGACAAGCGTATCATCGCCTTCATCGTCGGTTCGCTGATCATGATTTATGCGCTTGTTTCGCTGTTCAATTTTCGCTTTCCGCCACCTGGACGGAACGAAAAATTTCTGTCGCCGGTATTCGGGGCGCTTGGCGGCGCGCTGGGTGGAATGAGCGGCATGTACGCCATGCCGGTTGTCCCCTATCTTCAAACGCTCGGTCTCAAGCGCGACGTACTCATCCAGTCGATTGCAATCTGGTTCGTGACGGGCGCCCTGATCATGTCCAGCGTGGTCGGAATAAACGGCGCGTACACGCCACCGCTGATTGTGTTGACGACCATTGCCTCGATCACATCGTTATTCGGCATTTGGCTGGGTGGGATGGCTCGTGGCCGCATGTCCGAACAGGTCTTCGTCAAGACGTTCCTGGTCGCGTTCTTCTTTCTCGGCGCCGGCATTTTCTACCGCGCCTTCTGAATTGTGCAGTAAGAAGCTGGTAACGGCGAAACGGCGGCAGAACCGTGTCCGGCGCGGCCGCCGCTCCCCTCTCGTAGTCGGTCACCGGACATCTCCTTGCGGGGGGCGTCAGGCAATCTCTCACGCAAGCTGATTGGCAAGCCACGAACCAACTGAAGGAACTCACGGTATTTTCCTTCCAGCGCCACGGCAAAATTACCTAAAGGTAAACCTTTCCGATAAAATTTTAATAAATGTTGATTGAATTTCAAATAGTTACGTCGGCCGGCGGCCGGCGGTTCAGCGTCTCTCCAGTTCCACAAGCTTGCCGTTGCGAAATCCCAGAACCGCCCTGTTGCGCATACCGATGACCGGGATTACCAGTCTTGCACAACATCCTGTCCGGGAACCTGTCACCTGTGCCAAATCCAGATCCCGCGATCCGATGATGTGGTTGGTGTAGCCGGTGATCGACCCGATCTCCCGCAGACGCTGTCCCCGGAATTCGAATATCCGGACAATGCCAGCCAGGTGCGGCGTCTGCACATAGGCAATGTCAATGCGGCCGTCGCCGTTAAAGTCCGCTATACCGGCAATGTTCAACCAGCGGTTTGGCGTCCCTATGGCCGGGCCCTCCGCCAGCGGCACAATCGCACCATTGTTCAGACGGTAAATCGCGACGGGAGCGCCCCGGCGCAGGTACGACTTGATTATTATTGCCTCTGGCCGGCCATCGCCATTCAGATCGTGCAACCGCACTCGCCTGTCTTCAAAAACCGCGTCCTGCCCCAACCGGTACACGATAACCCGCCCGCCGGGCAGCCGTAGCGCAAAACCACCCGCCTCGATCGCGTCGCCGAGAACCCCGTGGCCATACCGTTTGGTGGGCTCGACGAGCCAGGCGCTGTAACCGCGCCAGCTGGTGGTTTCGCCGTCCGGCAATCGCTCGGGATGGCCAGCGCGAAGCTGCGGGGACCAGCACAATGCCAGCAAGGCAAATAGTGCAACGGCCGGTTTTGTTGCCAGTAACCTCGTCATGCATTTCCAAATACATGGCATGCCGGCGAGCCGGAATTCACAAAACCGTCAGATTCCACGGAAATGCAAGGGGATCGGAACGTAAAAAGGCGGCTAGGCCTTTCCTGGGACCTGCCGCCTTTTGTTTCACCCGGGCTTTCGTGTCTCGCGGAAGCCAGGGTAAACTTGCTGTTGAACCTCGGGGGATTGCGCGCTAGTTCGATCCAAGAAGCGTGACCGGGTTGACCGGATTTGCGTCCTTGCGCAGCTCGAAGTGCAATTGCGGGGTAGACACGTTTCCAGTGCGGCCCGCCCGTGCGATCGTCTGACCCCGGCGCACCCTGTCGCCGCGTTTGACTTTCAACTGGCTGTTGTGAGCGTAGGCCGAAACGTATCCGTTGGTATGGCGCACCAAAACCAGATTGCCGTATCCTTTCAGTTCCGACCCGGCGTAGGCTACGATACCGGCTTCCGCGGCCTTGATCGGCGCGCCCTCGGGAACAGCTATGTTGATCCCGTCGTTGCGGCCCTTCTTGAAGCCCTGGATAATCCGGCCACGTGCAGGCCAGCGGAAATTCCCGGATGGCGGCGCCTTTATGCTGCCAACAGGACTTCTGGCCACACCGGTCCGGTTGACGGCGGTCTTCTTGACCTTGTCGATCGGAATTCTCCGAACCGCTTCGCGTGATTTTGCTTTTCGCGCAGCTGCAGCCTTTGCCGCTGCCTTCGTCCTGGCCAGTTTTGCCCTTTCAGCTCGCGCCTTGCGGAGGACGGCCTTGCGGAGGACTGCCTTGCGCGCCGCGGCCTCGCGCTTCGCCAGTTGCTGGCGCTTCAACCGCGCTTTCTCAGCCGCCCTTCGCGCGCTCGCGTTGCGAGAAGCCACTCTCGCGGCAGCCCGTTTCAAACGCTCCGGTCTTGCCCGCGCAACCGGCGCCCGAGCGGCAGAGCGATAGCGCTTCAGTTTCTTTGAATTGCCCGGCTTAGCCGCCTTGCCCAGCCGCGATGGACGCGAGGGCGGAATCACCGCGCTACGCGATCTTGCCGTCGCGGCAATTTTTCTCCGAGCATTTGGCGCGTTATTGGACGCAGTCGCGACGTTGCCTGAGCGGTTGTAGACCGGGATCACGATCCTGGAGCCCGGCTTTGCCTGTGCCGCTGACGTCAGCCCATTGACCTTCATCAATGTTTTCGCCGGCACCCCGTAGCGGCGTTCCAGCGTCTTCAAGTTTTCGTCCTGGGCCAGCGTTACGGCTGTTCCGCCTTTTGGCGACCAGCGTCCATGCGAGGTCAGGTTGCGTGCGGTACCCGCCGGAAACTGGCTGGCGGCAGCCAGGTTGCGGGCTCCCGCTGCGATCGCCGGGCTTTTTGCCGCCGGCGCTGCAAAACGGGCGCCGGAAACCCCACCGCGCGAGGCCGGTATTACCCCTGCCCTCGGACCAGATGCCGGAACGGGTTGCAGCGGCGTTGCCGTTACGGCCCGAACCGGCGCAGCACGATTGGCCGGAATTGCGGACGCATCCGAGCCGGCCGCGATGGTTTGGGGCCATATCAGCGTGGTTCCGACCGGCGTACGATCAGTAGCGCCGAACCGCTCAATGTCGGGAGAACAGGCCCCAAGTATAGCTGACGCTACCCCGACAATTACAACGCGGAGCACATATGGCTGTTGCGGTAGATGCAAACTCATTACGCACACTCACCAGATACAATTCGTTCAAGTCATTAAACACCGGGTGAGTTAAGGGAGTGTTTATCATGAACAATTTCTTTTCGCGGCTGGACTGATCGATCGGCGTGCGGACCTGTTAGCGCAGGCCAAAACTTGAGAACATCGCCTTAAAGTTATTCGATCAATACATCAATTATACAGACTATACGATTGTAAATATGTAGAAATTTCGTTTTACGGAAATCCATAACCCGTGTTCATAGCGCAGCGGCTACCCCGGTTTCGGGCGCCGGATAGCGCACCCTGACGACGAATTTTTCATCCCTCGAACCGTCGCCCGCGGAGGCTACGAGATAAAGTCCCGCCTCCTGTCCCGCCTGCACCGGTCTTGCCGCAACGATCCGCCCTCCGGGCTTCAGGCGCGACAGGAATTGCTGAGGAATTTCCTGGAGAGACAAATGAATCACGATCCGGTCGAATTGGCCTTCGACCCCATCCGCGGCAAGGCCGTCGCCGCAGTGCAAGGCAACATTGTCGATCCCGGCCGCTGCCAATCGTCCCTGTGCCTCCAGGGCGAGCGTGCGGTACCGTTCGTAAGAAACAACTGTGCCGGCCAGGCGCGCCAAAATTGCTGTCGAATACCCGGAACCGGCTCCAATTTCGAGGACTTCGTGATCTG
Organism: uncultured Beijerinckia sp.; assembly: GCA_964615275.1. Classification (GTDB taxonomy): domain Bacteria; phylum Pseudomonadota; class Alphaproteobacteria; order Rhizobiales; family Beijerinckiaceae; genus Terripilifer. The sequence continues at coordinate 3,938 of CAZTMN010000130.1, read as the reverse complement.
CGGACAGCTCGAGCGCCTCCATCATCCGCGCGACAATGTAAGGTTCGGGCATCACCTGGCCGCACGCTATCGGCAGCGATAAATCCCGCCAGGCAAGATCGGAATAGCGCCGTGGCACAAAGTTTTCCCGTGGAACCGTTTCTAGCGCCCGCAAAACGTCCAGGTTCGCAACGCCGCGCTCGCGCATCCGCAACACGAATTCCATGCGGATCTGGGCTGGATCCGACACATCGCCAGGCGCGCCGTCAATGTCCCGTTCCCCGCTCATCAGGCAAATTCCTGCCCCAGCCGTTCCCGCAGGTTGTGCGCGGTCATGTCGACTTGCAGCGGCGTAACCGAAATGCGGTTTGCCGCCACCGCCGCCAGATCGGTCCCTTCGGGCGGCGTACCCGTCAGGCGTTGAAAACCGATCCAGTAATAAGGGTTGCGGCGGCCATCCTGGCGCTCTTCAATCCTCAGCAGCGTGTCGCGCTTGCCCTGCGCGGTCACTTCGACACCGGCAACCTCGCTGGCGGCACAGCGCGGAAAATTGACATTGACCAGCGTATTGGCCGGTATTCCGGCCTGCATAATCCGGCGGATCACGTCCGGCCCGCAATTCAAGGCGCAATCCCACGGCACACTGGCGATACCGCCTGGCGGATAGGACTGCGACAAGGCGATAGACGGGATACCCAGAATCGTCCCTTCCATGGCGCCCGCCACGGTGCCCGAATAAGTGACGTCCTCGGCCAGGTTGTGCCCGCGATTGACGCCCGAAAGGACAAGGTCCGGTTTGCGTCCCTCCAGAATCTTGTGCACGGCCATGATCACGCAATCGGTCGGCGTGCCCTTGACCGCAAAGTGTGAGGGCGAAATCTCGCGCAAACGCAGCGGATCGTTCAGGGTCAGCGAATGCGACACGCCCGACTGGTCCAGCTCCGGCGCAACAACCGTCACATCGTCAGACAATTGCCTGGCGATATCCTCCATGACTGTCAGGCCGTGGGCGTTAATACCATCGTCGTTGGTGATCAGGATATGCATCAGTTTGCCTTAACACGATTCCAAACCGGCACGGCACTCCCCTGCCCTTTTATTCCGCTGCGCTCCCCAGCAGCGCCCTTGCGTCGGCGAACAATTCTTCGATCGTGAACTTTTCTGGAATAAGTTTCTGGTGATAGGCGAGATCGACGACAACCTGCAGCGAGGGCGTGATTGCCTTGCAACCAACAGGCCGCAAGTCCGACTGGGACGGATCAGGTGCAGCGGCCGCCTTCGCCTCGACGAACAGCTGGTAGACATCGCGAACAAGATCCGGCCGCTCGTCTGCCAGCTTTTTCGTGACCACGAGCATGTGGTTGATCGGAACCTGACCGGTCTTGTCGTACCAGGCCCTGCCGGCATTCTTCGCATCGGGAATGACAGCCTTGATGCAGGGATCGTCGGGTAGATCATTGCCCAATATCCCGGCATCGACATCCCCGGACATCAGCATTGGCAGCAGCTTGGTTCCGCCTGGCGCGCGGGTAACGAAATCCGGTTCCGAATATTCAGCCAGGTGGCCGCCCTCGAACGTCGTCCATCTGATCGTTTCAAGATCGAGCCCATGCTCGACGGCCAGGATGTTACGCACCCAGGCCCCGGTGGTCTGCGAATAGGCCCGCACGCCAACCTTCTTGCCCGCCAGCATGTCCGGCGTCAGCCTGTCGTGGAAGTTCGTATTGTAGACGATGCACGGATGCTGGAAGCGCGCCGCAAGCACAACCGGCAGCAGCACCAGCGGCTTGTTGTAGGTCCGCGCCTGCAAATAGGTGAATATCGCCATCTCGCTGACATCGAAGGCCTGCAGTTGCGCCATCGGCCTGAACGCGTCGTGGATCGGCTCGATCTCGTGGAAATCAAAATCGAACAATCGAGATGTCAAAGACCCGTTGAGCAGCGCTTCGGTTGTTGGATAGCGTTTGAGCGCTGTCTTCAGAACTGGCTTGGCATCGCTCACACAGAACCTCCCGGTTTTAAACATCAAGGCTGAACTCAAGCCAGCGAGGGATAAACCTGTTTTGCGGTTCCGGAAAGAACCTGTCGTTGACCCGCTTCGCCGGCGTGCCGCAGGATGGCGCTGGCGTCCCGCAGGATATTGGCGAGCGTGTCGTTGTGGGCCGGGAAATTCGAGCCCCACATCATCCGCTCCGCCGGGAAATGCTCCAGGATCATTGCCATGAAACTGGCGCCATCGGCCTTGCCCGAATGGCATTGCTCGACAGTGCGGCTGGTAAACTTCAGATAGATATTGGGATATTTCGCCAGATCGAGCAGTGGCTGGGCTCCCGCATAGGGCGGACCGTCGGCCAGATCGATACGCGCCAAGTGATCAAGCAGGAACAATGTATCGGGAAATTTCTGCACGATTTTTTCCAGCAGCGGGATACCCTTGAAAGTCATCTGCACCGAAATCGGCAGATTGCGTTTGCCCGCCTGTTCCCAAACCGGGAACGCGGCCTCGTCCGCCAGCCAGGTCTGCTGGCCGGGCATGGTGGTTCCGGTTGTGAAAACCCGCATGCCGGTCATGCCGCGCGAGCTCCAGTGATCAATATGCGCCAGGGCCTTGGGATCAAGCGGGTCGATCGAGAACACGCCGGCCAGACGATCCGGAAACCGGGCGATGGAATCGGCGGCATAAGAAGAATCATGACCGTAGGCGGTGGAAGCCTGTACTACGGCTGCCTTGGCGACGCCCGCCTCGTCCATGGCCGCGATCAATTGGTCCGGCGTAAGCGTGCGCTCCGACGACCAGTCGCTCTGCTTGCCACCAAGCGGCGCAAGCGGATAGGCCGCCCTGTCCGGCGATATCACGTGGCAATGAACGTCGATTGGCCCGTCTGATTGCGCAGGCATCGAAACTTCCCCCCCCGAATGGATTTTCGCGCTTGTCTTGCACGAGGTTTGGAATTCCGGCAAGCGGCGAGACTAGGCCGCCCCGATTACTTTCAACCCGCCCATATATCCGCGCAATGCTTCAGGCACATTCACCGACCCATCAGCGTTCTGATAATTCTCCAGCACCGCGACCAGGGCCCGGCCGACAGCGACACCCGATCCGTTGAGCGTGTGGACGAAGCGCGGTCCCTTGTCCGACCGGTAGCGCGCGTTCATGCGCCGGGCCTGGAAATCGCCGCACACCGAACAGGAGGAAATCTCCCGGTAGCGATTCTGTCCCGGAAGCCAAACTTCCAGGTCGTAGGTCCTCTGCGAGGCAAACCCCATGTCGCCCGTGCACAGCAGCATGACGCGGTAATGCAGGCCAAGGCGTTTGAGGACCTCCTCGGCGCAAGCCGTCATCCGCTCGTGTTCTTCCAGCGCCTGTTCCGGGGTGGTGATCGACACCATTTCGACCTTGTGGAACTGGTGCTGGCGGATCATGCCCCTGGTGTCGCGCCCCGCCGCCCCGGCCTCGGCGCGGAAGCAATAGGTGCCGGCGGTAAACCGCATCGGCAGCTTGTCCTGCTCGACTATGCTTTCGCGCACGAGATTGGTCAGCGGCACCTCGGCGGTCGGGATGAGCCAGTGATAATCACCCTCTTGCTCGCCTGTAGACTTTCCGGCATAGGCGGCAAATTGATCCTCCTCGAACTTCGGCAATTGCGCCGTGCCGAACATGGCGTCGTCGCGCACCAGCACCGGCGGATCCACTTCCGTATATCCGTGATGGTCCACGTGCAGGTCGAGCATGAATTGCATCAGCGCCCGTTCGAGCCGCGCCAACCCACCCTTGAGCACGACAAAGCGCGCGCCCGACAATTTCGCGGCGCTCTCGAAATCCATCTGTCCGAGCGCCTCGCCGATGTCGAAATGCTCCTTCGGCTCGAAATCGAATGCCGGCTTGTCGCCGACGACACGTACCTGCGCGTTGTCGTCTTCGTCGGCGCCTTCGGGCACATCGTCCAGCGGCGTGTTGG
>CAZTMN010000129.1:0-8755 GCA_964615275.1 uncultured Beijerinckia sp. | reverse complement strand
CCCTCCTTGCCTCAAATTTAGGAAAGAAGGCGTCTACAAATCTAGGGGCTATTCATAACCCAGCGGAAGCTTATGTACTTCCAAATAACAGTCAAGCAGTTTTTGAGCGGGCGTTTGCAGCTGTCGGTGTACGTTGATCGCATTAACGTATTGATTCTATATTCGATTAACCTGATACGCTGCGGCAGCGTCAACAACCAAGCGATAGATTATTTAAGTCTTATCTTTTTCGCATGAGAGAGAAAGACTGGAGCTTTTGCAGGGAAAGGCATTCAAAGAGGGGCTGGGCGTGTGTTGTTGCGTCCGATTAATCAGGCACCTCGGCATTAGTGCCGGCCAGAGGTCTATCGTTGTAAGCACGACCATATGATCTGTGACGGTAAATTGGCCTTTCATTGAGATTGTTTCTGGGACCGGCGGTTGCATGCCGGCAAGACCCTGGCCGGGAAATGAATGGCCGTGCCACGATGATCGTCCTCGACTCCAACGTGTTCGCAAAGCTGCTGGTTTCGGAGAGCGACAGCGCCCTCGCGCGCCAATTAGTTCGCGCCATCCAGAGTGAAGCCGTTCCTGTCGTTTTGCCCAGCCTGTTCGTTTACGAATTGGTTCAGGTCGGGCGTTATCACGAACTCGATACGCAGTCGGTTCTGGATTTTATGGACACTCAATTGTTGCGGAACTGGTTGGTCGTCGAACCAACACGCGATGATTGGAAGGTCGGTCAGGAAATCAGCTCAAGGGGCAATGACAGGAGCGGCTATCCGGCGATGTATGATTCTATCTATCACGCGATCGCGATCGAACGGCAGGGGTGTTTCATTACGGCCGACAGAAAGCATTTTTCGAAGGCAAAAGATTTCGGCAGCATCGTCTTGCTACCGCAATGGCAACGGGCGGTAGCTCAGTACGGGAATTGACCGTTCTATTCGATGCGTTTGACGTCGGTTGCATTCGTTGGCGTTCGGCCGAACACATCGCCGCATGCCGGTGTACAGATTTCGTCCAGTCGCGGCTATTTGCGCGCCCGCGCTAACAGCCAGCGCGCCGGATGGGTTCCTGTGTCCCATCGCATGGCCTGTGGAAAAGCCTCAAGAAGCTGCCGTTTCATGCGGTTTTCTGCAATTTTGCGGTTCCGGCCGAGGTCATCCACAGCCTTGAGAATTTTTGAAAAATTATCCTTTTCCCGCGCTTCGGCGATGCTATCCTTTGGGTGTTGAATTTCAGGCTGTTTGATTCGGTCCCTGCTGGCGGTCCGGATATTTTGATACAGCCAGCGGCGTATTCAGGGGGCCGGAGCATTGGCTGACGGGGACACGGAAACGGACGGCGCGGGTACTGCGTCTACGGGCGGTGAGGCGCATCCGCAAACGGGCGTTCAGGCTACTGCTGATTTACAAACAGGCGTGGGCGGCCGCGCCGACGTACCAGCGGCGGAAGCGGAGTTCGAACTTTCGGAGATGGCTGGCCAGATCAAATGGTTTGATGTTTCCAAAGGCTATGGATTCATCATTCCCGATGGCGGCGGCGCCGACGTCTTGTTGCATGTTACGGTTTTGAAGCGCGACGGCTTCAGCGTTGCGCCCGAGGGTGCGCGCATTCATTGCCAGGTGCAGAGCCGCGCCAAGGGGCTCCAGGTATTTCGCGTTCTGTCGATGGATGAATCGACCGCCACCCATCCTGCACAATTGCCGCAGGCGCGCACAAATGTGCAGGTAACGGCGACTGGCGGGTTTGAAATCGTCATCGTCAAATGGTTCAACCGGGCGCGCGGCTTCGGCTTCCTCACCCGCGGCGAGGGCACGGAGGATATCTTCGTTCACATGGAGACCCTGCGCCGCTATGGCATTACCGATCTCAATCCCGGCGAGAGCCTGCTTGCCCGCTTCGGCCAGACCGACAAGGGATTGATGGCTGCCGAAGTGCGGCCGCTGGAAACCAGGATGCCGTCGTCCCACTAGGCCGCAATTGCAATCCGGGCTGGTCAGGGGGTATTTGCAAGCCGGCTTTCAAGTCGGCATTTCCATAACTCAGGTTTATCTCTCAATTTCATGTTTCAAGCTCATGTTTCAAGGCCCGGTCAAATTGCTGGACCGTGCCCGCCAATTCATGGGAATGTGTCCCCGGGGCCGGTGTGCGCCTTGTGGGAGACCGGCAGCCACCGTCCCGCATGATGCTCCGGCCGGGATTCATCGGGAGCCGCCATGTCGCTGCGTAATATTCCTGGACTTTCTTGCGGCCCGACAGCGGCCCTGTGGCCCTTCCGGCTGCTGGCAGCGGTCATCGCGCTGTTTGCCGCCGTTTCGATGCCGAATAGCCCGGGCTTCGCGCAGCAGCCACTCGAGAAGCTGACGGTCGTCACGTCGTCCGGCCGGCATGTCTTCCGTGTCGAGGTCATGCGCAAGCCGGAGGACCTTGCCCGTGGATTGATGTTTCGCCGCCGCCTGCCGGCCAACCGCGGCATGCTGTTCGATTTTGGCCGGGTCGATCCGGTCGCGATGTGGATGCGCAACACGTATATTTCGCTCGACATGGTCTTCATCGACAATAAGGGCGTTGTGGCCAATATTGCGGAAAACACCGAACCATTGTCCGAGCTTAATATCGTATCGGCGCGTCCGGTTCTGGCTGTGCTGGAAGTCATTGCTGGCACGGCAAAACGTATCGGCTTGAAGCCCGGCGACCGCATTATTCACCCGCTGTTCCGGCGCTGACCCGCGCAGGCCGGTGCAGGGCGTTTTTACTGCCGCTAGCGCGGAAAAATCCCCGCATTGCTGTTTGGAATTTGGCCGAACAATGCTAAGGGCTTGGCGCATGCTCGGGGTGTAGCGCAGTCTGGTAGCGCATCTGGTTTGGGACCAGAGGGTCGCAGGTTCGAATCCTGCCGCCCCGACCATTCGCTCAAAGTCGCGGCCGCGGCTTGAACCGGACGTTTGGGACAGTCGACTGCGGGAACAAGGCATGAGCGCGCGAATTTTTTGTCCGGCGAAAAAGGTGACCCAATCGGGCCAGGCGCGCAGTGACCGCTGGCTGCTGGAATTCGAGCAGGAGAGCCCGCGCGAAATCGATCCGCTCATGGGCTGGACGAGTTCGTCGGACATGCGCCAGCAGGTAAAGTTGTGGTTCGCCTCGAAGGACGAGGCGATCGCCTATGCAACGCGCAAGGGCATCGCTTACCGGGTCGAGGAGCCCAAGCATGCGCGGCGGCGCACCATGTCCTATTCGGACAATTTCAAGTCGACGCGCGTCGGCCAGTGGACCCACTAGGGCGGCGCAGACGTTGCGACCCCTCCAGGCGCTGGCCGTGTTTGCACAATGCCGTTTCACGCTTATTCTGGAGGGGCATGATTCATTTGCATTTGGCCCCGTAGCTCAGCTGGATAGAGCAACGGACTTCTAATCCGTAGGTCGCACGTTCGAATCGTGCCGGGGTCGCCATTTTTCCCGAGTGTTATTCGCCAGGTCCCGTGTTCCAACCCATGATTCTCAAGTCCTGATTCTCAAGTCTTGCGCGCCGCTTCGCAGCCGGTGCGCCTGAAAGTCCCTCGTGTACGGTTGCCGGATGAGCTACTCACCGGTCAAGCCGAGACAGGCTCGCGAAGGCCGGCCTCTTCGAGAATGGGAAGCACGTTGTCGATGAAGTAGGGCAATTCGCCGGTAAAATCGAAAAAGCTGGTGGTAATCCCGGCCAAGCCTGCTTCATGGAGTGCGATGATGTCGCTTGCAACCTTGTCGGGTGATCCAATCAGCGGCACCGACCCGTGGCCACCGGCAACGCGTCGGCGCTGGGCGAAGACCTCGTCGGTAATCGATTGGGACGTAGCCTGTTTTGCTCCTACCCAATTGTCCAAGGCCTCGTTGTCAGCCATCTCAACGGCGTAATAATCGTAGAACTCTTCTGCCTCCTTCTGCGTCGGGCGGCACACGACGTGTGAAATCCCGAAAATGCCGGCATGGCGGTTTGCGGCTTCCGCGTTCTTCTTGATCTCTTCGACCAGCGTTTTGGCATGTTCGACATCCTGGGGAACAGCAAACAGGAAATCCGCCGCCTTGGCCGCAAATTCCCGGCCGGATTTTGAGCCCCCTGCAGACATCGTCACAGGGCGTGGCTGCTGAAGCGTTCGCGGTTCGGTGTAGACATCCCTGATGTCGTAATATTTTCCTTTGTGATCGAAACGCTCGCCGGCCAGCAGGCGCATGAATATGTCGAACCATTCAAGCCCCTGGTCGTAACGATGATCGTGATCGATCAACTCGGCGCCGAACATATCGAACTCGGCCTGGTTCCAGCCGCACACCATGTTCAATCCGGCCCGGCCGTGACTGACATGATCTATCGTCGCCACGGCCTTTGCGGCAAAGACCGGATGAACCAGCGGCACGTGAACGGTGACAAATATCGCCGCGTGCCTGGTGTGTGCGGCAAGGGCGGCGCCCTGGGTGAGCGTTTCGTAGGACAGGGCGGCATTGTCGATTTCGCCGCCGTATCCGCGCCATCGGGCCAGCGGCAAAATCAGTTCGAACCCTGCTGCGTCGGCCGTTTGAGCCGCCGCAACGACGTCATCCCATTCGGCTTTCCAGCGGTCCGGCGCCCTGGTGATGCACAGCCCGCCCTCGCAGTTCATCCGGAACACGCCGAGCTTGAACTTGTTTTTCCCGTGCATGGGGTTTGGAAGTGTCGTTGCCATGACCGCCTCTCTTACTCGATTTCCGCGGCCGCGCGGAGCCCGGCGATCATCGACGAGTTCAGCAGAAACTGCCTGGCTCGCGCCGGGTCGGCCGCAGTCGCACGCATTTCGTCCAGTGTCTTGGCGCGTACCGTGAGATCCCGTTCGTTCATCAGTTTTGCATTTCGCATGGTCTGCACACGAACATCCTCAACTGCAACATGGCGCCGTTGCCGGGCGTAGCGGTCGAGCAATTCAATGCCTGCTTCGTGCTTCCATACCGCAGCCAGTTTTTCAGCGAGATTGACCCCATCGTGGATGCCGCTGTTCATTCCCATGCCGCCCTGCGGGCTGTTGACGTGGGCGGCATCTCCCGCGAGTACTACCCGCCCGTGACGGAAATTGCTGGCGACACGCTGGTGGACACGCCAGGTATTGCGGTGGACCAATTCATAGTCCCCCGATTTCGGGAAAAAGCGGTGGAGGCGCGCCTGCAGCGACTCGTCCGTCAACGCGTCTTCTTCCTTCTCGCCTTCGCGCATCGGGAAACCGACCCGCCAATAGCCCGGCAGCGCCAACAGAACGCACCATTCGTGTGGGTCGGAGATATAGTTGATCAGCCCGACATCCGGCAGCGCGTTTGAATAGTCAAAGGGGGTGCCGGCCTGCACGATGCGTTCATCATAGGTGAATCCTTCAAATTCGACCGGGAGCGCGCCACGGATAATGCTGCGTCCGCCATCGGCTCCAACCAGAAAGGATCCGCCATAGGTTTGCGGCCCGTCCCGGTTCTCAATCCGGATCGTTACGCCGTCGTCATCTTGGTCGAAACCGGTAACCCGCGCCTCGAAGGAAACCTCGGCATTGGGGTATTCCTGCAGGCGGTCGCGGATCAGGCGGGTGAGATGAAACTGCTCGCACTGGACCCTGTATGGATGGCCCGAGACATCGGCAAGCATGGACACATCAAATTCGGCAACGCATCCGGTCTCGCGATCCCTGAATTGCCAGGTCGGCGCCTTTTGGCCGAGGCGAATGACATCTTCGACCAGGCCCAGTTCGTCGAGCATGTCGAGCGTTGGCGGATGAAACGTGGTGGCGCGCCGGGTTTCCGGTAAATCGGCGTCGACCTCGAAAACCTGAACCCGCACGCCGCGGCGCGCCAGACCCAGCGCAGTGATCATCCCTGCCGGTCCGGCCCCGGCGATCAATACTGGTTTTTGGTCAGCCAAGATTGCGCTCCTTTCTGGAACCAGAACATCGGGCCAGGTTATGGATGACGCCGGTTCGATGATAAATCAGATTACAACGCGTCCGCAGGGGTGAACAGCCTGTTTTGCGGCGGCGGTGCGTGGCTTGCGGCATTCACGCTGCGCCGTCATACTCACCGCCAACCAGACAAACGCATGAAACGGAGGGGCCGCCATGGCCATGAGCCAGTACGCCAGCATGAGCGCGCGGGATATCGCCAAAGGCATCAAGGAAGGCAAGTTCTCGGCGCTCGAGGTTGCGCAGGACTTCATCGCCGATGTCGAGGACCGCGACGGCGACATAAAGGCTTTCGTCAATTTCGATCCCGGCCCGGTGCTGGAAGAGGCCAGGCGCATCGACGCCGGGCCAAAGGACGGCCCGCTGACCGGCGTGCCGATGGCGGTGAAGGACGTGTTCGCCACCGCGCAATTCACCACCGAGTTCGGCTCGCCGATCTATAGAGGCCATCGCGAGGCGGCGGATGCGGCCTGCGTGGCGCTGGCGCGCGAGGCCGGAGCCATCGTGCTCGGCAAATCGGTGACGACGGAGTTCGCCACTGTCCATCCGGGCGTCACCCGCAACCCGCACGATCTGACGCGCACGCCGGGCGGCTCATCCAGCGGCTCGGTCGCCTCGGTCGGGGCCGGGATGGCGATGCTCGGCTACGGCACGCAGACGGCGGGCTCGACCATCCGGCCAGCCTCCTATTGCGGCATCGTCGGTTTCAAGCCGACCTATGGCGTTACGCCGCGCGCCGGGTTGAAACTGGTGTCGGAATCCCTCGATACGGTCGGGTTCGTCGGGCGCGATGTGGGGGATACGGTGTTGTTTGCCGAATGTTCATCGGGGCGTCCGTTCCGGGAAAACAGACCGCGCGGCGCGGCGCCAAAACTGGCGGTCTGCCGGACGAAAGAATGGGCGGCGGCCGAGGATTACACCATCGCGGCGGTGGAGGAGACGGCCGGAGCGCTGCGCAAGGCCGGCGCGGAAGTCGGCGCCATCACGCTGCCGGGTGAGTTCAATCCGCTGGCCGATGCGCAATGGGATATTCTTGCTTACGAAGGCCGCCAGGCGCTGACCTATGAGCGCAACACATTTCCGGACAAGTGTTCGGAAACGCTGCACAAGATCATGACTACCGGGGCCGGGGTTACTTACGAGCGCTATGCTGAGGCGCTTGGCATATTCGCGGATTGCCAGAAACGCTTCGATGCGATCATGGCGGAAGAGGGGCTCGATGCGGTGATCGTGCCCGCCGGGCCGGGAGAAGCGCCGGTTGGTCTCGACAATACCGGCGATCCGATCCTCAACCGCTGCTGGACAGCGCTCTACGCGCCATGCATGACCTTGCCGCTGCACAAGGGCCCAAGCGGCATGCCGCTCGGCATCCAGTTCGTCGGCCGCAAGGGCCACGACATGGGGCTGGTTGGCGTGTGCGATTGGGTGGAGGGGAAATGGGGGTAGCGACGTGGATCCGCTAGCCTCCAATTTTCAGAGTAGAAATTGCAAGGATAAAGCTTTTGTCAGCCCGAGCGTTGTTCGACGTGCGGTTCAAGCTGAATTGTTTATTCCCCCTCACTCCGCCGCCACACTCCCCGCACCCACCCCGGCAATGCCCTTAAACCCCTTCGGCAATCCGGCCTGCAATATATTCCCCTGACGGCGTTCTTCCGGCAGGGCGGTGTCTACAATGTCGCGGGCCCTTTGCAGGGCCATGATGTCGATGCCTGTTTCAAAGCCTTCCGATTTCAGCAGAAACACCAGGTCTTCTGTCGATATGTTCCCTGTAGCGCCGGGGGCGAAGGGGCAACCGCCGAGGCCGGCGATGGAGGAGTCAAACCGGCGGATACCGGTTTCCAGCGCAGCCAGCGCGTTCGCCAATCCGAGGCCGCGCGTGTCGTGGAAATGCGTGCCGAGCGGGACGTCGCCGGTCAGCTTCAGCGCTGCGCCGAACAGGGCGCGCACCTGCCGCGGCGAGCCATAGCCGACCGTATCGGGCAGCATGATCTCATCGACGCCTATTGCCAGCGCCTTTTCGACCAGCGCCAGCACGTTGGCATGGGGCACGTTGCCCTCCAGCGTGCAGCCGAAGGCGGTTGCGAGGCCACAGCCTATGCGCCGGTCGCGATATTGTTCGTTGCGCAGGGCAACGATCCTGCGCAGGTCTTCCAGCGATTGCTCGTGGGTCTTTTTGACGTTGGCGAGGTTGTGGGTCTCCGACACCGACATGACGAAATTCATCTGCTGCGCGCCTGCGGCAAAGCCGAGGTCGGCGCCCTTGAGGTTTGGCGTCAGCGCCTGCGCATGAACCCCCGGCAGCGCCAACGCGGCGGCGATCATTTCCTTGGCATCGCCAAACTGCGGCACGATATGCGCCGGTACGAGGGAGCAGGCCTCGAATTCACGCACGCCGGCGTCTGCCTCGGCCTTCAGCCAGGCGAGCTTGGTTTCTGTGGGTACGATGGTCTTGACCAGCTGCAGCCCGTCGCGCAGGCCTACTTCACGGACGATGACTTCTTCGCGCATGGGAGTTCTCCACAATCTGTCAGCCGTTGGCCCGGCCCAGGGCTCGCCCGCCGCCGATGCTATGGTATTACCGGCCCGCGAGGCGCTTGTGAACCGGACTGCGACGTCCAAAGGGCATGACAGGATATGGCAAAGCAAGGAGAGATGCGGCGCGGGCCGCTCAGCGGGTTGCGGGTTCTCGAACTGGGTCACTTCATCGCCGCGCCGTTTTGCACGCGCCTGCTGGCTGATCTCGGTGCGGAGGTCATCAAGGCCGAGCCACCGGGCGCCGGCGATCCGGTTCGCACCTGGGGCGAAAGCACCAATGGCCACAC
>CAZTMN010000128.1:0-8763 GCA_964615275.1 uncultured Beijerinckia sp. | reverse complement strand
CAGTCAAAGCGGCCCCCGAGTTTGGCAAGCCCCCGGCGCACCGACTCCGAGCGAGTTTTGCCTCCGGAAACGCAGGTAACGTTTTTCCAGCCGTAGGTTCCGCGCCAGCCGCGAATTTCCGCAACCGATTCGCGCGGAGCGGCAATCACCGTCTCGGAGATTTGAGGCAGGCCCTGAAAGGCCGTTACGGAATGGGCCAGCAGCGGTAAACCTGTACAGCCAAAGCCGCAGCCGTAGTCGGGTAGAGCCCGATGGTTGCAGGCGGCCTCTCCAAAGGGATGTTTCAGCGACAGGGAATCCATGTCAGACGACAAGATCGCCACCAAGGGTGAAACAGGGTGTTTCTGGACCAGTGATTTTGACTGGCCATTCGGCAAACCGCCACCGACGCGCGATTACCTTTTCTCCCAGGGCCGCGATGCGGACGAACTGCATCTGCTCGGTCTGAACGAAGCCCCGTTTTCCCCCAGTGAGCGAGTCGTGGCCGCGCTGGAGAGGGCCGCCCATTATCTCAACCGTTACCCCGACAACATTCATCAGCAATTGTGCGCGGCTGTCGAAGCGCGCCATCACGTCGGAACCGACAGGCAGGTATGGGGCAGCGGGGCCGGTGAATTGATTTATCGCGCGGTCGCGCTGGCGGCGCAGCAACGCCTGAATGTTGTTTCCCACTCACCAACTTTCTGGGGCTACGAACGCGTCTACGCCTTGACCGGCGCGGATGTGCGGCGAACCGGATTGCATACCGATGGACGGCTAGACATCGACGCGTTCACCGCTGCAATCGACGCAAGCACCGGCATAGTGACATTTGCAACACCCGGCAATCCGAGCGGGATCAGCCTGACCGAAGACGAGTTGGTTCACATCATACGCCACACGCCCGCCGATACGCTGCTGATGGCCGATGAAGTCTACCACGAATTCTGCGCTCATGAGGGCGGGCCGGACGTGCTCGAAATTTTGCAACGCGAACGCAGTGCACCCTGGATCGTATTGCGATCATTCTCCAAGGCCTATCGCCTCGCGGGCGCCAGGGTCGGATATGGTTTTGCCAGCGACCATGCCACAGCCCGGAGGTTGCGCGAGCGATCATTGAATTTCACGATATCGTCGACCGGTTTTGCCGCCGCGCTGGCAGCATTTGAAGACCGGCAGGAGCTGGAGAAATATCTGATCCACAACGCCGCAATGAAGCGGGGCCTCTCGGATGCCTTGCGCGCGCTCGGGTTGCAGGTGATGCCCTCCGCCGCAAATTTTGTATCGGCTCGCCTGCCCTGCCCGGCCGGAGAGATCATCCCCAAACTCGCCGAAAGCAGGATTATCTGCGCCGGCTGGAACCATCCGGCCTTTCCTGACAACGTCCGGATAGGAATTGGCGGCGCCGATGACAACGCAGCGGTGGTTGCCACGCTGGAAAAACTGTTGCCCGCGTGAAACACATTGACGCTTGATGCAACGCCATCATGGCCCGCAGCTGAATCCGGCCCGGATTGATTGTCCAACAAACGAACGAACCTGCGCTCAAACGCGGTTATGAGCATCGGTCGTCACAACCGGCCCAGGACCGCCCGGTGTTTCAGTGCCGAAGTTCGATGACGGCAAACTCGCACGAAATACACAGGTACCGTTCATGTTTTCGATCGTTCGGGCAGAGCCGGGACGCGCTTTACTGTGTTGAACTTGCTCGCCCCGCCGTGGCGTCAGGCAGCGCTTGACGGCTTGCCGCGCCGCAGTCCAAGCCAGGAAAGAAGCGATGAAATGGCTGAACCGGCAAGACCAAGTCCGAACAACCCAAGCCAGAATAGATCGCTGTACTCGTCCAGAAACGACTCGCTGTCGCCATTAGCCTGGGCCACGGTCCCGGGGTGCGGAAGATAGCGTCTGGCCTCTTCGGTGGACGGCAACTCGATTGCAAATTCGCCGTCATCCGAGCCGCGCAACTGCGTTCGCAAATCTGTCAGCGTCTTGGTCAATTTCGCCGCGATGCGCTCGCTCATCTTCCTCGTTGCGACGATCTCGTACGTAACAGCAACAGATTCCAGATCCGCTTTTGGCAACGGAGGGTTGCCACCAAACACGCCGGCCGGCAACGTCGACAATTCAAGATCCTTGAGTTGGTAGGCCAGCCCTTTCGCGCCGGGCGGTGCAAGTAGCAGAAAGTTCGTAGCCAACGACTGCCGCGCTGATTGAATCAACGCGCGCACCATCGCCTCTGACGGATGGGCAAACACAATCAGATAGTCGAGTTGCCCGCTCCTGAATGCTGCCTCGGCCTGTTTCCGGTTGAACGGCTTCAGTTTGACGCCGGCTTGCGTCATCCCATAATGCCCGGCCACCCTCGCGACAATCGGCAGGTCCTGCGCTCCCCTACGCTGCAGCACCCCGCCCCGCGCCCGGGTGAGGGTTCGCAACAATGGCGGAATAGCCGCGCCCTTTTCTGCGCTCTTCACCCCGTTGCCGCCGGTATCGTCTTTTGCCGCTGTTATTGGCGGCGCCAGTTTTGTTCGGCCGCGAACACCGGTGCTTCCGTCCGCTTCCCCGCGAATAGGCGGGCCCTTGGCGGGCGTCACCGCCTGGGCTGGCGAGCTGCCGGCCGCTGGATTGGCCGCTGAACCGGCGCCAGCCGTATTGGCTGCAATCGGCCTTGCGGCAGTGTTTTTGCTGGCGGCCGCTGCACCGGCCACCTTCCCTGTGCGCTCAGCTGTATTGCGCACAATGGCAAAGAGAGTTTTCTTTTGCAGCAGGACAATGGATCGAGCTGATTTGGATGTCTCGTCATCGCTGCGGACAATTGCAAGATTGGCTTTTCCCTGGTCGAGCAGAAGTGCCGCGTCCCGCGATCCGGGCGTCGTAATGATCCTGACGCGAAACGGTTCCTTGCTGTTCGCCAATGCCGCTTGAATTTCACGGGCATAGGCAAGCACAGGGGAGTTGCCGGGGCCAACCGCCAAGGTCAACGTGGCCGGATAGCGCAGCAAGATTAGCGTTCCGCTGAAAAGCACGATCATCATGCTTAACAGTAAAATCCAGCGCGCGATTATATTGTGCGGCATAAGCTGTCCCGGACCCAATTCGACAGTGTTGGATTCTACTCCGGATTTGCCCAAGTGTCGCGCAAACAAAAGAAAGGGCGCCACAAAAGGGCGCCCTCCCGAAAGGTGTCACTTTGGCGACATCAGACTGAATAGTACATGTCGAATTCAATGGGATGCGGCGTCATTTCAAACCGCAGTACTTCCTCCATCTTCAGGTCGATGTAGGCGTCGATGAAATCGTCGTTGAATACGCTGCCTGCCTTCAGGAAGTTGCGGTCCTTGTCGAGCGACTGCAGCGCTTCGCGCAACGATCCGCTGACCGTCGGAATTTTCTTCAATTCTTTAGGTGGCAGGTCGTACAGGTCCTTGTCCATCGCCGGACCAGGGTCGATCTTGTTGGCGATGCCGTCGAGCCCGGCCATCAGCATGGCGGTGAAGGCAAGGTAGGGATTTGCCGTCGGGTCGGGGAAGCGAACCTCAACGCGCTTGGCCTTCGGATTGGTAGCGAACGGAATTCGGCAAGACGCCGAACGGTTGCGCGATGAATAAGCCAGTAGAACCGGCGCTTCAAAGCCAGGAACCAGCCGCTTGTAGGAGTTCGTCGACGGGTTGGTGAAGGCGTTGATGGCCTTCGCGTGCTTGATAATGCCACCGATGTACCACAGGCATTCCTGGCTGAGGTCGGCATACTTGTTGCCGGCGAAAACAGGCTTGCCGTTTTTCCAGATCGACTGGTGGACGTGCATGCCCGAACCGTTGTCGCCATAGACCGGCTTCGGCATGAACGTCGCCGTCTTGCCGTAACTCTGCGCAACCTGGTGGATGCAGTACTTGTAGGTCTGCAAGCGGTCGGCAGTTGTAACGAGCGTGTCAAACTTCATGCCGAGTTCATGCTGCGCGGAAGCGACCTCGTGATGGTGCTTTTCGACTTCGACACCCATGGCAGCCATCGCTGTCAGCATTTCCGAACGCATGTCCTGGCCGGAATCCATCGGCGGAACCGGGAAGTACCCGCCCTTGGTACGGATACGGTGGCCGAGATTACCGCCCTCATATGGCGTGTCCATGTTTTCGGGCAATTCCATCGAGTCCAACTGAAACCCGGTGTTATAGGGATCAGCCTTGAACTGGACGTCGTCGAACACGAAGAATTCCGCCTCGGGCCCAAAGAAACACGTGTCGCCCACACCCTGGCTCTTCATATGAGCCAGCGCCTTCTTGGCGATGGACCGCGGATCACGGCCATAGGGTTCGCCGGTCGACGGTTCCAGAACGTCGCAATTTATAACCATCGTTGCGGAGGCAAAGAACGGGTCCATCGTGGCGGAGGTCGGGTCCGGCATCAGCGTCATGTCGGATTCATTGATCGCTTTCCAGCCTGCAATGGAAGAGCCGTCGAACATGGTGCCATCGGCAAAAAAGTCTTCATCGATCAGGCTCACGTCAAAGGTAACGTGTTGCCACTTACCGCGCATATCGGTGAAACGAAGATCCACATATTTAACGTCATTGTCCTTGATCGCCTTCAGGACATCTTTGGCGTTTTTCATAGTTAGGGGCCCCTGTAGAGTAGGTTGTCGCTGGGTTTCTTGATTGGCAGGAAAAACCGGTCCGGCCCACCGGTGAGATATAAGGCTTACAGCGCGTCAGTCCCGGTCTCGCCGGTACGAATGCGGATTGCGCCTTCTATATTGGTAATAAAAATTTTGCCATCCCCGATCCGGCCGGTTTCCGCTGATTTTCGTATTGCTTCCACGGCAGCGTCAGCCATTTCATCGGATGTCACGACCTCGATCTTTACCTTTGGCAGAAAGTCGACGACGTATTCAGCGCCACGGTACAGTTCGGTATGGCCTTTCTGACGGCCAAAGCCCTTCGCTTCTGTGACTGTAATGCCCTGCAAGCCGGCTTCCTGCAGCGCTTCTTTCACTTCATCAAGTTTGAACGGCTTGATGATGGCCTCAATCTTTTTCATGGCGCAAAAGCTCTCCAAATTCAGGCTGCCGACAAAATGCCGCGCAGCGTCCCAAGTTCGCTAAGAATTCCCTAGCAGTTGGCGTGCCAAATTTCCATCAGGCAATTTTGGCGTGAATCCCTCCAAAATATCGCCTTTTCGTCCGTATCGTGCGACAAAAACAGTCTTATATGCACACTAAATAGGCATTTATGATTAACTTTAAGGCACCGCCAAAAGACGAGAATCTGCCATCCCTCCGGATTGCCCGTGGCGATTGTGGCGCAGCACAACCCGCCGGGATTGGCGCGCAACCAGAAACTTCACAGGGGCCGTCAAACCACTGAGAAATTGCTCCCGCCGGTTCGCCAAAGCTGACAATACTATACTTCGCCTGAAAAATCCCGGCCGCTATAACCTCAACCTTGGACGCAGGCCAGGCAATCGATTGGACCGGTAAATGAGCGAAGACATTTTGGACATCATCTCCACTGCCCTGGCCCAGCCGGGAGATGCATCAAGCGCCCTTGAGTTCAACGGATTGGGGTCGGCGCCGTCAGCATTCCGTTCAACCGATTTTGCCGCGGCCACCATGGCCTCTGCCGGCCTTGGCGTTGCCGCCTTCGCAAGCCTTGATACGCCTTCGCTGGCGCCCGGGGTAAGCGTCGACCGGCGTCTGGCCACTTTCTGGTTTGCCTCCAGCATTCGCCCGCTGGGATGGGAAATCCCGCCAACCTGGGATGACCTGGCCGCGGATTATATCGCGGAGGACGGCTGGATCCGGTTGCACACGAATGCGCCACATCATCGCGCTGCGGCCCTGTCTGTCCTGGGCGTGCCGGGCGAGCATCGAAAGGTGGCACGGGAAATAGCACGCCGCAAAAAGGCGAAACTCGAACAAGCTGTAGTCGAGGCCGGCGGCTGCGCTGCCGCGATGTATTCCCGCAAGGAATGGGCCTCGCATGAGCAGGGCGCAGCGGTTGCAACCGAACCCCTGGCAGACATTTCGTATCACTCATGTGACAGGGCGGCTCGCTGGCGGATCGATCGCACGCGCCCGCTGAAGGATATCAAGGTACTCGACCTGACCAGGATACTGGCCGGGCCTGTCGCCACCCGGTTTCTCGCCGGTTATGGCGCAAATGTTCTGCGAATTGATCCGCCCGATTGGGAGGAGCCTGCCGCCATTCCCGAAGTCGGGTTGGGAAAGTGGTGCGCCCGTCTTGACCTGAAGTCCGCTGCCGGACTGGAAAAACTGGAGCAGTTGATCCGCCAGGCGGACGTCCTCGTCCACGGGTATCGTTCCGATGCATTGGAGCGGCTCGGTATCGGCGCCGATGCGCGGCGCAAACTGCAGCCATGCCTGATCGATGTAGGTCTCGACGCGTACGGTTGGAGCGGGCCCTGGCGTACACGGCGCGGCTTCGACTCGCTGGTGCAGATGTCGAGCGGCCTTGCGGACGCGGGAATGCAAATCAGCAAAGCGGGAATACCAACACCGCTGCCGATGCAGGCGCTGGATCACGGCACCGGATACATGATGGCCGCCGCGGTGATGCGCGGGCTGGCCGAACGGATTACAACCGGCCGGGCGTTGAGCGCCCGTTTTTCCCTGGCCCGTACCGCCGAATTGATTGCCCGCTTTCCCGCCCCGGGTGGGTTCGACAATGAATTGGCGCCGGAACAGCCGGAAGACCACGCGCCCGAGGTGGAGCAAACGGATTGGGGCCCTGCCCGCCGCTTGCGGCCGGCGATAGAAATCTCCGGTATTCCGATGTGGTGGGATATCGCCGCCGGAAACGTCGGCCGCCACAAAGCCGAATGGCCCGATTGAAGCCGCTCCCTCCGGAATATGCGTTCTCAATTCTGCCCGAATGGCATAGCATGGTTAACGGCGGTCAATATTTTGCAATTCAGTCACAATATACGGAGTTCACTCATGCTGCGCCGTTCCGGATCACTCGTTTCGGTTGCCCTGTTTTCGGCCGCGCTTGTCCTGATACAGTTCCCGGCGCAAACCGCCGCCCAGGAAGTCGACATCAAGACCGCCCCGTCTGCACCGCCGCTGGCCAATCCCGGCGACGATTTCGTCAAGCAATACAGCGCCTTGAAAAAACAATTGGAAGCGCTTGGGGGAAAGATCAAGAAAAGCGCAGGGGAAATAGAAAATCTCACCTCGCCAGATGCTGCACGCAAGCAAATCAACACCTTGCAGGGTTTGATCGCTAATACACTCGGACTTGTCACCAACAATGGCGACGTCGCCAAACTCGGGAAAAGGGTAATCGATTACGCCCGTTCAAAGCAAAAGCAGTTCGAGAGCGACACAAAATTCTCGCCGGAAGAACGAGCCTTCCTGCAAAAGGAATGGAAGCGTGTGGGCGCACAGACGGAAGCTGCAATCTCCGAACTATCGCGCGCGCGCGGCAAACTGACCGAAATGTTGAAAACCGTTCAGGCCCGCGGGGATTTCATGAAGGAATTGCAGGCGTTGAAAAACGCCAACAAGATGCTCGAAGTCGTCAAGACCCTGGCGGCAGAATTACGCACAGCCTCGGCAGCACTGCAAAACTTTTCCCGTACGGCAAAGCCGCCGAAAGCAGGAATGTAGCGGCATCATGGGTATGACGGGCAAACTCGCATTGGGCGGGCTGTTAGCCTCGGTTGCAGCGGCAAGCCTTCCCGGATGCCAGGAAGAGCCGAACTATGGCTATGTCCATATCAAAAGCGAGATCAAGCTGGCCAACAATGACGTGTACTCCCTGAACGGTTCGGTAATCGACGGCATGAAGGGTTCGAATGAGCTTGTATTGAAACACAAGGCGGGGTCCGGAAAACTGGTTCTTCACCGGCGCGGCCGCACCTGGACATTGTGTGCGTTTAGCATTCAAAAAAATCGTATCGTGACCGCAACGCTGCGGCCTGTGAACGGCACTATCAAATGCGTTGTGCAAGGCTGATCAATCAAGGCGAAATGATCTCGATGGCGAAACGCAGAGGCCGCTTAAAGCGCTTGTTCCATTCGCCGGCTCCGGATTTCCAGTGCAGGCGACGCGCGTCCTGCCTCCTTCAAGTTCCGGCCCTTACACCGGCCCCAGCGCCATTCATTGTCCTGCTGGCTGATAAAAGCTTTTCGCCCCCGTTTGGCCGCCTGTAAAAACTGTGGGTTTTCCCGATTGGCTGACGGCAACGTTGTGATCGGGTATTCGCTGACTCCGCCTTTGATATACGACAGCCGGTTGTTGCAACCAGGCGGCGGACCGTGCCGGCGAACCACGAAGCGCCTGCGCCAGCAATTTCAGTTGTTGTGCGGTGGCAGATGCCTCTTCGTGCGGCGACGGAATGGCGGCATCCGGATGCAATCGCACGACCGATGCAACCGCTGGCGCCGCACCGTCTAGCTCACTTTGCACCGGTTCATATTCAGGTGTCGCGACGCCCTGCTGCGGCACGTGCGCAAAAACTTCAGCAAAGGAAGGCGCGCGGGCCAGCAATGATGTATCGACTGCGGCGATGGCGCCAGCGGATTGCAACAGGCCGGCCTTTTCCCCAACGATCCGCTCCGGCCGGGATTCGGCAGCCTGAGAACGGAAGACCGCGGCAAGCGCCATGACGAGAACGACAAGAACGCAGCCGCGAATGTCACCAATTGCACACGCTGTTCCAGCCCAGATGGTGCAAGCAAGCGCAATGGTGTCAACCTGCGCCGGCCTGACCGGGTTTCGCGCCATAACGAGCGCCTGCACGAGATCTCGTCCAAGGATGGCGGAA
>CAZTMN010000127.1:0-8962 GCA_964615275.1 uncultured Beijerinckia sp. | reverse complement strand
ATGTTATCGACGCACGTGTCGATGTCGGGGCGCCAGGTGAAACGGATCGTGGCCATACGTCCGGCAGGCGCGACTGATCCGAGGCAGCATGACCAATCCTTCAATCCAAATCGGCGACTACACGGTTACAGCCTTCAGCGACGGCCTGTTCCAGACGACGATCGACGTGACCGTCGGTGTCGACAAGCAGTTGACGCAGGATATCAGTGGCAAGTCGCTCACGGATCCGGTCTATCTGTCCGTCAACGCATTCCTGATCGAAGGCAGCGGTGTCAGAGCGTTGGTGGACGCCGGGACCGGCACGACAATGGGCCCCACGCTCGGCAAACTGCCGGAAAATCTCACGGTGGCCGGCATCGAACCGGCAAGCATAACCCACGTTCTGTTGACGCATATCCACCCGGATCACTCGGACGGATTGATCGATGCGCAAGGTCGACCCTGGTTCCCGAATGCCGAAATCGCCGTGCAGGACGTTGAATACAGGTTCTGGGTCGAGCGCGATCTTTCGCAAGCCGCCCACGACCGCCAGCGCGCGACAATGCAGCGGGCGCGGAATTCCTTCGCGCCTTATTCGAAACAAACAACGCGCATCGGCGATGGCGAATTTCTGCCGGGCATTGTTGCGCAAATGGCTCCAGGGCACACGCCTGGCCACAACACGTGGACGGTCGAAGGCGATGGCGACAGCCTGATGATCTGGGGCGACACCATCCACATGGACTTTCTGCAATTGCAAAACCCGGATATCGCATTCATCTTCGATGTAGACCCGCAACAGGCTGTTACCTCGCGCAAGAGACTGCTGGACCAGACAAGCGCCGATCAGACCCGCATCGCCGGAATGCATCTCGACTTTCCGGGGTTCGGATATGTCAAGCGGCGCGACGGCCGCTATTTCATTGAGGACGAATAGCAAACTCTCCCGACTGCAATCCGGAACCGGCAGTCAAGCGAAAGGCTGCGCCTGGGACACAGGGTTCCACTTGATTTTGGGGAAAAACATGATTGCCAGCGATCAGCCAGTTCGGGCGCGTTACGGTCTCATAATTCCCTCTTCGAACAGGATAGCTGAACCGCATGCTTCGGCCTACACGCCAGCAGGAATTGTCCCGCACATCACGCGATTGCGTATGACCGGCCCGCACAAACTGTCCAACGCGGAACTGTTACCGAGGGTCCGCGAAGCGGCCGCCATGCTTGCCGATGCGCGCTGCAACCCGGTGATCTTTCACTGTACTGCCAATTCCATGGCCGCCGGGAGCGATGGCGAGGCAGCAATTACGGCAGCCGTCGCGACGGCGACTGGCGCTCCGGCGGCAACCACCGCTTCGGCCAGTCTCGCCGCGCTGGCAGCGCTGAAAGCAAAGCGGATCGTGCTGGTGTCCCCTTACGCGCGTGCGCCGCACGAACATGAAATCGAGTTTCTGGAAAGCGCCGGATTCGAAATCGTCGCCGAGCGCAATCTCGATCTTGCCGGATCAGATGCCTATTGTTCCATGCCCGCACGCGACTGGCTTTCGGTGCTGGCGCCGCTGAAAACGGATCAGGCGCACGCCTATTTCGTGAGCTGCGCCAATATCCGCGCGACCGAGGCAATCTGCGAACTTGAAGACATGCTGCAATCGTCCGTCATCACCAGCAATCAGGTGGTGATTTGGCGCGCCATGCGGATGGCTGGCGTCACCGACACGCTACCGGCACTGGGGCGGCTTGAAAGCCTTTAGTCGCCTCCATGCTTATTCCGGTACAGCGTCGACGAAGGCCTTGTCTTCCATGCAACGCTCGAAGATATCGATTATCCGCGGATATGGCTCTAGTGGAACTGAATAGCGCCTGGCGCCGATGATCTGTGGAAACAGGCAGATATCGGCAAATGTCGGGCCATCCCCATGACAATATCTTCCCGCATATCCGTCATTGGCCAGCCGTGTCTCGATAGCCTGCAAGCCTTTACCGGCCCAATTGTGAACCCAGTCGCGCAATTCGACATCGCTATGCCCCAGCGTGTCCGTCAAATACTTGCGCGTCGCCGGTACGCTGGCCCGGTGTGTGTCGGACACGATCGTTTGGGCAAGCCCACGCACCCGGGCGCGAGCAACCGAATCTTCGGGCAACAATGGCGGCGAGGGCCATGTTTCTTCGAGATATTCGAGTATCGCCATCGATTGAAACAGCGCTATATCGACGCCTTCGATCACGACAGCCGGCACCACGTGCTGCGGATTTATCGCCACGAATGTGGCATCGAACTGATCGCCTTTCAGCAAGTCGAGGAACTCTTCCTCGAAGGCCATTCCTTTCAGATTGAGCGCGATGCGAACGCGCATGGTGGCCTGCGAAAGCTGATACCCGTAAATCTTGATCATGTGTTGTCCGATATTGGCTGGTCCCGTTGGCGCGATGGCCCGGATTCATAGCGCATTGTTCGCGACGAATGAAGTTTACCATGCGCGACCGTAAAGCATCATGGCGCCAAACCCTGCCCCAACTCAATTGACATCGCAATCGTTTCCAGTGATGAAATATCTGCGGATGCCGGTCCCATCGCATCCAGATCAGGGAGAATGTTTTGCCCGACAGCGGGAGCAGCGAATATTCCGGCACGGCCCTGGCGGGGGGAACAAGCTTGCGCGTTGAAGACGAGGCATTGCTGCGCGGTTCCGGGCAATTCATGGACGACCTTCCGGTTCCCGCCGGGACCTTGCATGCGGTCTTTTTGCGTTCTCCGCACGCCCACGCCAGGATCCTGTCAGTCGACGCATCCAGGGCCGCGATGGCGACGGGCGTTGAGGCCATCATAACCGGAACCGACATCGCGCAATACACCCGCCCCTTCGTTGCTGGTGTCAAGCAACCGATGGAACATTATTCACTGGCGGTGGAGCGTGTTCGATATGTTGGCGAACCCGTTGCGATCATCTGCGCGGATAATCCCTACCTGGCGGAAGATGCCGCCGCACTGGTTGATGTTCGCTACGAGCCGCTGGACCCGGTTATCGATCCGTTGCGTGCTGTAGCAGACGATGCGCCTTTGCTTCACCCCGCGGTTGGCGCCAATGTCGTCAGCGACCGCCACTTCATCTATGGCGATCCTGATACAGCCTTTGCAGATGCGCACCGCATTGTTGATATCAAGATAATATATCCTCGAAACAGCGTCACGCCAATTGAATGTTTCGGGGTGATTGCAAAATATTCCGGCGCCGAAGGCTGTTACGAACTTACCACGCATTTTCAGGGGCCATACGCCCTTCATCCGGTTATGGCGATGGCGTTGCAGGTGCCGGGAACCAAGTTGCGAATCCGCACCCCGCCAGATTCCGGCGGCAGCTTCGGCACCAAGCACGCAGTTTTCACCTACGCGGTTGCGCTAGCGGTCGCCGCGCGGATTGCCGGACGCCCGGTCAAGTGGATAGAGGACAGGCTGGAACACCTCAGCGGCGCGACGTCCGCAACCAACAGGATTACCACCCTGCGGGCAGCAGTCCGAGAAGATGGCGTGATAACCGCGCTCGGCTTCGATCAACTGGATGATTGCGGCGGTTACCTGCGCGCGCCTGAACCGGCTACCATATACAGAATGCACGGCAATCTAACCGGCGCATACAAGATCACCAATCTTTCAGTACGCAACAGGATCGTCCTTACAAACAAAACGCCAAGCGGACTGGTGCGCGGATTTGGCGGGCCCCAGGTATATTTTGCGCTCGAGCGGCTTACGGAAAAAATCGCCAGGGAATTTGACTTGCCGCATATGGAAATCATCCGCCGCAACCTGGTTCGCAAGGAGGATTTTCCCTATCGCACGGCATCGGGCGCGACGCTGGATTCCGGTGACTACCACGCCGTTCTCGACAAGGTTGAACAATCGGGACATTTGCAAGCCCTTATGCAGCGGCGCGAACAGGCCCGGGCGCAAGGGCGTCTTTATGGAATAGGATGTGCGGCAATCGTTGAACCATCAATATCCAACATGGGCTATATCACGACGGTGCTGACAGCCGAGGAGCGCGAAAAAGCCGGCCCGAAAGGCGGAGCGGTCGCCACCGCTACGGTTCAACTTGATCCGCTGGGCGGTGTCTCGGTCCACGCTGCATCCGTATCACAAGGCCAGGGCCACCGAACAGTTCTGGCGCAGGTCGTTGCCGAGGCGCTGGGCATCGAATCGACCGATGTCAGCGTAACCCTGGAGCTCGACACGGCGCGCGATGCCTGGTCGATTGCCAGCGGAAATTATTCCAGTCGCTTTGCCGGCGCAGTTGCGGGCACAGCGCATCTGGCGGCCATCAAATTGCGCGCCCGCCTGGCGGCGCTGGCAGCGACACAATTGGCGAGCGAACCCAAGAAGATCGTTTTCTCTGGCGGCAAGGTGTTTGAGTCGTCCGAACCGGGCAAAGCTATTCCGTTCAAACGCCTTGCTGCAACATCGCATTGGGCGCAGGGAGCCCTGCCACAAGGAGTTGACCCGGTAATTCGGGAAACCGCGTTCTGGTCGCCTTCGGTCCTGACCCCACCGAATGCGCATGATGAAATCAATTCCTCCGCGGCGCACGGATTCGTCTTCGACCTTTGCGGCGTTGAGATCGATCGCGACACCGGACACATGCGCATTGACCGTTATATCAGCGCCCATGATGCCGGGAGGCTGCTGCATCGCGGGATGGCGGACGGCCAGATCCAGGGTGGATTCGCCAATGCTGTCGGGGCTGCCCTTTATGAGCAATTCGCCTACGCGGATGACGGCGCTTTTTTATCCGGCAGCTTTGCGGACTATCTTGTGCCCACAGCGATGGAGGTCCCGGACGTTGAAATCATCCATGTTGAAACGCCATCGCCGGTAACGCCGCTGGGGGCAAAGGGCATTGGCGAAGGCAATTGCATGTCCACTCCGGTTTGCCTTGCCAACGCCGCCGCCGACGCATTGGGGGTCGTCGATCTCGAGCTGCCGCTGACGCCGGCACGCTTGGTTGAACTGATGGCGGAGGACGAACCGGCACGGCCGGGAGGCGCGCGATGAAGCCTGCCCCGTTTGATTACCTGCCCTGCAGCAGCAAGGGTGAAGCCCTTGCATGCCTGGCGCAGTATGGCGACGAGGCAGCGATACTCGCCGGCGGGCAATCGTTGACCGCTATTTTGAACATGCGCATGGCGGATCCGCGGGTTCTCGCTGATATCGGCCGGATTGCTGCATTGAGCACGATATCCAGCGACGAAGTGCAGACAACAATCGGAGCGGGTGTAACGCAGGCTGCGGCGATGCGGCATTTGCAAATTCAGACAAACGTACCGCTTGCGGCCCGGGCGCTTCCGCACATCGGGCATTACCAGACACGAAACAGGGGAACGATTTGCGGTTCGCTCGCCCACGGCGATCCAGCCGCAGAATTGCCGTTGATTGCCTGCGTGCTGAACGCTGACATCAATCTGGAAAGCATTCACGATTCCCGTTCGGTATCGGCTCAGGATTTTTTTGAAGGTCCCTTGCAGACCTGCCGCCGGGACGACGAAATAGTTGCCAGCGTGTCGTTTGCGCATGCAAAGCATGGCGAAGCGTATGGTTTTAACGAAGTGGCCATGCGCCACGGAGACTTCGCCATCACTGCTGTCGCAGTTAAACTTACATCTACCTCGATCACGATCGGCATTGGCGGCGGGCCCGACAAACCCGAGATACGGGAATGGCCGGCACTCGACGGTAGCGCACTAGACGATGCATTGAACGGGTTGGCATGGGAGATGGAATTCCAGAGCGATTTTCAAGCCAGCAGTATGTACCGCCGTCGTATGGTCCGCGCGATCGGGCGCAAGACAGTAGCGGAGGCGCGGCAATGCCTGTAATTAAGAGAGACGAGCGCCGCCGCATTACAGTCAACCTGAACGGGAAACGCCGCAGCGGCTATGGCGAGCCACGCATGCTGTTGACGGACTTTCTTCGGCACGAGCTTGGCGCAACTGGAACCCATGTGGGCTGCGAACACGGCGTTTGCGGCGCCTGCACCATCCGCCTGGACGGCCAGGCTGTGCGCGGTTGCCTGATGTTTGCCGTGCAGGCTGACGGCCGCGCTGTCGATACTGTCGAAGGACTCGCGAGCGACAGCGGCGAGTTCAACGCTTTGCAAACGGCAATGCAAAAACACCACGCGCTGCAATGCGGATTTTGCACAGCCGGCATTTTGATGTCTCTCGATCAGTTTCTGACCGATACGCCAAACGCGGACGATGCCGCAATACGCGATGTATTGTCCGGACACCTGTGCCGCTGCACCGGATATGCTGCGATAGTAAAAGCAGCGTTGGAGGCGGCGAAGCACTACAAGCGTGTTGTCGTACGGTCGGGACAGGACGAATTGAATGTTTGACGTCGGAACAAGTCTGATAGCGGCAGCAGCGCGCGATCCGAATTCTGTTGCCTTGACCGATGGCGATTTGCGTTACACCTACGAAGAATTGCGCGATGCCGCCCTGCGCGTCAGCGCCGGATTGGAAAACGCCGGATTGCGGAAGGGCAGCCACCTGCTGGTGGTTCTGCAAAACCGGTCGGAAATGGCGGTGCTGTATTGGGCCACGCAATTGACCGGTATTATATTTACTCCGGTGAACTGGCGCACCAGCGCCGGCGAACTTGACTACTTTATAGACAATTCGACAGCCGCGGCGCTGGTCTTCGAAGACGCCAGCGCGGCCGCCGTAACAGCATCGGAGAAGGCGCAGAGACTTCCGCGCTATGCGGTTGGCGGCGCATCGGGAGGAACGGTTACATACGATGAGTTACTCGCCACGGCTCCGCGTTGCTTCGACAGTACGGCAACCGCAGGCGACTTTTCCCTGATGTTCTATACCTCCGGTACAACCGGGCAAGGCAAGGGTGTGCCGCGCCGGCATCATGCGGAGCGTGCCGCCTCGCTCGCGCACGTCGCACAGAATACATATGCTTATGGTGAAGCGACACTCGGCGTGATGCCATTGTACCATACGATGGGTATCCGTTCCCTGATGGCGATGGCGTTGATCAATGGCAAGTTCGTTTGTCAGCCGCGTTTCGAGGCCGGGCGGGCCCTGGAGCTCATCGAATCGGAGAAGATTACCAACCTCTATCTGGTGCCTACGCTCTACCACGATCTTCTACACCACGAAGACTTCGCAAGGCGTGACACGACCAGCGTTCGCAAACTGGGCTTTGCCGGTGCATCCATGACCGACGGCCTGTTACTCCAGCTCGACGAAGCATTCAGCCCCGGGCTTTTCGTCAATCACTATGGCTCGTCGGAAATCTACACTTTCACGATTGATCCGGATGCGCGCCAGAAGCCGGGAAGCGCCGGCAAAGCCGGGATCAACACGCAAATTCGCGTCGTAGCGATAGGCTCAACCGATCCGCAGGCGCACGTCGCGGCAAACGTGGAAGGGCAGATCATTGCGACCCTGGCTGGAGACGAAGCCTTTGAAGGATACTGGAAGCGTCCGGACGCGGACGAAAAAGCCCTGTGCAACGGTTGGTATTTTACCGGCGATGCCGGATACATGGACAACGACGGCGACCTGTTTGTAACCGGCCGCGTCGACGACATGATCATAACCGGTGGCGAGAATGTCTTGCCGGTGGAGATAGAATCCCTGCTTTCGCTACACGACGGTGTCCTGGAAGTGGCGGTCGTCGGTTTGCCCGATGATAGGTGGGGGCAAGCAATTACGGCATTCGTCAAGCGCAAGTCAGAGACGACCGCCGAGGAACTGGACGCCTATTGCCGCGCCTCGACGCTGTCCAATTTCAAACGGCCAAAAAAATATGTATTCGTCGAAGCCGTGCCGAAATCTCCGGTTGGAAAAATATTACGTCGGTTGTTGGTTGCGGGGGAATATGAGATTGAGAAAGTCGCGCCAGAAGGCTGATGCATCAGCAAAGACCGGTATCCACGAGGAGAAGCACTAACATGTCTGCCAGCCCGGTAAAATTGCCCGATTTATTGCATGAACTCGACGGGTTCAGAATCGAGATCGATGCGGAGCGGGAGCGGGCCGATATCGTGCTTGCCCGCCCGCCCCTGAACGTCATCACCATGCCGCAACGCGACCAATTGCGCGCAGCGTTTGAAGCACTCGATCTTGATGAGCGTGTCCGGATTATCGTGCTGCGCGCAGATGGCGAACATTTTTCGTCGGGCGGCAACATAAAGGGGTTCATGGAAGCAAGTCCGGAAACGGTTTCCAGGCTGGCATGGAACATCGCTGCGCCGCAACGTTGTAGCAAGCCGGTTGTTGCGGCCAACCGCGGCTATTGTTTCGGTGTCGGCTTTGAAATTTCACTGGCGTGCGATTTTCGAATTGTTTCGGAAACATGCCAGTATGCACTGCCCGAGCAGAAGCTTGGTCAAATTCCCGGCTCCGGCGGCTCGGCGCGCTTACAGATGATGGTTGGCATCACCCGAACCAAGGATATCGTCATGCGTTCACGCAGAATTCCCGGCAAGCAAGCCTTTGACTGGGGCGTTGCAACCGAATGTGTAGCCGACGACCAACTGGAAGCGGCGACCGACGCCTTGGTGGATGAGCTGCGGACTTTTTCGCCGCTAGCCCAGCGCACGGCCAAGAAACTCCTCAACGACACGGAAGACACATCGCTGTCCATCGCTATTGAGATGGAAGGACATTGTTACAGCCGGCTGCGCACATCCGAGGACTTCAAGGAAGGCGTTGAGGCATTTCACGCCAAGCGACCAGCCAAATTCACCGGCAAATAGCTGCACACGCCACTCGCCGAATGAGGAGCACATTGTGACCCAATCCGTGGAGACAACGGGCGGCGCGCCCGCGCATGGACGAAACTTCACCCCGCCCGGCGCCGAATTGCGGAGCTGGCTTGGCTGGCTCGAAAAAAATGGCCTGCTTGCTGTTGCAAAGCCGGGCGTCAAACTGAAATTCGAATTGGCCGGCATCGCCAACCGGCTTGATGGCGACAAGG
>CAZTMN010000126.1:0-9032 GCA_964615275.1 uncultured Beijerinckia sp. | reverse complement strand
ATCGATACCGCGCTTCAGATCCATCGGGTTCATGCCGGCGGCAACGGACTTGCAGCCTTCGCGAACGATGGCCTGGGCCAGCACGGTGGCGGTCGTGGTGCCATCGCCAGCGGTGTCGTTGGTCTTCGAGGCAACCTCGCGCACCATCTGGGCGCCCATGTTCTCGAACTTGTCGTCGAGTTCGATTTCCTTGGCGACAGTGACGCCATCCTTGGTGATACGCGGAGCGCCAAAGCTCTTGTCGATCACAACGTTACGGCCTTTCGGGCCAAGCGTTACCTTCACCGCATCGGCGAGGATATCTACACCGCGCAACATCGCGTTGCGGGCTTCTGAGGAAAATTTTACTTCCTTGGCTGACATTGAGGTTCTCCTGAACGCGTTGGTTCAACTGAGGATTGAATAGCGGGCACATCCGGCCAGGTAATCGTCTGATTACAGACGATTATTTGCCGATTACGCCCATGATGTCGGATTCTTTCATGATCAGCAGATCTTCACCGTCGATCTTGACCTCGGTGCCGGACCATTTGCCAAACAGAACGCGGTCACCCTTCTTGACGTCCAGGGCGACAACCTTGCCGGATTCATCGCGTGCGCCAGGGCCCACGGCAACGATCTGGCCCTCGGACGGCTTTTCCTGAGCCGTATCGGGAATGATGATGCCACCTTTGGTCTTTTCCTCACCATCGAGGCGCTTAACGACAACGCGGTCGTGTAAGGGACGGAATTTCATCGGTTAACTTCCTGTTGTTGAAACAAGTCGGAACCGGCCGATACGCAGCCGGGGCGAACCTGTTTACCTTCGAAGATGCGTGCGCCGGACGCCGCAAGGCTAACCGGCGGGCTTGATTAGCACTCTTCAATGTGAGTGCTAACAACCGCACGGGAGATAGTGAGGCTGCAAGGCCGTGTCAAGAAGCGCGCCGCGAAAATATCGAAAGCTTTGCAGCCGGCCAGTGAAACCAATTGTTATGGTTAACGCATATGGCCGGAAGGGTGCATGCAGCCACGCTCCTCACGAGCTTGATGGCAGGCAACCTGCCGGGATACAAACTAACGGGCATCCCGCGCCGCCAAGGAGAATTTCATGCAGATCCGCGCCGCCGTATTCCGCGACAAGACCGGAAAACCGTCGATCGAGAACCTTGAACTGAAAGGCCCAGGCCCCGGCGAAGTGCTGGTCAAGATGGTGGCGACCGGGGTCTGCCACACTGATATCAAGGTTGCGGGTTCGGATATGTCGCCGCGCCCGGTGGTTCTGGGCCATGAAGGAGCCGGAATCGTCGAGGAAGTGGGCCCTGGTGTGCGCGAATTCCGGAAGGGCGACCACGTGGTCATGTCATTCGGCTATTGCGGCATGTGTCCGAGCTGCCGCGAAGCCGAGCCGGCCTATTGCTATTCCCAGAACGATCACAACTTCCGCTGCGAACGCGTGGACGCCGAGCCTTATCTGGCCAGCGACCAGGGGCCGGTACACGGTGATTTCTTCTCGCAATCGTCCTTCGCTACATATGCCATCGGCAACGAACGCAGCGTCGTGAAGGTTACCAAGGACGCCCCCCTTGAATATCTTGGACCGCTAGGCTGCGGAATTCAGACCGGAGCCGGTGCGGTGCTGAACGATCTGAAACTGAAGCAGGGCCAATCCATCACCGTCTATGGCGTTGGCTCGCTCGGCCTGTCCGCCGTCATGGCCGCCCGGCTTGCCGGCGCGTCCAAAATCATTGCCGTCGATCGGCACCAGAGCCGGCTCGCGATGGCAAAAGAACTGGGCGCCGACGAGATCATCCAGGCCGGCAACGACCCGGTGACGGACGAGGTACGCACCCATGCGCCCGACGGGGTCGATTTTACCCTCGACACAACAGGCGCGATCCAGGTGACGCGCCAGACGCTCGACGTGCTTGCTCCGCGCGGCACATCGGCCTTCGTCACGGGACCGCTGGACGGCTCGGAAATTTCCTTTTCGCCACGCATCCTGATGCCGGGGCTGAAATTCCGCGGTATCATCGAAGGCAATTCAAACCCGAAGGTCTTCATCCCGCAAATGATCGAGCATTATCTCAACGGCCACTTCCCGTTCGATAAGCTGATCACTTTCTATGAGTTCGACGAGATAGAAAAAGCGATCCACGACAGCGAGACCGGCGAAACGATCAAGCCGGTTTTGAAATTCAACTGACCGGACAGGCGAGGGAATACGGAAATGGCATCCCCCCTGCAGCGATTCATGGACGGCTACAGGCGCGCCTGGGAGACGCGCGACGACGTTTTTCTGTGCTCCTTGTTTGCGCCCGATGGTGTCTATCACAACACGCCGTTCGACCAGCAGGTGGGACACGAAGCAATCGCCCGCTACTGGGACCGGGTAAAACTGCAGGACGATATCCGTTTCAGCTATGACATCGTCAGTGAAACGCCCAGTGGCGGCGTCGCCACCTGGACAACGCGCTACCGCGTGACATCGGAGAAGATGTTCGAGATGTGGGCCAAATCGGCCGGCACCGGCATGATCGATCGCAAGCCTGGCGATCCCCTGCCCCGCCTGCGGCTGGAGGGCATCGCCGTCGTCGAACTAGGCAATGAAGGCTTGTGCCGTCATTTCCGCATCTGGTGGCACTCGCAATTGGACGCGTGATTGCGGGCCGCCGCGCTGCAATCTGCAGTTGCTCGCATGTTCCCAAACATGCCGTTGGGAAGCGGCCAGGAAACGTCTAGCCAGTCATGCCAGCCGGCCTTCCCATTGCGCACAGCCCGTGCTTCAACCCCTAATTTCGATCTGCTCACCGTCAGGACCGCCAAAGACAACACGCCTCCAGCCTTCCTCACCGGGTTCGCGGGCTCCGGTCGGGTGGGGGGCCGTGACAATTGGCAGGCCATCCGCCTTGAGCGTGGAGACAGCCGTATCAAAGTCATCGGTTATCAGGCAGAAGTGGAAACCGTTCATGGCGCCATGCCTTTCACCGACCAGCTCCAGCACCGTGCCACCCAGTTTCAAATAGGCGATCCTGAGCCCGGTGGGCGTGGTGTAATCGTTGTAGCGATCGAAACCGAAATGCTTCTGGTAAAATGACGCCGAGGCTTCAAGATCGGAAACATCGAGCGCAACGTGATCTATGCGAGTAAATTGCATGGCGCGGTCCTTTCATGCGCAGTCAATCAAAAAGGCCGCATTGGATCAACCGCTGCGGCCCCTTGCATCGCTATTGGAGGAAATCACACGGCGACCGGGAAAATCGCTTCTTCGTATTTGCCCTGGCCCATGTCGGAACCTTCGAAGATGTCACGTTCGGCAACCCATTTGAAAGAATCTTCGTAGGTTTCACGCGTATACGGTTCAAATACAATACGCTCGCCCGGGCCCCAGCGGCGCGTATCCATCTGGTCGTGGAAGCGCTCCGGGAACTCGTTCGTGTAGTAATGGGTGTACAGCTCCGGCCGCAGGTCGATGTCACGCTGTGCATTGCGCAAGGCGCGGAAATACTTGTGCACGTCCTGCGGGTCCGGATCGCCGGTCACCATGGAGGCCATCATAAATGTCGTATCGATCACCTTGCGGAATCCCAGCTGCTCCAGAAAATAATACGAGCCGCTGAACGCCGAAACCGCCGGTATCTTTCCATCGATCAAAGCTTCCATTCGGGCAAACAACATGCCTTCGCTATACGACAAGTTGATGTCCGAAAGCGACATATATTGTTCGAGTGCCTGGATGGTGGCGTAGTGACTGCCAGATTGATAGCCGACCGAGATCGGCACGCCGGACAATTGCTCGGGTTTGGTAATGTCTGAACCGGCCGGCACGAATATACCAGCTGTCGATACCGAATAGCATTCCGAATACAGCTTTCCGTGTTTGTTGGACGCCGCGACGTTGACCGTCCAGTGGCAGGCGCCAGACACATTGCAGGTTCGGCCCGCCTCGAAGGTCTGATAGGCGCCGACTTTTTCACCGAGCTTGTGACCCTGCGATTTTTTTGAATCCATGGTTTCCTGGAAAACATAGTTCAGGCCTTCGGCGTCGAAATACCCCTTTTCCTCGGCCACCCATTCGTGGAGCCGGAAATGCGGAGCGACGACAAACGGTTCGTTTTTCATGGAAAATCCCCTCCAATAGACGCGCCAAAAAGGCACTGCAAAACCAGGCGCAAACTATTTTCGCTCTGAATTTTTGACAATATTATCTTTTTAAAACATTCTTTCCTGAAAAGATTGACAATAAGGAAGCGCGATGGCCAACCGGTTCGACCAGATGCGAGCCTTTGCAGGGGTTGTCGAAGCGGGCGGGTTTACCAGCGCCACCGGCCGCACCGGCATGTCGCGGGCGGTCGTCAGCCGCAACATTCTCGATCTGGAGGACCGCCTCGGCGTTCGCCTGCTCAACAGGACGACGCGCCAGGTCAGCCTGACCGAAGCCGGGCGGGTCTTCTACGAAAAATGCCGGCGCATTCTCGATGAGCTGGCCGAGGCCGAACAATTGGCGGCCGACACCGGGACCGGACCGCAAGGCGACCTTCGCGTGGTCGCGCCGGTCAATTTCGGCCTCGGTGAACTGGGGCCGGGCATAACCGAGTTCCTACTGGATTACGAGAACATGCGCGTGACGCTCAGTCTGAACGACCGGCCGGTCGATCCGATAGAGGCCGGCTACGATGTCGCAATCCGGGTATCGCAGCACGAAATCCGGCCGCCGCAGAACCTCGACATTTGCCATATCGCAACATCCACACGCATCCTATGCGCATCACCGGAATATCTCGAAACACATGGCGAGCCGAAACAGCCGAGCGATATCTCGGGGCATACGTGTTTGTGCTACGCCTATGTCGACGAACCGGAAGTCTGGCACTTTACCCGCGGCAGAAGGCGTTTTTCGATCCCGGTGCAGGCGCGTGTTACAACAAGCGCGAGTTCCGTGCTGGCAACGGGCGCGGCGCGGGGTCTGGGCATCGCCTATGGCCCGGCCGCATTCTTTCGAAATGATCTGGACAACGGTAAAGTTCGCCGCCTGCTGCAAAACTACGACCTGCCCCGGGTTTCGATCTATAGCCTGTATGCCCGCAGCAAGCGTCCCTCGCCGAAGGTTGAGGCATTCAACGCGTTCCTGCGGGACAATCTTTATCGGCAATTGAACTGAACCCTTTGCTCATATGCTGATGCGGCATCTAGGGCGCTCACGGCGGACACGTTTCGGCGCGCCTTGCAATACCATTGCTATCCGGGGCATGTACCGTGCTCGCATTAGGTCAACGACAGAAGACACCACGCGGAGCCTCCCATCGACATCTTGTCCTATGAGTTCCTGTTCCTGGCAGCCGTAACGGCGGTAGCGGGATTTGTCCGCGGATCGCTGGCTTTCGGCGGCACCCTGCTGATGGTGCCCCTGTTCGTTCTGGTCATGGATCCGGCGGAGGCAATCCTGATTGGACTGATACTCGACGTGATTGTCGGCCTACCGCTTCTGCCGCCGCTGGTATCGGCCATAAACTGGAAGAATGTCACACCCGTCATGGCCGGCTATTTGGTGATCGCCCCATTTGGCGCATTTGTACTCTACTACACGGACCCTGACATCATACGTATAGCCATTGCCCTCGTGGTCGTGGCCTCGGGCATATTGCTGCTCACCGGCTGGGGCTTCAAGGGCAAGCCAACCATACCCGGATCTGTTGCAGTTGGCGGCGCATCGGGGTTCTTTGGGACAGCGGCCGGGATCGGCGGACCGATACTGGTACTGTATCTGGTTGCCGGAAAGGCCACGGCCCGCGAAACCCGCGCCAACATGTTTTTCATGTCTTCGGTAATGGAGGCTTTTTCAGCCCTCACGGTCCTGGTCGGGGCGGCATTCGTCATCAGCAACTGGCTGGCCCTGATTGCCCTGTTACCCGTGATGATGGTCTTCGCCTACATCGGATCGAAAGCGGTTATCGGAATATCCGATGCGGTATTCCGGCGTCTGGTAATCTGGTTTGTTGTTGCCTTTGGCGTGGTCCTGATTGTCAGATCCCTGGCGGATATTGCCGCGGCGTGACCAAGTTCAAGTTCAGCCGCTCGCGACGCCTATTCACCATCCCAGTATGGTGTCTGGCTGCCATCTACCCGGCTGATGTATCGCCAGAGATCAGGATTGCCATCCGCGTCGGTGCGCCTGTGATAAACGCCGGTCTTCCCGCTATCGGGATATTCAGCAATATCCGGGGTCATCAAGGTCGAAACGGCAAGAAATTTCAGCTCGGCGGATGAAGTGTTGAGGATCTGGTGAGCTGTTTCAGGACCACCGGGCGGACAGGCGATAAAATCGCCTTGCTTGATCGAGTATTTCCGATCACCGACGCGCAATTCACCCTCGCCTTCCAGGACGAAGAACATCTCTTCGTTGACGCGATGGGAATGGGCCGGAAAAGCGGCTTTTCCAGGCGGCAGGACGGTTATGTTGTAGCCGAGATTTTGGGCGCCGATCTTCGGTCCAACATAACCGAGCCTGGCGACATACCTGTCCGGCGCGTTTCCCGCGCCGGGACGTTCATTGCCCTTGCCCCAATCGATAAAATCGAGATCGGCGATATTGATTACCGGACCGGACATGGCGGGCTCCCGCGTTAGAATACATGGCACTCCGGCCCTGAAATCAGGGCGCCGGACGTGCTCAAATTCATATCCGATGATCGCCCCGGCGGCTAGAGCCGCCCGGCATATCCGGAACGCCGGCCTTGATGCGAGGTTCTTGCGTTATTCGGCGGCGACCTTATTGCCGGACGCATCGCCAAACTCGGCGCGAAGATGCGGCATAACGTCGGATGCAAACAGGCGAATGGACTTTTCGGTCTGTTCGGCCGGTTGCGAGCCGACTTGCAACATTGGTAAAATATTGCCAATCGCGTTTCGTTTGCAGCGTTCGATGTAAGTTTCACGCACGGTCTTGGCGCTGCCGCAGATAATGATTCCCAACTCGATCAGCTTGTCGATGGTTTGCTGAGTGGAACGCACAGCGAACTTTTGCTCAATCAATTTCTTCGTCGTGTTTATCGAGGAATAGCCGGGGGGCATGCGCATTTCGATGTCAGATCGCAGCAGATAGTTGAAAAAGAACTCGACGTGGGGCTGCAATTCCTTTCTCGCGATTTCATCGGTTTCGGCGACATAGGTCGGAATCGCCCAGCCCAGCTGTGACGGAGAGGCCTCATAGCCCTGGCTCTGCGCGATTTCCCGATAGGTGGCGAAATTCTTCTCCGCCAGCGCCATCGGCGAGAAGGTTTGCAGATAGGTATATTTCCGTTCCTTGGCGGCGCACCATTCGATAGTTTCGATCGAGCCTTGCGAAGGCACCCATACCGGCGGATGCGGTTCCTGCAGGGGCCTTGGCCAGATGTTCACATAGTCGAACTGGTAGTGTTTGCCGTGGTACCGGAACGGTCCGGTCCTGGTCCAGGCCTGCAGGATCAAGTCATGCGCTTCATAATAGCGCTCGTGTGACAGCGTCGGATCGACCGGCGTTGCAAAATATTCCGAGCCGATGCCGCGGACGAAGCCGGTGACCAGACGGCCACCGGACATCTGGTCGATCATGGCAAATTCCTCAGCCACCGCGACCGGATTGCTGACCAAGGGCAAGGCCCTGCCCAGTACAGCAATCTTCGCGTTTTTCGTCGTGCGGGTTAGCGCGGCAGCAATCAGATTGGGAGCCGGCATCAGGCCGTATGCGGTCTGGTGATGCTCATTGGCGCATACGCCATCGAATCCAAGCTCGTCCGCGAGCGCCATTTCGCCGAGATAACGTTCGTAGATCGCTGTGCCGAGCTTTGGATCATACTCGCTGTTGGGCAGCTTGACCCACGCCGATCCGGCCTTCTCGATCGCCCTGGCATCGGCGGGACCGTACGGCATCAAATGAAAAAAGAAGATGTTCATAACGCTGCTCCGCAAAAATCCAATTACGCGTTTGCTTTGCAAAAAGCGCCGATCAAACCAGCTGCATCAGCGGCCTTTTCGCTGTGAATGGAATGGCCGCACTCATCGATCGTTTCAAGCACTGCGCCGTCGATGCCGGCCATCCAGGCCCTGTGGCAATCATAGGGGATGATCTTGTCCTGCTTGCCCCATATAAACTGAGCCGGACGGTTGATCCGGTGGATCCAGTGGACAAGTTGCGGGTTGCACAAACGCGGCGCCCAACCGAGCCGGGCGGCGGCCGTCTTATTTTGCAGCACAAGATCGAGATCCACCGGCGCCGCGAGCCGCTTTTCAGCAAGCTCCTTGCTGTAAAACTGATTGTAGGCGGCCTCCTCGGGGCCCCAGGCGAAAATGTCGCCGAATGGCGCATCCGGGTCCGCAATGCCGGCCGGCGCCATCAGCGTAACCGACCTGATCCGGGACGTGTCCCGGATGGCGATTTCCGCCGTCAGCCAACCGCCCAGAGAGTGTCCGACGAGATGGAAGTCTTCCAGTGCGAAAGCATCGACAAAATCGAGATAAAAGAAGGCGAGGTCGCTCATTGCCGCCATCCACTCCGGCAGCGTCGAGCGGCCGAAGCCGGGATGCTCAGGAGCAATGACGCGGAAATCCTGCGACAACTGCTCCAGCATCGGGCTCCAGTTCGATCCGCCTGCGCCATGCAAAAAGAGCAATGTGGGTCCGGACCCACGCTCCTCGACTTTGAGCTTGAGACCGCGAACCTCGCGGATATTGTCGCCGGATTGTGACGTCATGGACCAAATGCTTCCCTGATTGCAATTTCCCTAGTCTGGCGCCGAACGCCAGTTTTTTCGTGGCACGAGCGGTATATCCGAGCGCGCTGACCTGCAATCCGGCATATCGCAAGCGACCGGCCTCCAGGCTGCTGTCTTTGCCCACCTTCCTAGCGTCAGTGTCGCGGCGAGACAAGGGTTCCAGCCGGGGTCGCAGCCCACAATTGCGACCTTTCCTGTTCACGGCGCCGCACAATGCGCTCGCGGCTTGACCGGCTCAATTCGGTGCGCGTAGTCTCACCGCAACTTTCCTGACAGTCACACGTCCGGGATGAATGACAACTG
>CAZTMN010000125.1:0-9040 GCA_964615275.1 uncultured Beijerinckia sp. | reverse complement strand
CGGTTAGCACCGGCACGCATGATCACGGCCAGGGCCATTGGACGACATTCGCACAAGTTCTCAATAGCCAGCTTGGCGTGCCATTCGATCAAATCCGGTTGATGCAGACCGATTCAGATCAGCTCATCGGCGGCGCTGGAACCGGCGGCTCGAAATCGATCATGAATTCCGGCACCGCGATATTCGAGGCGAGCGCGAAGGTTGTCGAGAAGGGCAAGGCGATTGCTTCGCACCTGCTCGAAGCCGGTGTCGAGGATATCGAATTTGAAGGCGGGAATTTTTCCATCGCCGGTACGGACCGCTCGGTTTCGATTATGGAAATTGCGCAGCAAATCAATGACGGTTTGAAGCTGCCGAAAGATGCGCCGCAATCACTGGACGTGGATCACTTTACCGATCCCGGTCCCGCGACCTACCCCAATGGATGCCATGTCTGCGAAGTCGAAGTCGATCCGGAAACCGGCGTCACCGAAGTGGTGAAATATTCCATGGTTGGCGATTTCGGCACGGTCATCAATCCGATCGTGGTCGAGGGCCAGGTTCAGGGCGGCGTTGTCCAGGGCATTGGCCAATGTTTGCTGGAGCACACGGTGTTCGATGGCGATGGCCAGCTGGTGACCGGCTCGTTCATGGACTATGCCATGCCACGCGCCGACGATACGCCTGATTTCAGTAACGGTTTTCACAGCGAACCGGCGACGACCAATCCGCTGGGCGTCAAGGGTTGCGGCGAAGCCGGCTGTTCCGGCGCAATGCCGTCGGTCATGAATGCGTTGATGGACGCGCTGAGCGGCTACGGTGTCACCCATATCGACATGCCGGCAACGCCATTGCGGGTCTGGCAGGCGATCCAGGATGCCAGGAAACCGGCGGCTTGAGATCGCCGCGGAACAGACAAACAAGGCCGCGCATGATGCGTGGCCTTTTTGCGTATCGGATGTATGCCGCCGCGCCGTGTCCGGCCGAACTTGTGCGAACAAGAAGGGAAACTAAATGAAGGTTGCGGTCACCATACCTTATTTCGACTTCTTCCCCGAATTGAAGAAGGAATTGCAAGGCATTTATCCAGACGCGAAGTTCCGCAATGATCGCTATCGTTTGAGCGAAGATGAATTTGTCGAATATGTCCGGGGCCATGATGCCGCGATCATCGGCATCGAGAATTTCAGCGATCGCGTATTCGCGGCTCTGCCGGAACTGAAAGTGATCTCGCTGTGTTCGGCGGGAGTGGATCACGTCGACCCGGCGCTGCTCAACAAGTACGGGATCAAGATGTGGTGGGCTGCCGGTGTCAACAAGGTATCGGTCGCCGAGCTTTCCATTGCGTCGATGATTTTTGCTATCCGCCGGGTTCATTACTTTGCGTCGATTCTGCATCGCGGCGAATGGAAGGGGCCGGTCGGCTTTGGCAACGATCTGCGTGGCAAAACCGTCGGCATTCACGGCTGCGGACATATCGGCAAGGAAGTGGTGAAATTGCTGCAGCCGTTCGGCGTCAATATCATCGTATGCGACCGGGCGCCGATGGACGATTTTCTAAAGCAACACAATGCCGAGGCCGTCAGCGCCGAAGAATTGTGGGCGCGCTCGGATGTGCTTACCATTCATTTGTCGAAAAATTCTTCCACGATCGGCATGTATACCGCGGATGTGCTCGACAAGATGAAACCAGGCGCATTCCTGATCAACCTCGCGCGCGGATACATTGTCGATGAACAGGCGCTTGGGCAGCGGCTTGAATCGGGACATCTGGCGGGGGCTGTCTTCGACGTATTCGCGGTCGAGCCGGCCAACGGCAACCCGCTGATCGACATGCCGAACATGTTCGCCTTTCCCCATATCGGCGCAACGACGCGCGAGGCCTGGGAAAACATGTTGCGCTCGGGCATGTACGGCGTCGAAAAAGCCTACGATCCGAAGCCCGGGGTATATCCGTTCGACTGATCGTCAACGGGTTACGGCTGCGCAGGTCACACGGGTTTTAAATTTCCCGGGGCATACCCTATGAATCGGTCATCGTGATTCCGCATTTTACGATGCCTGTTGATGGAGCAATGACGATGGAATGGATTTACGATCCGAACTTGTGGCTGGCGTTTCTCACGCTGGCCATTCTGGAAATCGTCCTCGGCATCGACAACCTTATCTTCATCTCAATTTCCGCTGACCGGTTGCCGAAAGAGCAACAGGCGATGGCGCGCCGTTTGGGCCTTGGCCTGGCATTGGTCATGCGGCTCGGATTGCTGTGGTCGGTCGCCTGGATTGTCAGTCTGAAGGCGACGGTTTTTACCGTTGCCGGATTGGATATATCCTGGCGCGACATCATTCTGATCGGCGGCGGATTATTCCTGATCTACAAGGGCACCAGCGAAGTGCATGCGCTGATCGAAGGCGAAGAGCATGGCGCTGGTCCCGGCGAAGCGGTGAAGGCGAGCCTTGCGTCTGTGCTTGGATCGATCCTGTTGCTGGACGTGGTATTTTCACTGGACAGCGTGATTACCGCCGTTGGAATGACTGATAATTTTGGGGTCATGGCTTCGGCCATCATTGTCGCGGTCCTGGTAATGTTGCTGGCCAATGGGCCGGTGTCGCGGTTTATCAACCGCCATCCAACGGTGAAAATGCTGGCACTGTCCTTCCTGTTGTTGATCGGCATGGTGCTGATCGCAGATGGCCTGCACTATCATGTGCCGAAGGGCTTCGTTTATTCGGCAATTGGTTTTGCGATTATCGTCGAGATACTTAATCTGGCGGCGGGCCGCAATCGCAAGGCTGCCAAGGTTGGTGTCCATCCGCCGCTCCTGCCAGAAGACAGGGAGGAGGACGTGCGGCGTGATTGAACGTACGACTGAAGCCGGCCTGGTCAGAACAACGGCCGGGCCGCCA
Organism: uncultured Beijerinckia sp.; assembly: GCA_964615275.1. Classification (GTDB taxonomy): domain Bacteria; phylum Pseudomonadota; class Alphaproteobacteria; order Rhizobiales; family Beijerinckiaceae; genus Terripilifer. Next base: position 6,154 of record CAZTMN010000125.1, on the reverse strand, counting down.
GCCAGTGGCCGCTTGCGGTTTCAACGTCGACGCTGAGAACCGACGGCGCGCTGGCGCTCCAGGTGTTGTCCACCTCGCTGCCGGCCACTATGGCGAGGGGGTAGCCGCCGCGCGGTTGCTCGAGCTGCCAGCTTTTCAATGTTGCGCCGTTGTCGGCGAATATCTGCCTGAGCATGGCGTCGATGCTGTTGCCGGATTGCGGGACGAAGGCGTCAAACACCTGCTGCAAGCGGTCGAAGTCGGTTGCTCCGGCAGATGTGCGGGCAAAGGATCGCGTCATGCGGACCCAGCCGGCCTTGTAGGCAACCGACAGCCGCAATGCGAATGTATCGGCGAGCGTGCTTGCCGTGTCGGTACGTTTTAACCGCGCATCGGCGGACAGGTCGGGCGCAACGTTGATGAATATTTCTTCTGCGCCGGACAGCCTGGCATGCAGTTCGCATGGAGCGACAAGATCCTGCACGCTGGCGGCTTGCGGATCCGTGCGCTCAATGCACTCGCTCGCCAATGCCGCGGCCTTGCGGATGAGGGCGATTTCGCTGGCGTCGGCCTCGGCACGGATGGGTGCGAACATTTTCGAAGCATCGCAGAACGCGGTGTCCGGCGCGCTCTCCATGAGCGCCCTGGCCTGTTTGGCCGGCAAGTCATCGAGTTCAAGAATGCCGGCGTTTGCAATTTTCAGTTCGGCCAGTTTTTTGCCAATTACCACTCCAGGCTGGGGAGTGGGCTCCACCTTGCCAACCGCCATGACGGTGCCGATCCATTCGGCGACGCGCTTGGACAAGGCGGTTGCAAAAACAGGCGTTCCCTTGAGCGGCAGGCAATAGATGCCTTCGGACCAATAGGGCGTGAAGCCGGACATCCAGCTGACCGCCGCCGGACGGGCGATATTGGTATAGGCGATGAAGGCGTCGAGGCCTCCGCTGCGCATGGCTTCGCGCAGCTTGTCCTGACGGGCTTCGATCGTTGCAACGGGAACTTCGCTGGCGTCCCAGGCCATCAATCCGCGGCGCATGACAGTCTCAACTCGCGTTTACGGAGAATAATTCCCGCGACAGCGTGCTCAGGCATTCGTGTCCGTCTGGCCGCACGACCAGCGCATCGCCGAGCACCATGTAGCCGGCGTCCGGATGATAGGTGTTGGGATGAACGATCATTGTCATGCCGTCGATCAGCTTGATGTCGACATCTTCGAGAATTTGCGGCTTCTGGTCGAGGAACAGGCCCATGCCATGACCGCGTACGCGGGTATATTCGGAGGTCGTATATTTGCCGAGGTCGTACTTGCGGAACACATCGTTCTCGGCCCTTGCAACGTCAGCGGCGGTAACGCCGGCGCGTACCGTCTTGATGCCTTCCTCCAGTGCTTCCTGGTAGACTGAAAACGCCTTTTTCTGTGTCTCGCTGGCCTCGCCAACGACAAGCGTGCGGCACAATTGGGCGTAATATCCATCGACGCACGGCGACAATTCGGTGGTGACAAGATCGCCGGCTTTCAAAACCTTGCCTCCGGGGGGCGCCATGCCGCGCACTTCCTGACCGCCGACGCCGATGATCATGAAATTTTCCGCTATACCCCTGGAACGAAAAAATCCCTCGATCTCTGCGATCAGTTCGTAGTCCTTGCGGCCGGGCCGGGCGGCGTCGCGAAAAATGACATAGCCCTCGTCGGCGAGTACCGAGGCGCGGCGGATGCAATCGAGTTCGACTTCCATCTTGGTCATCAGCAATTGTTCGATAACCGGCGCGCCATCGGCGATGCGCAGGTCGTCCTCCTCCAGCTTCAACAGGCCAAAGGGCAACAAATGCATGGGCGATGCCGCCAACGAGCGATTGCCGGAGCGTTTGATGCGATCGCGCGTTTCCTGAACGAGCCTTGGCGCGTGGACGACATCGCAGCCGGCGGTTTCGCCGCGGGCGCGTTCGCATTCGGCCGCATCGTCGAGCAGAAGGGTCGTGCTGCCATCGGCGCGGACAAGGGCGATGCCCTGACCTTCCTGGATGCCGAAATCGGTGCCGTAACGCAGGTAATCGGCGTGCCAGTTGTTGCCCATCAAGACCAGGACATCGATTTTTTCGCGGGCCATTGCTTCGCGCAGGGCTTCCGTGCGGGCCTTTTGCAATGTGCTGCCGCCGCTCATGTTCGCCGCATTGCCAGCCATCGGTGCTCTCCCTATTGCGCCGCCGCGCTTGCGGTGTAGGCATAGTATTTCTTGGCGGTCGCGGCTGATATATAGCCTTGCGCAAGGTCGTTGGCGACGGCTTGTTGCGAGCGCGCTGCAGGATCGCCGTAGCCGCCGCCTCCAGCAGTCGAGAAATGGACAACATCATCCTTTGAGAGCTGGATTTCCGTGCCCTTCTTGACGTGGCGTTGTTCGCCATTGCCGAACGCGATTACGGCGTCGTTGTGCGCTGCCTCGCCACCGCCGTGGACGCCCCAGGGCGGCATGCGGGTGCGTTCGTTGTTGATGGTTACCTTGCAGGGGACCAGCACGCGGTAGGAAATGTTTACGCCGAGCCCACCGCGATATTTCCCCGGGCCGCCGGAATCATCGCGCAAGGCATGTTCTTCGACCAGCACAGGGTATCGTATTTCCTGCAGTTCGACGGGCGAATTGCGCACGTCGCCCTGACACACCGAGACACTGGCGTCTTCGCCATCCTCGGCCGGCCGCCCGCCCCATCCGCCGCCAAATATGTTGAGCAGCAGGAAGCGGCTGCCGTCTTCGCGAAAGCCGTAAAACGAGCAGCCGCCCATGTCGCCCTTGTGGGCTGCGGGAACCATTTCGGGCAACGCAGGAGCAAGCGCCTTGAGTATGGTGTCGATGGTCGTCGGCAGCGCAATCGACCACAGGCCGATGGCGGCGCCCGGTTTGGCGCTGACGATCGTGCCTTCCGGGATGATGACATCAAGCGCCCGGAAACAGCCCTCGTTGACATCGAGTTCCGGCGATGTGAGCGCCTTGAAGGCGACCCGTGCCGCGGCAATGCCACCGGATATGCCGGAATTCAGCGGGCTTGCGGTTTGCGGGTTCATCTCGGAAAAATCGACCTGGAACACATCGCCCTTGACGGTGATCGTGACCTTGATCCGGATCGGCTGTTCCAGGTTGCGGCCGTCGTTATCCAGCTGGCTTTCCGCGGTGTAAGTGCCATCGGGAATGTCGCGGACAACGTTGCGCACCGCCTGGTCGGCCTGTTCCCAGACGCGATCGATGCAGGCCTCAACCGTTGCACGGCCATAGCGCCCCAACAACTCGCCATAGCGCCTGGCGCCGAGCTGGCAGCAGGCGATCTGGGCGCGCATGTCGCCGAGCGCTGCCTCGGGAAATCTCAGGTTGTCGTTGATGATCTGCCACAAGGTTTCGTTGCGCTTGCCTTCCTCGTAGATTTTCAGCGAACGCATCTGAATGCCCTCGGCGAAAATCTCGGTTGTCGCGGAAGATCCGAAACCGATCCGCATGCCGCCGATATCGACCCAATGGGCGCGGCTGGCGGCAAAGCCGACGATTTCACCTTCGAAAAAACACGGCGCGTAGATCACGACGTTGTTGAGATGCTGGCCGCAGACCTCGCCGTGGTTCATGATCATGATATCGCCGGGCTTGAAACCGTCGAGCCCGTATCGCGCGATGCCATCTTCAACGGCTATGCCAAGATCGGCGAGAAAGATAGGCAAACCACCGCGATTTTGCGAAATCATCCGGCCCTGCGTGTCGATCAACCCGCAGCAGAAATCGCGCACCTCGTAGATCATCATGTTGTAAGCGGCCTTGCACAATGCATTGGCCATTTCGTCGGCGTAGGCGACGATCGAATTGCGCACAACTTCGACGGTAATCGGATGGGCTTCGGCAGCGTTGGTCATGGTGCTCACCCTTGATTGGCGATATCGATGATCAGGTGCCCGGCCTTGGTGACCGTCACCTCGTCGCCGGGATGAATGAGGATGGTTGAATTTGGTTCTTCTATGACCGCCGGACCGGTCAGGGTGAAACCCGCCGGCAGTGCAGGGCGCCAAAAGACGCGTGCCGTTACCGGATGGGCTGGGTCGTCGTAGACCACCTCCCGGGACGTTTCTCCTGCTTCGCCCTCCGGTTCCCAGTCCTGCGCCAGCCAGTCCTCGGCGACAGTATCCTCGCGCGCGGCGGTCACGACCAGGCGCAGGTTGACGACTTCCATCTGTTCTTCCGTCGCCGACTGGCCATAACGCAAATCGTGTTCGACGTTGAACAATTCCCGGACCCTGGCTGTGTCGCCGGTCAGCATTTCAGGTCCTGAAACCGGGATCGGCAATGCGTGTTCCTGGCCGACGTAGCGAAGGTCCGCAAAGAAACGGAAATCGGCAACCTGTCCGGATATTCCGTCGCGCTCCATCTGGACTTTCCCGGCTTTGCCCAATTCTTCAAAAACCCGCGTCACCTGGGCAGCGTCGAGCTGCCCAAGGCGCCCGACCAGGGTTTGGACAAAATCCTGACGCCAGGAAGCCATCAGCATTCCAAGCGCCGAAAACGTACCGGGCAATTTCGGCACGACGACTTTCGGTATGAATATCTGCCGGGCTATCGACACCGCATGTAGCGGACCGGCGCCGCCGAAGGCGATCATTGCCGTATCGCGCGGATCAACGCCCTTGTTGACCGATACGGCGCGCACCGACAGGGACATATTCGTATCGGAAATGGTTGCTATGCCAAATGCCCCTTCAACGACCGGCAGTTTCAGCGGCCCGGATACCTGCTTCTCGATTGCGCGTTTGGACGCCTCGCTATCGAGCCCCATGGCGCCGCCGAGGAAACGTCCGCCGTTGATGCGCCCAAGAACCAGGTCAGCGTCGGTAACCACCGGCACTTCGGAACCCTTGCCGTAGCAGGCGGGGCCGGGGTCGGCGCCAGCGCTCTGCGGTCCAACATGCAAGCCGCCCGTGTCGTCGACCCAGGCTATCGACCCGCCGCCATTGCCGACCTCGACTATGTCCACGACCGGCAATTGCATCGGCTGGCCTGAAGCGTGTTCGCCGATTACGTAGCCTTCCTCGATCGCCGGTTCGCCCTTTGTAATCAGGCTCGATTTGGCCGTCGTGCCGCCCATGTCGAACCCGATACACTGATCAAGGCCGAGATGTTTGGCGAGGCGGCCGGCGCCGATCATCCCGGCAACGGGTCCCGATTCCATCATCGACACCGGCTGAACCCTGGCCTGGTCGAGCGACATCACGCCGCCGTTGGAGCGCATGATCCGCACGTTGCCGCTGAACCGGTTGCCGCGCAGAAAATCTTCGAGGGTGCCAAGGTAATTGCTGAGGCGCGGCCCTACATAGGCGTTCAGGACCGTAGTGGACGTACGTTCGTATTCGCGAAATTCGCGCAATATTTCGTGGCTGAGCGTTATGAAAGCTCCGGGGTTGGCCTTGCGCAATATTTCGCCGGCTATCCGCTCGTGCTCGGGATTAGCGTAGGAGTGCAGGAAGCACACCGCGATGGCGTCGACATCCAGTGCGGTCAATTGCTCTGCAAGTTGCTCCACTTCCGTAATATCCAGCGCCGTGCGGATAGCGCCGATGTGGGTAACGCGTTCGGTGATTTCGAAGGTCAGGTTGCGCGGCACCAGCGGTTTTGGCCGGTGGAAAAACAGGTTGAAGGCCTCAATGCGATTGCCGCGCCCGATGGCGTAGACATCGCGGAAACCGCGCGTTGTTACCAGCGCGGTGCGGGCGCCGCTGCGTTCCAGTACCGTGTTGATAGCCGTCGTGGAGCCGTGCAGAACTTCGGCAATATCCGGCAGGGAGCAGTTGGCGAGCCGCAGAACGTCCTCTGCGCCCCGCGTTGGATCGGCCGGTGTTGTAGAGCTTTTCGAGGTAACGATTTTCCCGTCGACGCAACCGACAAGGTCGGTGAAGGTTCCACCGATATCCACTCCCACGATGTTCATTTCCGGCACCCTGCTGCTCTGTTACCGGCAATGAACATTGCGCGGCGGAAATTGCAAGCCCCCGTACGCATGGCGTGGTTTTCAGGGCCGGGTACCTCGTTTCCGGTTGGCCGGCGTGGCGTGGGCAGGGTTCGCGCCAGCGGCTAGCCGTGGGTCGCTGGACACGGCCCGCGCGGGCGGTAACCTGCGGCATTTATGGGTGCTCCACTAACGACATTTGCTC
>CAZTMN010000124.1:0-9276 GCA_964615275.1 uncultured Beijerinckia sp. | reverse complement strand
CCTGGTCGAGGCCGGGACGATGATCGAGGAAGAACACGTCGACAAGGTCGAGCAATCGGGTGTCAGCGAGATCAAGATCCGCTCAGTGCTCACTTGCGAGGCCAAGAACGGCGTATGTGGCGCGTGTTACGGACGTGATTTGGCCCGCGGAACCACGGTCAACATGGGTGAAGCCGTGGGCGTTATCGCCGCGCAGTCGATCGGTGAACCGGGAACGCAGCTTACGATGCGGACGTTCCACATCGGCGGCGCTGCGCAGATTGCCGACAATTCCTATCTGGAATCGAACTTCGAGGGCAAGGTAACGATCCGCAATCGCTACGTTGCCAAGAACTCGGAGGGCGACCTGATCGCGATGGGCCGCAACATGGCGGTCATCGTTCTGGGACCGGATGGGTCGGAGCGCGCGGTTCATCGTATCCAGCAGGGTGCAAAACTGCGCGTGGATGAGGGCGATGATATCAAGCGCGGCCAGCGCATTGCCGAATGGGACCCCTTCACCCGGGCGATCCTGACCGAGGTTGACGGTGTGGCCGGCTTTGAAGACCTGGTCGAAGGCCAGTCGATGGCCGAGACGGCTGATGAGGCAACCGGCATCACCAAGCGTATGGTGATGGACTGGCGGTTGAATCAGCGGTCCGCTTCGCTCAAGCCGGCGATCGTTGTCAATGACGCCAAGGGTGAAGTCACCAAACTTCCGCGCGGCGGCGATGCCCGCTACCTGCTGCCTGTCGAAGGTATTATTGCAGTCGAACCGGGCGGCAAAGTGAAAGCGGGTGATACGATTGCCCGTATTCCGCTGGAATCGGCCAAGACGCGCGATATCACCGGTGGTCTGCCACGGGTTGCGGAATTGTTCGAAGCGCGCCGTCCGAAGGATCATGCGATCATTGCGGAAATCTCGGGCACTGTGCAGTTCGGCCGTGACTACAAGAACAAGCAACGCATTTCGATCGTTCCGCAGGAAGAGGGGGCCGATCCTGTCGACTACCTCGTTCCCAAGGGCAAGCACATCCATCTGCAAGATGGCGATGTGATCGAAAAGGGCGACTACATCGTCGACGGCAATCCGGCGCCGCACGACATTCTGGCGATCAAGGGCGTCGAGGAACTGGCAGCCTACCTGGTCAACGAAATCCAGGAAGTCTACCGGTTGCAGGGCGTGCATATCAACGACAAGCACATTGAAGTGATTGTCCGCCAGATGCTGCAAAAGGTCGACATTACCGATCCGGGTGAAACGGAGTTCCTGCCCGGAGACCAGGTCGACCGTATCGAGATGGAAGAGGCCAACGAGCGGGCGGAGGCCGAAGGCCGCAAACCCGCGACAGGCACGCCCGTACTGCTCGGCATCACCAAGGCGAGCCTGCAGACACGCTCGTTCATCTCGGCGGCATCTTTCCAGGAGACGACCCGCGTGCTTACCGAGGCTGCTGTCAACGGCAAGCAGGACACGCTGGAAGGCCTCAAGGAAAACGTCATTGTCGGTCGCTTGATCCCGGCTGGCACGGGCGCTGCCATGAGCAAGATGCGCAAGATTGCGACAACGCGCGACGAGATGATTATCGAGCAGCGCGAGGCCGCATCGCTTGCCAACGCGGCCAGCGAAGCGCCTGCGGATGCACCGCAATTGCCGGTGCCGGAGCCGGGCGAGTAATCGACAGCACGAATTACAAGAAAGGCCGCCCATTGGGCGGCCTTTTTTATGCGAGCGGATTTGGGATCAACCGGCTTGGCGCGTTCGAATGAATTCATTTGCACGCAGAGGGTTGAACCGGACCCTGCTGCTTATGCAGGCTGCGCCTGTTGCGGTGGTGCTGCGCCGCGCCCCTTCAAGACATTCAAATAGGTCAACAGCGCCACGAGCAATGCCGCGCCGATATTGACAAAGACGAGCGCGCCGTGGCCGTCGACCGGCAGGAACAGGCCTATTGCGCCGGCGAAGAACAGCAGCCGGTTGAGGCCGTTGACGCCAGCCATGAAGAAGCCGCGCATGGATATAGCGATGGCGAACACGCCGAACGCCGCAGAGCAGAAGTTCGTCAGTATCAGCCAGAGCGGGCCTTGCGCCAGCAGCGACGGAGAGAAGACGAAGACGAAAGGTACGATGAATGCAACGATACCCATCTTGCATGCTTCAACGCCGGTATCCCAGGGCGAAGACTTGGCGATCGTTGATGCCGCCATTGCCGCAACTGCTACAGGCGGCGTGATCAGAGAGAATACGCCGTAGTAGAAAATGAAAAAGTGCGCTGCGACTTTGACGATGCCGAATTCAACCAGCGCCGGCACGATCAGCGCGACCTGCATGAAGTAGATGGCAATGCCAGGCAGGCCCATGCCAAGTATCAGGCTGATGATCGCGGTCGATACAAGCAGCAATATCGTGCTGATCTCGCCGATATAGATCAACGGTTCGGTCAGGGTGAAACTGAGGCCGGTCATGGACGAGGCGCCAAGAATAATGCCGACCAGCAAGCCGACGATGATTATCTCGGTCACCTGTACGCCTGCGCCGGCAACGATACCGTACCACCACTTCCAAGGTTTGTCGCGGACGTACCAATAGCCGCAAACCAGCAATAACAGGATGGCGAAGGCGCCGGCCTTTTCCGGTTGCCACAGCAGCCACACCAGCGTGTAGATCAAAACAGGCAGGGGCAGGAGGAACGCCCAGCCCTTTTTCAGAACATCCCATGCATTTGGAATATCCTCCGGCGGCAGGCCTTTCATTCCGGTCTTCCCGGCTTCAAGGTCGACCTGCAAGAGCAGGGCTCCGTAATACAAAATTGCGGGAATCGCGGCAGCAATGACCACCTGCCCGTATGGCATTTGCAGGTATTCAGCCATGACGAAGGCGACAGCGCTCATAACAGGCGGAGTGACGAGGCCGCCAGTGGAGGCGGTTGCTTCAATGGCGCCGGCCACGGTCGAGCGGTAGCCGATACGCTTCATCATCGGGATGGTCACCGAACCGGTAATCACGACATTGGCGACTGCTGAGTTGGAAATCGAGCCAAAGAAGGCGGAACCGACAACTGCGACCTTTGCCGGCCCGCCGCGGTATTTTCCCATTGCCGCAGTGGCCAGGTCGGTAAACAGCGTGCCGCCGCCCATCGCAAACAGCAGCGATCCAAAAACGACAAATACAAGTACGATGGTCGCCAATATTTGCATGATGAAGCCGAGCATACCCTGATCGGAAAACAGCAAATCAACGGCCAGGCGATTCCAGGGTACCGGATTGGTTTGCAACATGCCGGGCATGTAATTGGCATAGGCGGCGTAAAGGATGAAAAGCGCCGCTATGATCGGTAATATCCAGCCGAATATCCGCCGGGTCGCTTCGATGGTCAGTATGGTTGCGATGGCGCCAAACATCACCTTGTGCCAAAGGATGTCGGACAGGTGGACTGCGAGTTCCTGGTAGAACAGCATCACGTAAAAACCCGCAGCAGCGCCGGCGATACCCAAAACGTAATCGTACCAGGGTACATAATCGCGCGGGCTGGAAGCGCGCATGGGAAACAGCATGAAGGCGGTGAACAGCGATATCGCCATTACCAGTCCGTAGAATTGCTGGATCAGCAGATTGGCCAATTGGCCGGCGAACCAGTTTCCCACGATCGCCCGGAATGTGTCGTGGTTGCTCAGTAAAAGCGGTGCCTGCAGTGCATAGAGGAGGCCGCAAACGACGAGCACGAAGCCGGCGGCGTTCAGGAGGCCTGATACACCCGTTGGTAATTTGCGGGTGCGGGAAATCTCGGGTTCGGACATGTGCGGGACCGTGGCTGATGTGAGACTGATCCAGGATGGTTCCGGAAATTGCGATCAGTTGCAGCTTGTCCGGAAACGCGGTTTGAACCAGCCCGTGTAGCGTGACGATCCTGCGGCATCGTCACATACCCGGGACTTGTCCAATTCAACGCCTGAATTACCAGAGCTTGACCCGGACGGCGTTCCGCCCGGGTCTTTGATTGTATTGTAGGCATTACCCCTTGCCGGCGAGGAGCGCTTTTTGCCGGGCCTCACGCGCCGGCGTCCACTTGCCGATGTCCTTGAAGAACTTTACCGCACCGTTGTGAACCGGAATCGTGTTCCGGTCGGAAACCATCGAGGCTTTCGTCCAGGTCGGCATGGCGGGGTGCGAACCGTCCAGCTGGCGGACGTTTTCCCAGAGAACGCGGGCAATCTGATATACGACCTCGTCTGAAACATCGGTGTGGCAGTTCAGCATGATGTCTTTCGCCCAGGTGATCGTATCGCCGTCGATGCCCGTGTAGGAGCCCTTCTTGTGATGATAGGGATAAAAGCCAGGCTTCACATCGGCCATGATCTTGGCCAGGTCCGGACGATTGGGGAGCGACAGGAAACGCACGCCGCCGTGTTTGGCGTCGGCCTGATTGACGACCCCTGAGCCCAGCGATGCGTTGGCAACGTCGGTCAGACCATTCATGAACGCCTGGTAGTTCTCGCGGATGCCCGAAACCGGTACTTCCTTGAGGTCCTTGTATGTCAGCCCTGCTGTCGACAGCAGTACCTTGATGTCGTCGAGGAAGACAGGCGCGCCCTTGAATCCGCCGGGAACGCGTTTGCCCTTGAGGTCGGCCACCGTCTTCATGCCAGACGATTTCTTGGCCATGAGCGATCCAAAGAGGATGGGGCCGAGTACTATGTTGCGCAGGTTCTTGATGGCGCGGCCCTTGTAGAGGTTACGCCCCATGTAGGCGTCGTAAGCGTTCGGGCTTGAATTGAGGCCGAGCGGTGTTTCCTTGCGGCCAATGATGTCTTCCAGGAAGGAACCCACGACGCGCAGGCGGGCGCGAGCGCCGGAATGCTTGTTGATCAGGCGCGCGATGCCTGCAGCGGTAGCATTGAAGCTGGTTCCCGGACGCAATGTTGCAATGGCGTAGGTGCCCTTGATCTTCGCAACCTTGGCCTTTTGGGCCAGGGCCGCGCTGCCACCGGTTGATAGCGCCAATCCGGATAGTGCGCACGCCAGCATGATACGGTTGAGTTTCATTTCGGTCTCCCTGGTTCGCCGAACTGCGGCCATGTTGCAATGGGCACGGCCGTTGCGGCTGATGTCCCGGTTGCGGTTGAGTTTCCGCTCCGGATTGGCGACAGATTGGCGGCAGACCATACGCGCGTCAACTGGCTGTGTATTGCGCTCCGTTTTTACCGGGGGCTTGTGGAGAGGCCCCGGATACGATCGGCTGTGCGCTGGCGCACATCGGGATAATGCGGCCCGTGAAAATCTGTACCTGGTGCAAAAACGCACATTCGGTGACGGGTTGGGCGGCCGCGCGCGATCGGCCAGAACCGCCTGCAACAGGTAGGGGCGAAATGAGCTTCGAGATGGAAAATGGCCGGCAACCGGCGCGGCGCGATGGACTGGAGCGGAATTCCGGGGCCCGCTGCACGGGGTTCGAACAGCTCGTGAATCCCATGCTCGCCCGTGCGCAGGCGCGTGGAATGGCGGATATGCTCGAAATGCTGGAAATGGGAGCTGTCCTGATCAGCAAGCAGGGTTCAGTTCTTTTCGCCAGCGAGCGGGCCAGATCGCTAACCTCCGGGGCAATCAGTTTTTTCTCCGACCACCTCGCCGGCACCAATACGGAAATCCGGGCCGCGCTAGACCGGCTTTTCAACATGGCCTTTGCCGCAAGGCCGGCACGCGAGATCATCTCCTTGCCTGGCCGCGAGGTTGAGTTGCGGGCGATCTGCCCGGACGGTGACACCGGCAATGGCCAGCTGTTGCATTGTGTACTGGCAATCCGCGAATTGCCGGCAAAATAACGGCCGGCGCGGGTTTTGCCCGGCACGGGTAACCAGAATCAAATCAATAACTTTTGCATTGCAAAAAAGGGGTTGACGTGTCCATGGCTTGCGCATAAAGACAACGCCGTATTCGACAGGCAGTAGACCTTAACGTTTCCGCGCGCCTTGCGCAGAACCAGAAGGTCTAAACGCTGACGAGTTCACCTAAATGTCACTTGAGACACATTCGGGCCGGCGAACTTAGCCGGATCCCCTGATGGCAAGAACGCGGGCGACGAATAATAGTCCGTGATCCTCTGCATGCAAGCGCCGGATGCTCACCGAATGAGCCGAAGGCGCGTGTTTGTTTTGTCCGATATCAAGCATTTAGGTGAATTTTGCCATTGGGCGGTGCAATTCCCGGATGAGCGGGGCGCCGCCGGATTGCCGGATACGCGAATTTGGTTCCGCCAAAAGCGGAACTGCCAGTGGAAAGCCTGCGCAGACAGGGTTTCCAGATGACATTGAACATCTGATCAGGGCGCCGGAATGCGGACCCTGACCGGGAAGGGCCAGAATGCCGACAATTAGCCAGCTGATCCGCAAGCCACGGTCGCCGAAGGTATATCGCGAAAAAGCACGCCACATGGAGGCATGTCCGCAGAAGCGCGGCGTTTGCACGCGCGTCTATACGACGACGCCGAAAAAGCCGAATTCCGCCCTGCGCAAGGTCGCCAAGATCCGCCTTACCAACGGATATGAGGTCATCGGATATATCCCTGGTGAAGGCCACAACCTGCAGGAGCACTCGGTAGTCATGATCCGTGGCGGCCGCGTGAAGGATCTGCCCGGCGTGCGCTATCACATCCTGCGCGGTGTTCTCGACACCCAGGGCGTCAAGGATCGCAAGCAGCGCCGCTCGAAATACGGGGCCAAGCGGCCGAAATAGGTTTGATCGAACAAGGATTGCAACCGCTGGCGCCGGAGCCGCGGATTGAGCAAGATGCAAGGATAAAGAAATGTCCCGCCGTCACAGAGCAGAAAAACGCGAGATCATTCCAGACGCCAAGTTTGGCGATGAGGTGGTCGCGAAATTCATGAATTCGATCATGCTCGCCGGCAAGAAGTCGGTTGCCGAGCAGATTGTCTATGGGGCTTTCGACGAAATCGAATCCAAGATGCGGACCGATCCGCTGCAGGTGTTCCGGCAAGCGCTTGAAAACGTTTCTCCCGCGATCGAGGTGCGGTCGCGGCGCGTTGGCGGCGCCACCTACCAGGTACCAGTGGAGGTTCGGACCGAGCGCCGGCAGGCGCTGGCGATCCGCTGGATTATTTCAGCCGCGCGAGGTCGCAATGACCGCACCATGCGGGACCGGCTGTCGGCTGAATTGATGGATGCGGCAAGCAATCGCGGCAGTGCTGTGAAAAAGCGGGAAGACACCCATCGCATGGCCGAGGCCAATCGCGCATTCGCCCATTACCGCTGGTAGTTTGAGTAAGGATCTGTTGCAGGGCGCTGAGCGCACCGCCAACGAGGACACGGACATGCCCAGACAATTTGCTTTGGAAGATTATCGCAATTTCGGCATCATGGCGCACATCGATGCTGGCAAGACGACAACGACCGAGCGCATTCTTTACTACACCGGCAAGAGCCACAAGATCGGCGAAGTGCATGATGGCGCTGCGACCATGGATTTCATGGAGCAGGAGCAGGAACGTGGCATCACGATTACCTCCGCGGCCACCACGGCGATGTGGAACGGCAAGCGCCTGAACATCATCGATACCCCCGGACACGTGGATTTCACGATTGAGGTCGAGCGCTCGCTGCGCGTTCTTGATGGCGCGGTTGCAGTGCTTGATTCCAACCAGGGCGTTGAACCGCAGACGGAAACCGTGTGGCGCCAGGCCGACCGTTACGAAGTGCCGCGCATTGTGTTCGCAAACAAGATGGACAAAACCGGCGCTGATTTTTTCAAGTGCCTGGAAGATATCGTAAGCCGTCTTGGCGCGCGCCCCGTCGCAATTCAGATCCCGATCGGCGCTGAAAACGATTTCAAGGGCATCGTCGACCTGGTGCGGATGCGGGCCGTGGTTTGGGAAGAGGAATCCCTCGGCGCCAAGTTCCACGATGCTGACATTCCTGCCGATCTCGTCGACAAAGCCAATGAATACCGCCAGTTGATGATCGAAGCGGCTGTCGAAATGGACGACGACGCGATGGAAGCATACCTGGAAGGTAACGAGCCTGATGAAGAAACGCTGAAGAAGCTGATCCGCAAGGCGGTTCTGACGTCTGCGTTCTTCCCGGTGCTGTGCGGTTCGGCCTTCAAGAACAAGGGTGTGCAGCCGTTGCTTGATGCGGTTGTCGACTATTTGCCGACGCCGCTGGATCGCGGCGGCATCAGGGGCGTGGATTACAAGACCGGCGAGGAAGTCATGCGCCTGGCCGGCGACGACCAGCCGCTGTCGATCCTGGCATTCAAGATCATGGACGACCCGTACGGTATCCTGACATTCGCGCGCATTTATTCCGGCACGCTGTCAAAAGGTCAGGCGCTGCTGAATTCGACCCGCGACAAGAACGAGCGGGCCGGGCGCATGGTGCTGATGCACGCCAACAATCGTGAGGAACTTTCGGAAGCCTACTCCGGCGACATTGTTGCGCTGGTTGGCTTGAAGGATACTCGCACCGGCGAGACGCTGTGCGATCCGAACAAGCCGGTCATCCTGGAAAAGATGGATTTCCCGGATCCGGTTATCGAAATGGCCGTCGAGCCAAAGACCAAGGCCGACCAGGAAAAGATGACCACTGCGCTCATCAAGCTGGCGAACGAGGATCCATCCTTCCGGGTTGCGACCGACATGGAATCCGGCCAGACGATCATCAAGGGCATGGGTGAGCTGCATCTCGATATCAAGATCGACATTCTCAAGCGCCAGCACAAGGTCGATGTGAATGTTGGTGCGCCGCAGGTTGCGTATCGCGAAAAGATCACCCGCATGGTCGAGCACGACTACACCCACAAGAAACAGTCCGGTGGATCGGGTCAGTTCGCGCGGGTCAAGTTTGTTGTCGAGCCGAACGAGCCCGGCGCGGGCTTCAGCTTTGAGTCGAAGATCGTCGGCGGCGCGGTTCCCAAGGATTATATCCCAGGCGTTGAGAAGGGTCTTGAATCGGTTCTCGGTGCTGGTGTTCTTGCCGGCTTCCCGGTTGTCGATCTGAAGGTGACGCTGGTCGACGGCGCTTATCACGAGGTCGATTCATCGGCGCTGGCGTTCGAAATCGCGGCGCGTGCGGGTTTGCGCGAGGCGTTGCAGAAGGCGGGCAGCGTTTTGCTCGAGCCGATCATGAAGGTCGAGGTCGTTACCCCGGAAGAATATACCGGGTCGGTCATCGGCGACCTGAACTCCCGTCGCGGGCAGATCCAGGGTCAGGACATGCGCGGCAACGCCAACGTGGTGTCGGCCATGGTGCCGCTCGCCAACATGTTCGGCTACGTGAACAACCTG